>NZ_JBQEQC010000034.1:0-58743 GCF_052044195.1 Variovorax sp. 22077
TTTGCCTACTTTCTTTTGGCGAAGCAAAAGAAAGTAGGTCGCCCGCCGGGGCGAGACCCGGCTCCGAAACCCAAAACAAGAAGAGGCGAACAAAGTCAAACCGCCTCCTCCTCAATCTCAACCCTCCGGGCACTCCCCCCACCCAACCGATCAAACGCCAGATAAATAACAGGCGTAGTGAACAGGGTAAGCAACTGACTGACGATCAACCCCCCAAAGATCGCCAACCCCAGCGGCCGCCGCAATTCAGCCCCATCCCCGAAGCTGAACATCAACGGCACAGCAGCAAACAAAGCCGCCAGCGTCGTCATCAAGATGGGCCTAAACCGCAACAAGGCAGCCTGGTGAATGGCCTCCCGAGGAGACTTCCCCTGTGTTCTCTCGGCATCGATGGCGAAGTCGATCATCATGATCGCGTTCTTCTTCACGATGCCGATCAGCAGGATGATCCCGATGATGCCGATCACTCCCAGGTCGTTGCCCGTGATCATCAGCGCCAGCAGCGCCCCAACCCCGGCCGAAGGCAGCGTGGACAGGATGGTCAGCGGATGCACATAGCTCTCGTACAGCACCCCCAGCACGATGTACACGCACACCACGGCGGCAAGGATCAGCCACAGCTGGTTCGACAGCGACTTCTCGTAAGCCCCTGAAGCTCCGAGGAAGGTCATCGTCACGCTGCTCGGCAGCCCGATCTCCTTCGCGGCCGCTCGAATGGCGTCGACCGAGGCGCCGAGCGAAACGCCGGGTGCGGTGTCGAAGTTCAGCGTGCTCGCCGGGTACTGCGCCACGTGCGTGATCTGCAGCGGCGCCTGCTGCTCGGAGATCTGCGCGATCGCCGACAGCGGCGTGGCGGTGCCCGAGCCCGCGATCAGGCTCAGTTGCCCCAGCGTCTGCGGCGTGTTCACCATGCCGGGCTGGGCCTCGAGGATCACGCGGTACTGATTCGTCTCGGTGAAGATGGTCGAGACGATGCGCTGGCCGAAGGCGCTGTAGAGGGCGTCGTCCACGGTGCTCGCGGTGATCGACAGCCGCGCCGCGGTGTCGCGGTTGACGTTCACGAAAGCCGCGAGGCCCTGGGCACCGGCGTCGCTGCTGACGTTGCGCACCTTGTCCGATTCCTGCAGCTTGGCGACGAGCTTCTTCATCCACTCGGTGATGGCGGTGCTGTCCACGCCTTCGAGCGACATGCGGTATTCGGTCGGGCCGGTCTCGGCGTCGATGGTGAGGTCCTGCGTGGGCTGCAGGTAGAGCGTGACGCCAGCCACCTGCCGCACGCGCTCGCGCAGGCGGTCCATCACGACCTGCTGGCTGTCGCGGTCCTTCACCAGGTTGATGAGCATGCTGCCGGTGTGCAGCATGGTGTTATTGGCGGCATCGACGCCGACGAAGGAGCTGAGATTCTCGACCGCCGGGTCTTCGAGGATCGCCTGCGCCGCCTGCATCTGCAGCTGCGACATGCGCTCGAACGACACGTCCTGCGCGGCCTGAACGCGGGCCTGCAGCTGGCCGGTGTCCTGCGTGGGGAACAGGCCCTTGGGAATGGTGAGGTAGAGCAGCACCGTCAGCACCATGGTCAGCAGCGCGACCAGCAGCGTGAGCGCCTGGTGCTCGATCACCCAGTGCAGCGAGCGGTCGTAGCGCACCATCACGCCGTCGAAGAATCGCTGTGCGCGCGCGCCGAAGCCCTTGTTCGAGGCCTCCTTCTTCTGCTCGTGCCTGAGCCAGCGCGCCGACATCATCGGCACCAGCGTGAGCGACACCACGGCGGAGATCAGGATGGTGATGGCCAGCGTCACCGCGAACTCGCGGAACAGGCGGCCCACCACGTCGCCCATGAACAGCAGCGGGATCAGCACCGCGATGAGCGAAACGGTCAGCGAGATGATGGTGAAGCCGATCTGCGTGGCGCCCTTGAACGCGGCCTGCAGGGGCTTCTCGCCCTCCTCGATGTAGCGCGCGATGTTCTCGATCATGACGATCGCGTCGTCCACCACGAAGCCGGTGGCGATGGTCAGCGCCATGAGGCTGAGGTTGTTGAGGCTGTAGCCCAGCAGGTACATCAGCCCGAAGGTGCCGATCAGCGAGATGGGCACCGCGATGCTGGCGATGACGGTGGCGCGCAGGCTGCCCAGGAAGGCGAAGATCACCAGCACCACGAGCACCACGGCCAGCACCAGCTCCATCTCGACGTGCTGCACCGAGGCGCGAATGCCGGCCGTGCGGTCGCTGAGCACCTCGATCTTCAGGCCGGCAGGCATGCCGGCCTGCAGCTCGGGCAGCTGCTTCTTGATGGCGTCGACGGTGGCGATCACGTTCGCGCCGGGCTGGCGCTGCACGTTCATGATGATCGCGGGCGAGAGCCTGCTGGTGCCGTCGACCTTGTTGCCGGCCCAGGCGGCGAGCTGGTTGTTCTCGGCGCTGCTGACCACCTGCGCCACGTCGACCATTCGGATGGGCGCGCCGTTCTTGTACGAGACGATCAGGTTCTTGTAGTCGTCGACCGTCATCAGCTGGTCGTTCGAATTGATCGTGTAGGCGCGCTTGGGCCCGTCGAAACTGCCCTTGGCGCCGTTGGAGTTGGCCGCCGAGATCGCCGTGCGCAGCGTGTCCAGCCCGATGCCGTTGGCCGCCAGCGCCTGGGTGTTGGCCTGGATGCGCATCGCGGGGCGCTGCCCGCCGCTGAGCGACACCAGCCCCACGCCCGAGACCTGGCTGATCTTCTGCGCGAGCCGGGTGTTGACCAGGTTCTGCACGTCGGTCAGCGGCAGCGTGTCGGAGGTGATGGACAGCGTGAGCACCGGCGCGTCGGCCGGGTTGACCTTGGCGTACACAGGCGGCGCCGGCAGGTCGGCCGGCAGCAGCGAGCCGCCGGCGTTGATGGCGGCCTGCACTTCCTGCTCGGCCACGTCCAGCGTCTGGCCGAGCGAGAACTGCAGCGTGATGATCGACACGCCCGCGGCGCTGGTCGAGCTCATGCGGTCGAGCCCCGACATCTGGCCGAACTGGCGCTCCAGCGGCGCAGTGACGGTGTTGCTCATCACCTCGGGGCTGGCACCGGGGTAGAGCGTCTGCACCTGGATGGTCGGGTAGTCGACCTGCGGCAGCGCCGACAGCGGCAGGAAGCGGAATGCCACCAGGCCGGCCAGCACGATCGCGACCATCAGCAGCGAGGTCGCCACTGGCCGCAGGATGAACGGACGGGACGGACTCACTGGCAGGCCTCCGTGCTGCTGCTACTGCTGTCACTGCTGCGACGGCAGCAGCTGGTGATGCGAAGACCGTTCGTCATTGGCCGCGCCTGCCGCCCTGCCCGCCTTCGCCGCCGCGTTCGGACATGCGCTGCCAGCGCTCCAGCGCGGCCGGATCGCCGCGGTCCAGCGCCTCGAGGAAACGCTTGCGGCGCTCGAGCTGCTCGGGGTTGTCCTTGACGGAATCGAGCATGCGCTGGCGCTGCTCGGCGGTCGGGAGCTTGGCCGGCGTCGCCGGCGTGGCGGGGGCCGTCTCCGCGGAGGGCGCGGAAGGCGTGGAGGGCGCGGGGGAGGCCGCGGCAGGGGCTGCCGCAGCGCCGGGGGCGGTCGAGGTGGCCGGCGCCGCGGAAGCCCCGGCTGCCGGTGCGCCCTCGGCGCCCCTGGCCGCGCCGGGACCGCCTGCGCCGCCGCCCTGCCGGCGGCTGCGATGCGTGCCACCTGCCGGAGCCGATGCGGCGCCCGCGGGCCGGTCGGCCTGGGTCTGCACGCGCGCGCCGTCCTTCAGACGGTCGCCGCCTTCGGTCACGACCTGCTCGCCGGCCTGCAGGCCCGAGGTGATCGCCACGTTGTCCACGCTCGATTCGCCGCGCGTCACCGTGCGCTGCGACACGGTGTTGTCTTCGTTCAGCACATACACGTAGTCGCCGTTGGGGCCGTGGCGCAGCGCCGTGACGGGCACCACCACCGCGCTGTTCACGGTGCGCAGCAGCAGCCGCAGGTTGACGAACTGGTTCGGGAAGAGCGCGTTGTCGGCGTTGGCGAAGCGGGCCTTGGCCTTGACGGTGCCGGTGGCTGTGTCGACCAGGTTGTCCAGCGTGGAGAAGCTGCCGTTCGCGAGCCGGCGCGTGCGGGTGCGGTCGAAGGCGGTGGCGTCGAGCTTCGCCCCCTGGGCGAGGCGCTCCTGCACTTCGGGCACGCGGTCCTGCGGAATGGCGAATTCGACGTCGATCGGCGCAATCTGCGTGATGGTCGCGATGCCGTTGGTGGTGCCGGTGGAGATGTAGTTGCCCGCGTCCACCGGCCGCAGGCCGATGCGCCCGCTCACCGGCGCGGTGATGCGGCTCCAGGCGAGGTTGAGCTTGGCGGTGTTCTCGTTGGCGCGGTCGATGGCCACCGTGCCTTCGAGCTGCTTGACCAGCGCGGCCTGGGTGTCGACGTCCTGGCGGGCAATGGAATCCTGGCCCAGCAGGGTCTGGTAGCGCTGCAGCGTGACCCGCGCCGCCGCGAGCTGCGCCTCGTCGCGCTGGCGGGCGCCGGTGGCCTGCGCCAGGGCGTTCTGGAACGGCTGCGGATCGATGGTGGCGAGCACGTCGCCCTTCTTGACCATCTGCCCTTCCTGGAAGAGCACCGCCGTGAGCACGCCCGAAACCTGCGGCTGCACGATCACGTTGGCCAGCGGCGTGACCGTGCCCAGGGCTTCCAGCTGCACCGGAATGTCGGCCTGCCTGGCGGTCGCGATGCCGACCGTGCTGGAGGCCGGGCCGCCACCGCCTCCGCGCCCGGGGCCGCCAGGGCCGCCGGGTCCACCCTGCCTGCCCGCGCCCGGTCCCGGGCCGGCGCCTGGGCCGGCCACCGGCGTCTTCGAGCGCTGGACCAGGTACCACGCGCCACCGCCCAGCACCGCCAGCAGCAGCAGGGCCAGAAGGCTGCCCATCCAACGGCGCCTGCGGACCGTCGGATGGTTGGGAGAAACGGCGGAAGGCAGAGGCTCGGTTGGTTTTTCTTGTTCCATGGACGGTGCGTGCGAAAGGTGCGAGGGTGCGGACCAGCGTAGTACAGCGCGGATGGTAGTCCGGCTCTTTGCTGGGCCGTAAAGCGTCGGTAAAGCTCGCGGGAGCCTCCTACAAGCTTCCTCAAAACCTCCTCCATGTCTCCCGGATTGCCCCCCCGGAACCCTGCAATTCGCGCGGCCAGGCTGCAATTCGCGCCGCCTGCGCGCATTCCGTCGCACGGCGGTGGCCGGGGCGCGCGGGCATCGGCACAGTCCAACCCATCGATTTCCTTGCACCGCTTTTTTCAGCTTTTCTTCAACCTTCACCTTCCACGGAGTGCCGCCATGCTGATGCAGATCGTCCTTCACACGCCCAAGTGGGTGTTCGCCGTGTTCTTCGTGCTGCTGTGGCTCGGCGCCCGGCAGCTGCTGGCCAACCAGGTGAGCCTGACCCGCGTCACGCTGATGCCCGTCGCCATGGGCGGCCTGTCGATCTACGGCGTGGTTTCGGTGTTCGGCGATTCCTTCGGCGCCCTGCTGGGCTGGGCCGCCGCCGCGGCCGTGATGGCGGCGCTGGTGCTGCAGTGCCCGCTGCACGCCGCCACCCGCTACGACGCAGCCGCGCGCCAGTTCGAAGTGGCCGGCAGCCCGGTGCCGCTGATGCTCATGATGGGCATCTTCCTGACCAAGTACGCGGTGGGCGCCGCCCTGGCCATGCACCCCGAACTGCGCCATCAGCCGACCCTCGCCATCGTCGTGCCCGTGCTGTACGGCGCCTTCACCGGGGTGTTCGCTGCCCGCGCCGTGCGCCTTTGGAAGCTGGCCATCCGTACCGACGCCATGGCCGCCGCGGCCCGCGCGGCCTAATATTCCCGGGCCTCGATTCCCGGGCAACCACTCACGGAAGAAACGCCGCCATGAACGCGCTCCTGCTGATCCTCAAGATCTCCGTCACGGTGGTGCTGGCCGCCTCCATCGCCGAGGCCCTGGTGCTCTCTTGGCGCAACGGCTGGCGCAGCTACGACTGGAAGGCCGCCGGCGTCTCCGTGTTCGACTTCCTGGTGCGCGAATACCCCCTGCGCTGGCTGCTGCCCCTGGCCTTCTGGACCGGCGCGATGGACTGGTTCTACGCCCACCGCCTCTTCACCCTGCCGATGGACCACTGGACCGGCTGGGCGGCCTGCTTCATCGGCCAGGAGTTCTGCTACTACTGGTACCACCGCGCGGCGCACCGGGTGCGCTGGTTCTGGTGCACCCACGCCATCCACCATTCGCCGAACCAGCTGAACCTGTCGGCCGCCTACCGCTTCGGCTGGACCGGCCGCCTCACCGGCACCCTGGCCTTCTTCATGCTGGCACCGCTGCTGGGCATGCCGCCGCGGGTGGTCCTGCTGATGCTCACGCTGAACCTGCTGTACCAGTTCTGGATCCACGCGACCTGGATTCCGCGCCTCGGCCCGCTGGAATGGGTGCTCAACACCCCCTCGGCCCACCGCGTGCACCACGCCTCGAACCTGGAATACCTGGACGGCAACTACGGCGGCGTGCTGATCGTGTTCGACCGCCTGTTCGGGACCTACATCTCCGAGCGCGCCGACGTGCCCTGCCGCTACGGCCTCGTCAACCCGGTCACCACCCACAACATCCTGGAAATCGAGTTCGGCCAGTGGCGCGCGCTCTTTCGCGACCTCGCCTCGGCCCGTTCCGTGCGCGCCTTCGTCGGCTACCTCGTGAAGCCGCCCGGCTGAAAGCCCGAGGGCCCCGGCGACACCACCGAGGAGCTGCGCCAGCGCGCGGCCCTGCAGCCGTCGCCGCAGACCGCAATGGCGGCCGATTTCATTCCTGTCCAATACAAGGAGCTGTCATGACTTCCTACGCCTCCTCCGATTCCTCCCGCTCCGAGATCGAGCGCCTCGCCCGCCGCCGCGCCGGCGCCAAGATGGGCTGGTACGTCCACGCCTTCGTCTACGTGCTGGTCAACCTGGGGCTGGTCGCCATCTCGGCCGCCAACGGCCGCAACTGGGCGATGTATCCGCTCATGGGCTGGGGGCTGGGGCTGCTGATCCATGGCGCCGTGGTCTGGTTCGTCGCGCCCGGCGGCGGCTTCTACGACAGGCTGGTCGAGCGCGAGCGCCGCGCCCTGGGAGGCCGGGACCGCGGATGAGCAGCACCGCGCCGCAGAGCCGCTTCCGCGCGGAGAACTTCCGGGACATGCTTCGGCATGGCCTGATCACGGCCGTCTTCTGCTGCCTCATCGCCATCGCGATGACCATCACCGGCGGGGACAACTGGGCGGGCCACCTCGTCTATTCGCTGGCGATCGGCATGGTCAGCTGGCTGTTCATCGACACCGGGCGGCTGCTGCTCAGCGGGCACCGCGAGACGCACTGGCCGAACTGGCCCTGGGGCTTCGCACTCGTCGCGCTGGGCGTGGCGGTCGGCTTCTTCGTGGGCAACGTCATCGGCGACGCCGTGTTCGACGCGCCGCGGTTCGACTTTCTCGACATCAGGGGCCACAAGCTGGCCACCGGCGTCACGATCACCATCATCGCGACGGTCGGCATGTGCTTCTTCTTCTACAGCCTCGGCAAGAGCAAGCACATGCAGAGCCAGATCGAGCTGGCCCAGCGCAACGCCACCGAGGCCCGGCTGAAGCTGCTGGAGACGCAGCTGGAGCCGCACATGCTGTTCAACACGCTGGCCAACCTGCGGGTGCTGATCACGGTCGATCCGCCGCGCGCCGTGGCCATGCTCGACCGGCTCAACAGCTACCTGCGCATGACGCTGAGCGGCTCGCGCGCGCTCTCGCATCCGCTGTCGGCCGAGTTCGAGCGGCTGGGCGACTACCTGGAGCTGATGTCGGTGCGCATGGGCGACCGGCTGCGCTACACCCTCGACCTGCCGCAGGACCTGCGCGACGCGCCGGTGCCGCCGCTGCTGCTGCAGCCGCTGGTGGAGAACAGCATCCGCCACGGCCTGGAGCCCAAGGTGGAAGGCGGCGAGATCGTGGTGCGCGCCCGCAGGGACGAGCAAGGCGGCTCGCTCGTGATCGAGGTCAGCGACACCGGCGTGGGCCTGGGTGCGGCGCCGCCGTCGCAGGGCAGCGGCTTCGGGCTCGAGCAGGTGCGCGAGCGGCTGGCCACGGTGTACGGCGAGCGCGGCACCATGAGCATGGCGCCCTCCCCTTCGGGCGGCACGCTGGCGACGCTGAGCATTCCGGCGCCGGCCTGAACGCACGCCACACGACAGGACAACAACGACAAGATGACCACTGCATCCCCCACCGCACTCATCGCTGAGGACGAACCCCTTCTCGCGCAGGCGCTCAAGGCCGAACTGGCCGCCGCATGGCCCGAGCTGGAGATCGTCGCCACCGCCGGCGACGGCCGCAGCGCCGTGCGCGAGGCGCTGCGGCTGCTGCCGCAGGTGCTTTTATTCGACATCCGCATGCCCGGCCTCGACGGCCTCGGGGCTGCTGCCGAGCTGGCCGACAGCTGGCCCGCCGACGAGACGCCCATGCCCCAGCTGGTGTTCGTGACGGCCTACGACGAATACGCCGCCCGCGCCTTCGAGGCGCAGGCCATCGACTACGTGCTCAAGCCGGTGCAGCCCGACCGCCTGCGCAAGACCGTCGGCCGGCTGCAGCAGGCGCTGGCCGCAAGGCAGCCGGCGGCCACGCCCGCACTGGCGGATGCGGCGCTGGAGCAGACGCTCGCCCAGTGGCGGCAGGTGCTGGGGGCAGCCGGGGTCGCGGCCACCACGCCGGCTCCCGCCCCGCTTCGCATGATCGCCGCCAGCGACGCGGGCGGAAGCACCGTGCGCATGGTGCCGATCGACGAGGTTCTCTACTTCGAGGCGGCCGACAAATACCTGCGCGTGCTGACCGCCACGCACGAATACCTGATCCGCACGCCCCTCAAGCAGCTGCTGCCGCAGCTCGATGCCGACACCTTCTGGCAGGTGCACCGGGCGGTGGTGGTGCGCAGCTCGGCCATCGAATCGGTTCACCGCGACGAGGCCGGCAAGCTGCACCTGATGTTGCGCGGGCGGGCCGAGAAGATCCCGGTCAGCCGGCTGTACGCCCATCTCTTTCGCGCGATGTGAAACTGGGCGAACAAGAGCCCGGAAACGCCCAAAGAAAAAGCCGGCCCTTTCGGAGCCGGCTTTTTTCATTCAGTCACGATTGCCGTGGCTTTTTAGCGCCAGTGGCCGTGGCCGCGGTAGTAGCCGCGACCGTAGTAGCGCGGACCGTAATAGGCCGGCGGGCCGTAATAGACCGGGGCCGGACGGTAATACACCGGCGGCGGGCGGTAGTAGACCGGCGGCGGCGGCGCGTAGTAGACGGGTGCCGGCGGCACATAGACCGGGGCCGGAGCCGGGTAGTAGGCCGGGCTGCCCACCCCCACCGCCACGCCTGGTACGCCGACGCCGATCGACCAGCTCACGTCGCTGCGGGCGCTGGCCGAGGTGGCGGCGAACAATGCACCGGCTGCCACGACGCCCGCGGCGGCCCACTTGAAAAAGGTTGAACGTGTGAAGCTCATGATCCTGCTCTCCTTGTTTGGGGTGGGCACTGTCCGGATCGGGACCGCCCATGTGGTGTATTGAACGCGGCAAATGCAAACGGGGTGCACGGGCCAATGTGAAGAACGTTGCCAAAGGTAACCCATAGGGGGTGCCCCCTAAAATGCCGCAATGACCTCCCCGACCGACAAAAGCGGCACCAAGACGACAGCTGCACCGAGCAATTTCCTGCGCCACGTGATCGAGAACGACCTCGCACAGGGTGCCTATTCTGGCCGCAAGTGGGGCGGTTCGCCCGGCAACGCCGCTCATCATGCACAGGGCATGGCCGATCCGGCCAAGGTGCGCATGCGCTTTCCGCCCGAGCCCAACGGCTACCTGCACATCGGCCACGCCAAGAGCATCTGGCTCAACTTCGAGCTGGCCAAGGAATACGGCGGCGTGAGCCACCTGCGCTTCGACGACACCAACCCCGAGAAGGAAGACCAGGAATACGTCGACTCCATCCGCGACGCCGTGAAGTGGCTGGGCTACGAGACCTATCTCGCCGACCGCCCCGGCGCGCCCGGCACGATGCAGCCGCACGAGTATTTCGCGAGCGACTACTTCGACTTCATGTACGAGGCCGCCGAATACCTGATCGGCGCCGGCCTCGCCTACGTGGACGAGCAGACCGCCGATGAAGTGCGGGCGAACCGCGGCGACTTCAACACGCCCGGCACCGACAGCCCCTTCCGCACCCGCACGCCCGAGGAGAACCTCGCACGATTCCGCGCCATGCGCGACGGCCAGGTGGCCGACGGCGCCGCCATCCTGCGCGCCAAGATCGACATGGCCAGCACCAACATCAACATGCGCGACCCCGCGCTGTACCGCGTGCGCCGGGCCCACCACCACAACACCGGCGACAAGTGGTGCATCTACCCGATGTACACCTACGCGCACCCCATCGAGGACGCGCTGGAGCAGATCACCCACAGCATCTGCACGCTGGAATTCGAAGACCAGCGCCCCTTCTACGACTGGCTGCTCGACCGCCTCGCCGAGGGCGGCCTCGTCGCCAGCCCGCACCCGCGCCAGTACGAATTCGCCCGCCTCAACGTGACCCACGTGCTCACCAGCAAGCGCAAGCTGCGTCAGCTGGTCGAAGAGAAGTACGTCGACGGCTGGGACGACCCCCGCATGCCCACCATCGCCGGCCTGCGCCGCCGCGGCTACACGCCCGAGGCGCTGCGCCTGTTCTGCGAACGCAGCGGCACCACCAAGTCGGGCGGCTGGATCGACTACGCCAGCCTCGAGGCCGCGTTGCGCGACACGCTAGACCCCGTCGCACCACGCGCCATGGCCGTGCTCGACCCGGTCAAGCTGGTCATCACCAACTGGGGCGAGCTGATGGGCGGCGACGACGCTCTGGACGCTTGCTCGGCCCCCGTGCACCCGCACCATCCCGAGATGGGCCAGCGCGAATTCAAGCTGGGCCGCGAGGTCTGGATCGAGCGCACCGACTATGAGGAAGTGCAGCCCAAGGGCTTCTTCCGCCTGTTCCCCGGCAACAAGGTGCGACTGAAGTACGGCCACGTCATCGAGTGCATCGGCGGCACGAAGGACGCCGACGGCAGGCTCGTCGAAGTGCAGGCGAAGCTGGTGCCCGACACCAAGAGCGGAACGCCCGGCGCCGACGCGATCAAGGTGAAGGGCAACATCACCTGGGTGGCCGCCGCCGACGCGGTGCAGGCCGAGGTGCGGCTCTACGAGCGCCTCTTCGCCGCGGCGCACCCGGGCAGCGGAGAGCTGCTGGAAGAACTGAACAAGAACAGCCTGGAAGTGTGCTCGGCCTTCGTCGAGCCTTCGCTGGCCAAGGCCGAGCCGGGCGTCGGCATCCAGTTCGAGCGGCACGGCTACTTCGTGCTCGACGCGAAGGCCAGCGGCATCGCCGGCAAGCCGGTGTTCAACCGCGCGGCCGGAATGCGGGACAGCTGGGGCAAGTAAGCAGGCAGGCAAGCGGCCCGTCGCTACTCGGGCCGCTTGTAGACCACGCCGATCACCGCGCTGTTCTCGTCGGTGGTGCACACGGCGGATCTTCCCTGCGGCCCGACCTTCAGGTTGACCGTGTAGACGCCGTCGCGCGGCGTGCTGCCCTTGTCGGCCGCGATGCTGGCCGGCGGCACCCTGAGTTCGCGCGCAGCCGCGGCCACGCAGTTCTTGACGCTTGCCTCGGGCGCGCCGCCCACGCGGATGGCCGTGCTGTTGCACGCCGCCAGCAGCAGGCCGGCCATCGCCGTGCAGGCGAGCGGGATGGAGCTTCGCATCTTGGTCGTCATACCGGATTCCCTGTGTCTCGAATGAACAAGCCCATTGGAGCCGTGCCGGCCGCCGGAGGTTGCAGGACGGACCCGGGCTATCCTGTCGGCACATGAATCGTTCGAGCCCTTCTTCTTCCCGCTCATCGTCCTCGTCCTCCCGGCTGATCCGCTTCAACAAGCCCTATGGGGTGCTCAGCCAGTTCACGCCCGAGGGCCGCTGGCGGGGACTGAAGGAATTCATCGACATCCCCGGTGTCTACGTCGCCGGCCGGCTCGATGCCGACAGCGAGGGCCTTCTGCTGCTCACCGACGACGGCAGGCTGCAGGCGCGCATCGCCGATCCGCGCTTCAAGATGGAGAAGGTCTACTGGGTGCAGGTCGAAGGCGTGCCCGGCGAAGAGGCGCTCGCCGCGCTGCGCAACGGCGTGATGCTCAACGACGGCCCCACCCGCCCCGCGCGCGCGCGCCTGCTCGACCCGCCGCCCGAGGTGTGGGAGCGCACGCCGCCGATCCGCGAGCGCAAGAGCATTCCCACCGCGTGGATCGAACTGGCCATCCGCGAGGGCCGCAACCGGCAGGTGCGGCGCATGACGGCGGCCGTGGGGCTGCCGACGCTGCGGCTGATCCGCGCCGCGATCGGGCCGCACACGCTCGAAGGACTGGCGCCGGGAACCTGGAGCGACTAGCGCCGCATCGAACAAGCCGGCGCCCTCCCCTCATCCAAACGAAACCTTGCCTTTTTCTCAATGAAGCACACACCCATTGCTCCACTCGACCTCGCCCCTTTCGCACTGAACCGCCGCAGCGCCGTCCTCGGCACCGTCGGCCTCCTCGCCGCGATGCATGCCGCCGCCGCGACCCAGGCCAAGGCGAAGAAGCAAGCGGCGTCGGCACCCGAGGTGTGGCCCCACGCATCGCAGGTGCCGGGCGGCGTGGCCCGCCTGTCGCTGGGCCCGTCCGCCAAGCGGCCCCAGGCCTTCTCGGGCGACATCCCCGTGCTGGTGCTCGGCGACACCATCGAATGGACCGCCGTCGTCGGCATCCCTCTGGCGGCCGAACCCGGCGAAGCCAGCATCACGGTGCGCGCCGAAGGCAAGCCCGAGCGCCAGATCGCCTACACCATCGCCCCTAAGCAATACCGCGAGCAGCGCCTCACCGTGGCCCCTCGCACCGTCGACCTCTCGCCCGAGGACGAGGCCCGCTACGTCAAGGAGCGCGACCACCTCGCCGGCGTGACGGCCACCCTCAGCGACATGCGTCCCGACACCGTGCTGAAGATGCGCGTGCCGGTGCCCGGCCGCCGCTCGAGCTCCTTCGGCCTGCGCCGCGTGTTCAACGGCCAGTCGCGCAACCCGCACAGTGGCATGGACATCGCAGCCGGCACCGGCACCCCGGTCCTCGCGCCACTGCCCGGCAAGGTGATCGACACGGGCGACTATTTCTTCAACGGCGGCACCGTCTGGCTCGACCACGGCGGCGGCCTGCTGACCATGTACTGCCACCTCAGCCGCATCGACGTGAAGGTCGGCGACGTGATGAAGACCGGCGAGCAACTGGCCGCCGTGGGCGCGACGGGGCGGGTGACGGGGCCGCACCTGCACTGGTCGGTGATGCTGAACCGGGCGATGGTGGACCCGGCTTTGTTCATTGCGGGCTGAGCGGGCACCGCTGCCACGATGCACGACGCACCCGCCTTCACCGAAGCCTGCCTCGCCGCCTCGGTCCGTCCCGGCAGCCGGCGAGACATCCTCGCCCTGCTCAACGAGCGCCTTCACCCGGCGCTGCGGGCTATCGTCGCGGCCGAGGTCGCCTCGGGCAGCCGCGTCTGCGATGCAGGCACCGACTGGCCCGACACCGGTTCCGTGCACGTCACGCTCGACAGGCACTTCGACAACCGCCATGCCGGCGCCGAGGTCGTCTTCAGCCCCTGCGACGACCCGCACTACTGGCATGCGGACTACAGCACCGCGGAGAAGCCGCGGCACCTGCTGATCTGCTGAGCGTCCAGCTTCAGATCGGCTTGGTCAGGTACACCGCCTCGCGCCCCACGATCGCGCGCTGGGCGGGCATGAAGATCGTGCAGTCGTCGCACAGCGCGCGGATTTCCTCGTCGCCGTTGGTGGCGATCAGCTCGCCCTTGGCGAAGGTCTCGAAGCCGATGAGCGGGCGCACGAAGGCGAAGTCGGGCGACTTGATGACGTAGGTCTGCAGCAGCTGGAAGCGGCGCTGCGGCTCGGGCGGCGGGCTCGCCGGGTCCTTGTCGACGAGGCCGAAGTAGGCGAGGAAGTCGTAGGTGACGGCGGTGGCGAGGTCGGAGGCCGAGCGCAGGAAGTGCTGGCCGCACTCGACCACCATCGCCACGCCCTTGCCGTCGGGGCCGCCGTGGCTGCCGTACTGGATGAGCGGCGTGCCCGAGCCCAGGCCGTCGGGCATCATGAGGTGCACCGAGGGGCGGCCGATGGCCTGCGCGACCTTGGCGTTGCGCTCGAAGCCCGGGTACACCCAGAACGGCACGACGGGCTGGCTGGTCGAGTGGATGTCGAGGATGTGGTCGGCCGCATCCACCACCGGGCGCAGGATGCGCGCGCGGCTCAGCTCGGGGCTGTCTTCGGTGCCGTCGAGCCATTCGGGCGACCAGATGCGGTTGAGGTTGTGCACGAGCTGCCGGCTGTCGAAGGGCAGCGCCTCGTTGAAGGATTCGTACGCGGCCACGTTGGCGAAGCTCACGGTGAGCGTGCCGATCTTCGGGCGCACGTTGTTGTCGAGCAGGTGCGTGGCGGCCGTCATCCCGCAGATCTCGTTGCCGTGCGTGAGCGCATTGATCAGCACGTGCGGGCCGGGCTTGCCGGACTCGAAGCGGTGCACGTAGTCGACGCCGACGTTGCCCTTGCGGTAGGCGGAGAGGTCGCGGGGGAGGACTTCGAGGGCGGGTGGAGCTTGGGTCATGGGGCGGATGGATGATGAAAGCGAAGCGGCCGGCCAGTTTGCTACAGAGCGCGCATTCGTGCCCGCGGGCGCCGCGACACCGGCCCGCGCCGCTCAACCTTCATCGGTCGCTCATCGCACCTGCTGGTAGTCGACCGGCACCCAGACGTAGCCCTTGCCCTCGGCCCGCACGTGGCCCAGCCCCGGGAACGGCAGGTGCGCGCTGCCCACGAGGTAGCGGCCCTTGGCCGCGTCGGCGTAGGCCTTCTTGCGCTCCACCGCCGCCGGCTTCGAGTCGACGTCGAAGGAGATGGTGACCTGCGGCTGCGCGAACTGCACCGCGGCCACGTGCATCAGGTCGCCCCACAGCACCAGCTTCTGGCCCTTGGACTCGACGACGTAGATGTTGTGGCCGGGCGTGTGGCCGTGGGCGGGCACGGCCTTGATGCCGGGCGCCAGCTCGGTGCCGCCCTTCATGCCCTTGAACTTGCCGGCTTCCACGTACGGGTTCAGCGAGGCCATCGCCCCCTGGAAGAAGCCCTTCATCTCGGCCGAGGCCTTCTCGAGGTTGGCCTTGTTCAGCCAGAAGTCGGCATCCTCCTGCCCGGCGTGGATGGTGGCGTTGGGAAAGACCAGCTTGCCGTCCTGCACGAGGCCGCCGACGTGGTCGCCGTGCATGTGGGTGATGAGCACGTCGTCGACCTGCTCGGGCTGGTAGCCCGCTGCCTTGAGGTTGGCCTGCAGGTTGCCGAGCGTGGGGCCGAAGAGGCCGCCGGCGCCGGTGTCGACCAGCACCAGCTTGCTGCCGGTGTTGATGAGGTAGCCGTTCACCGAGGTGGGCACGGCGTCTTTCTCGAAGCCCCGGTCGAGCAGCTTGCCGACCTGCTCCTGGGTGGTGTTGGTGAGCAGCTTCTTGGGCTCGAGGTCGAGGGTGCCGTCGAAGAGCGCCGTCACCTCGAAGTCGCCGAGCATCATCCGGTAGAAGCCCGGCGCCTGGGTCTTGACCTGCGGCGCGGCGGCTTGCGCCATCGGAGAAAACGAAAGCATCAGCAGGCTGCCGGCCAGCGCGGCCATGCCCTGGCGAAGCCAGCGAGCGGGTGTTGTTGTCATGGTTCGGCTCCTCGGTGGTTTGAAGGGGCGCCGAGAATAGCCGAGGCAGGCCGGCCCTGCAGCCTGCCTACCAGTTGACCTCGCGCTCGGGCGTCGCCGAGATGTGGTGGATCGACAGGTCGGCACCGTCGTACTCCTCTTCCTGCGAGAGCCGCAGTCCCGCCACTGCCTTGAGCGCGCCGTACACCGCCGCACCCGCCAGCGCGGCCCAGGCCACGCCCATCACCGTGCCGATGAGCTGCGCCCACACGTTCACGCCGCCGATGCCGCCGAGCGCCTGCGTGCCGAAGATGCCGGCCGCGATGCCGCCCCAGGTGCCGCACAGGCCGTGCAGCGGCCACACGCCCAGCACGTCGTCGATCTTCCACTTGTTCTGCGTGAGCGTGAACAGCTTGACGAAGATGCCGCCCGCCACGCCGCCCACCACCAGCGCGCCCAGCGGATGCATCAGGTCGGAGCCGGCGCACACCGCCACCAGGCCGGCGAGCGGGCCGTTGTAGACGAAGCCGGGGTCGTTCTTGCCCATGGCCAGCGCCACCAGCGTGCCGCCCACCATCGCCATCAGCGAGTTCACGGCCACCAGGCCCGAGATCTTGTCGATGCTCTGCGCGCTCATCACGTTGAAGCCGAACCAGCCTACGCACAGCACCCAGGCACCAAGGGCCAGGAAGGGGATGTTCGACGGCGGATGCGCGCTCAGCGACCCGTCGCCGCGGTAGCGGTTGCGCCGCGCACCCAGCAGCAGCACTGCCGGCAGCGCGAGCCAGCCGCCCACCGCATGCACCACCACCGAGCCGGCGAAGTCATGGAACTCGTGGCCGGTGAGCGAGGCGATCCATTCCTGGATGCCGAAGTGCTTGTTCCAGGCGATGCCCTCGAAGAGCGGATAGACGAAGCCGACGATCACCGCCGTGGCGATGAGCTGCGGCCAGAACTTGGCCCGCTCGGCGATGCCGCCCGAGATGATGGCCGGAATGGCCGCCGCGAAGGTCAGCAGGAAGAAGAACTTCACCAGCTCGTAGCCGCTCTTCGCCGACAGTTCGGTGGCGCTCACGAAGAAATGCGTGCCGTAGGCCACGCCGTAGCCCACCAGGAAATACACGATGGTCGAGACCGAGAAGTCGACCAGGATCTTCACCAGCGCATTGACCTGGTTCTTCTTGCGCACGGTGCCCAGCTCGAGAAAGGCAAAGCCGGCGTGCATGGCCAGGACCATGATGGCGCCGAGAAGGATGAACAGCGCGTCTGCGCCCTGTTTGAGTGCGTCCATTGGAGCTTCTTGCGGATTTTTGGTTTGAATTGGTGCGCCGCACCGGAATCAACCAGCGAGGCCGGCCAATGAAGCAAAAATGGTGCCTACAAGCTCTTCGATGGTGCGAGATGAACCAATAACGGGCTGATCAAGCCCGCCACGCACCGCTTCAGCCCGGACCGGCGCCCGCCCGCAGCGCGTCACGGTAGCGCCGGCTGCAGGGCACGGTGGTGCCGTCATGCATGTGCAGCCGGGCGTCGCCGCCGTCCAGCGGCTCGATTTCCTTGATGCGCGCGAGATTCACCGCGTGGCTGCGGTGCACGCGCACGAAGAGCGCGGGGTCGAGCTGGGTCAGGAAGTCGGTCAGGGTGGAGCGCAGCAGGTAGTCGTGGCCATTGACGTGCAGGCCGACGTAGTTGCCCTCGGCCTGGAGCCAGTCGATGTCGGTGGCGGCGATGAGGAATTCGCGGCGCAGCTTGCGGACCAGGAAGCGCTCGGGGCGGGCGGGAGGCGGCGGGAGCGCGTCTGCAGCCGGGGGTTCAAATCCCCCCGCCCCTGCCGAATCCGGGCTCGGGGCAACAACCGGCGCGGCCACCGCTCCCTCCTCCGGCACATCCAGCACCCGCGCCTCCCCCTGCAGCCGCAGCAGGAACAGCCGGTACGCCCAGATGCCGAAGACGATGCTGACGTACACCCGCACGTCCTTGAGGTACTCGTAGCCCCACTGGCTCACCCAGCCGCCAAAGTCGTAGTGCTCGCCCGCCATGGCATAGACCAGCGCCCGCAGCCCGAACATGCCCACCACGTGGACCAGGCTGAACGCCGCGCTCGCCACCGCATGCCAGGCCAGGAAGCGCAGCAGATGGCTGCGCACCAGCGGCGACAGCCGGCGCTCCACCATCACCAGCGCCGGCACCAGGAACAGCAGCATCAGGTGGCTGGACACCTCCCAGGTCGCGACCTCCCAGTGGGGCCGGGGCACGGCGCGCGTGCGCATGTCGACGATCGCCACCATGGTGCTGAACACGGCCTGCAGCGTCAGCAGCACGATCCAGAAGGCCACCTCCAGCGGACGGCGGATCGGCGCGTAGCGTTCGTAGAGGTTCCTGCGGGGGTCTCCCATGCGGGGAATTCTCGCGAAAAGGCCGCAGGGACGGCCGGTCTGGGCCGGATTTCGTCCCTGCCGGCCACCGCTCGTCACAAAGCGGGGGTGATCCGTCCCCCGGCCGCACCTCGCGGAAGCGGCCCGGCCGAGCATGGCGGCCTTTCCGCTCCGAGGAACCTTCCATGACCGCCGACCCCATTGCCGCAACACCGCCCGACCACCGCCGCCACGACATCGACGCCCTGCGCGCGCTGGCCTTCCTCTTCGTCATCCTCTACCACGTGGGCATGTACTACGTGGCCGACTGGCCCTGGCACCTCAAGAGCCCGGACGCGGCCGAATGGCTGCAGTGGCCGATGCGCATCCTGAACCTGTGGCGCATGGACCTTGTCTTTCTGATCTCGGGCGTGTCGCTCGGCTTCCTGAGCCGGGGCCAGGGCACCTGGGCCCTGCTGCGCAGCCGGGGCCTGCGGCTGATGCTGCCGCTGGCCTTCGGCATGGCGGTGGTCGTGCCCTACCAGGCCTACGCCCAGGGCGTGGCCAACGGCCTGGTGGCACCGGGCTTCGGCACCTTCCTGCTGCGCTACCTGTCGATGGCGCAGCCGTGGCCGAAGCAGGCTTTCGACGGCGCGGAGTTCGGCATCACCTGGAACCACCTCTGGTACCTGCCCTACCTGTTCACCTACACGGCGCTGATCGCCCTGACGCTGCCGCTGTGGCGGTCGGCCGCCGGCCAGTGGATGCGCGGCGCCTTCAACGGCTTGCGCGGCTGGAGGCTGCTGCTGTTGCCGGTGGTGCCGCTGCTGATATTCACGATGCTGCTGGCCTCGCGCTTCCCGGCCACGCACAACCTGGTGCGCGACTTCCACCTGCACAGCATCTACTTCACGATGTTCCTCTACGGCTACTGGATGGGCGTGGACACCGGCGTCTGGAAGGAACTGGAGCGGCTGCGCCGCGTGTCGCTCGCGCTGGCCGTCGCCGTGATCGGCACCTTCATCTTGCTGCGCGCCGGCATGAAGAGCCCGCTTCCGGGGCTGCTGGTGGACACCCTGCGCATGCTCTACCTCTGGCTGGCCGTCGCGGCCATCCTCGGCCACGGCCACCGCTACCTGAACCGCCCCTGGCCCTGGCTGCGCTGGGCGAACGAGTCGGTATACCCGTGGTACGTGCTTCACCAGACGCTGATCATCGTCGGCGTGACCCTGCTGGCACCGCTAGCGCTCGGCCCGGTCGTCGAGCCCGCGCTGCTCATCGCGCTGACGCTGCTCGGCTGCTGGCTCCTGACGGACGGGCTGATCCGCCGCACCAACCTGCTGCGGCCGCTCTTCGGACTGAAGCTCAGGCGGCGGGCTGCGACTTCTTCCGCGTCTCCTGCGGTGCGGGAGGAGGCTCTTCGACGGGAACCAGGATGGCGTTCCCCGTCGCCACGAGCTTGAGCGAATCGGCACTGTCGCCCTGCGCATAGAGTTCGGCCGCCGCGAACACCTGCTTGCGGCCGGCTTTCACCACCCGACCGCGTGCGATGAAGGCGCGGCCGACGGCGGGCGAGATGCAGTTGACCGAGAAATGCGAGGCCAGCACGCGGCCCGCCACGGTGGCGGCCGCGTAGCCGCTCACGGTATCGAGCATCGCGCCGATCATTCCGGCGTGCAGGAAGCCGGCGTACTGGCCCATGTCCTCCTCGCGCCAGTCCATGCGCAGTTCGGCTTCGCCATTGCCGGCGCTGGTCACTTCGAAGCCGGCCCAGCGGTTGAAGGCGGCGGTCCTGTTGATGGCCTGGATGGTGTCGAGCATGGTGGTGGGTCCTTGTCCGGGGTTGGGTGGAAAGACGGTGCACCCACTCTAGGAAGCAGCCCGGACATCGGCCGTCGCGCGTGCGACCGGAAACGCCGCGGCGGTTGCATTGGCGACAGCGCCGCCGGGCTGCGCAGAAATTTTTCGACGATGCCTTAACCCCGTTCGCCGGGGCCGTCCGTATGAGCCGGGGTCATTCATCACTTCCGCTCCAAAGGCATCCCATGAAAGCATCGACTTCCGCCCTCCTCCGCGCCACCGCAGGCGCCGCCTTGCTTCTGGTCCTGAGCATCAGCGCCCAGGGGCAGGCTGCAACGCCGCCGGCCATGGCGGCCGACTCGCGCATCACGCAGGTCAAGGTCTACCCGGGCAGCGCCACCGTGGAGCGCGTGGCGCGCGTCGCGGCCGGCGCGCGCTCGGTCACCTTCGCCTGCCTGCCGGCCGGGCTTGATGTACAGAGCCTGCAGGTATCGGCCGATGCCTCGGTGCGCATCGGAGAGACCTCGGTGCTCAGCGAGCAGCGCGAGCTCTCGGCACGCTGTTCGACCAGCCCGCTCGACGGCCGCATCCGCGAGCTCGAGGACCAGAAGGCCGCCCTGCAGGCGGAGACCGATGCACTCGGCATGGTCACCGGCTACCTCAAGGGGCTGGCCGGCGGGAGCGACAACACTTCAGGCGCCCGCGCACCGATGGACGCGCGCAACCTCGCCGCGATGACCGAGGCCATGCGCCGCACCGGGCAGGACTCGCTGCTCAAGCAGCACCAGATCCAGCGCAGACAGGCCGAGATCGACCGCCAGCTCAACCCGCTGCTGGCCGAACGCACCCGCACCCAGGGCAACGGCGGCCAGGTGACGGCCGTCACGGTGACGCTGGCCGCTGGCGCCGATGCCGACGTGAAGCTGAGCTACCAGGTCAACGGCCCGGGCTGGACGCCCACCTACCGCGCGCTGCTCGACACCGCCACGCGCAAGGTCCGCATCGAGCGCCAGGCCCTGGTGGCGCAGGCCACGGGTGAGGACTGGCGCGGCGTGAAGCTGGTGCTGTCCACCGGCCAGCCGCGCCGCGAGACCACCGGCCGCCTGCCCTCAGCGTGGCGCATCGGCATCGAGCCGCCGCCGCGCCCGCAGGCCGAGATGGCCTACCCCGCCGCGCCGGCGGCAGCCATCGCCCCCGCGCCGCTGATGGCGCGCAAGGCGACGGACGGCCGCGAACGCCAGGAGCCGCTCTTCGACGTGAGCGTGTTCGACAACAGCTTCGCCACCGAATTCTCCGTAGCGCAGCCCATCGACGTGCCCTCCAACGGCCAGCGCGTGACCATGGCGCTGGGACAGCACGAAGACACGGCCAGGCTGGCAGCCCGCACCAGCCCGCGCGTCGACGCCAGCGCCTTCCTCGTCGCCGAACTCGACCAGCCCGCGGGCGTGTGGCCGGCCGGCCCGATGCAGCTGTACCGCGACGGCGCCTTCGTGGGCAGCGGACGCTGGAATGCACCGAGCGACGCGCGCCTGACGCTCTCCTTCGGCCGCGACGAATTGGTGCGCGTGCAGGCCGAGCCCGAGCGCGACAACCAGGGCTCTGGCGGCTTCGCCGGCTCGCGCGCCGAGCGCAAGGTGCAGCGCGCCTACGTCGTCGAGAACCGCCACCGCACGCCGATCGCGGTGCAGGTGCTCGAGGCCGCACCGGTGTCGGTCGACGAGAAGGTACGCGTGGCCTCGGAGTTCTCGCCGCAGCCCGCCGAGCTGGCCTGGAACAGGCAGCCCGGCCTGGCGATGTGGCAGCTCGACCTTGCGGCCGGCCAGACCGCGCGCGTGACGGCCGACTACACCATCGGCTACCCGAAGGACGCGCGGCTGCAGATGCGCTGAACGCGCCCTGTCAGAAGTCGAACTTGGCCGACAGCTCGAAGGTACGCCGCGGCGCCAGCAGCACCTGGCTCGTCGCGCGGCCCGCCCAGGTGGCGTAGAGCTTGTCGGTCAGGTTGCGCACGCGCAAGCTCAGCAGCACGTTCTGCATGCGGTAGCTCACCGCCGCATCGAGCGTAGTGAAGCCGTTGATGCGGATCTGGTTGGCGTTGTCGGTGTACATGCGGCCCGTGTGGTTGATCGAGGCGAAATACTCGAACTTCGATCCATCGGGCCGGTAGGTGGCGAACAGGTTGGCCACGCGCTCGGGCACGTTGGGCGGCGTCTTGCCCACGCGCGAGACGCCGCCGGCCTCGATCAGCGTGTCGTAGCGCGCGTCGAGCGCGGCGAGGTTGCCGGCCAGCGTCCATTCGCGCGTCGGGCGCCACACGGTCGACAGCTCGATGCCGCGCGACGACTGGCGCCCGTTGTTCACCGTGTTGCGGGCGTCGTTGGGGTCGCGCGAAAGCACGTTGTCGAGCGCGATCTTGTAGAGCGCGGCCGTCCACTCCAGCTTCGCCTCGGGAATGCTCTGCTTGAAGCCCACCTCGGTCTGCTTGCCGCGCGACATCGGAAAGGCCGCGTTCGACGCCGACAGCAGGAAGAGCGAATTCACCGGCAGCGTGGCATTGGTGTACTGCGCGTACACGCTCGACTGCGGCGTGATGTCGTACACCGCGCCGATGCGGCCCGAGGTGGCGCGGTAGCTGGCGCCGAAGCGCGTGTAGCTGCCCAGGTTCAGGTCGGCGATGCCGCGGTCGACCTCGGTGCGGTCGTGGCGCAGGCCGCCCACCAGCGTGAGGTTGCTCAAGGGCTTCAGCGCGTCTTCCACGAAGACCGAGCTCACCTTCACCTTCAAGCTGGTGTTGGTGCGGTTGCCCGCGCCGGTGCTGAGCGCGGGGTTCTCGTCGAAGGGCGCAAGGTACGGATCGAACACCGGCACGCGCAGCAGGCTGGCGGTGGCGGCGCTGCTGTCGGAGAAGCGGCGCCGGCTGCCGAAGCGCGTCTCGCTGTACTCGCCGCCGACGACGAAGCGATTGTCCATGCCGCCGAGCCTGCCCTTGTGCGTCAGGTCGAAGCGGTCGAGCCAGAAGTCCTGGTCGTGCGTGATCAGCGTCTGGTCGCGCGCGATGCTGGCGGGCGCCACGAACACCGCGCTCTCGGAGTTGCGGAACACCCGGTCCGCCTTGTTGGCCGATAGCTCGTTGCGCCAAGACCAGCCGCCGTCGAGCCGGCCCGTGAGGCGCGCGCGCAGCCAGTAGGTTTCGGACGAGTTCCTGTCGTCGGGCACGTTGTAGTTGCTGCGCGTCAGGCGGCGGTCGATCACGCGGCCGTCCGGCGTGCTGACCACGTTCGTGGGCTGCGTGGCGAAGCTCGCCGGCACCAGCGGCGTGCCCCAGTAGGCCTGGTTGTCGTCGCGCAGGTAGTCGAAGGAAAGGTCGAGCTTCACCGAGCCGCCGAAGTCGACCATCAGGCCGCTGGTGAAGTGGTCGATGCGCTCGCCGTTGCGGGCGATCGTGCCCACTTTGGTGTCGTTGCGGCTGTAGTCCAGCCTGTAGGCGCTGGCGTCGCCGAGCGCACCGCCGAAGCCGAACGCGGCGCGGGTCGAGCCGTAGCTGCCGTACGAGAGCAGCGCCTCCTTGTTCGGGTTGCTGCGGTCGGGACGCTTGGTCACGAAGTTGACGACGCCGCCGATGGCGCCCTCGCCGTCGATCACCGAGGCCGGGCCCTTCAGCACCTCGATGCGCTCGTAGTTCCAGGTGTCCTGCACGCGGTTGGTCACGCCCGCGCCGGAGCTGCGCACGCCGTCGTACAGGTACATGAGGCTGCTGAACCCGCGCGTGGACAGCGTGGTCGGCGACGACGGCGGGCCGCCGCCGGTGAGGCCCGTCATGCCGCGCAACGCCTCGCTGAAGGTGCGCGCGCCGCGCTGCTGGATGGCGTCCTGCGTGAGGATCTCGACCGAGGCCGGCGTCTCGCGCACCGAGAGCCCCAGGCGCGATGCGGTGCCGCTCGACTCCCTGAGATGCAGGCCGTCGGCCTCGCGGCTGCCCTCGACGGTGATGGTGCCGAGTTCCGCGCCTTCCTGCGCGTACGAGGCCTGGAATGCGGTGACGGCGGCCGCCGCCATGGCCGTGCGGATGAAGATGGTCATTGGATTGCTTGCTTGAATGCAATAAGGAAAGGAAAACCTGGGGCGGCGCCTACGCGACCGAGAAGCGGCGCAGCCGCCATGCGGCCAGCCCGAACAGCAGCAGGCCAGGCACCAGCAGCTGCAGCACGGCAAGCGCGGCCTGTCCGCGCACGAGGCTGGCGGGCTCCTCCTGCCAGGCGAACGCGGGAATTCGGTCGAAGTCGGAGGGCGAAAGCGCATCGCGCGCGTCGATGCGCGGGAAGAAGAAGCCTTTCCACGCCTCGTGATAGGCGACGGTCTGCGCCTCGAAGCGCGCCTGCCGCCGCGTGCCGGTGCCGGCCAGCGCCGTCATGCCCTCGTAGGCCACGGCCGCCGGGGACACCGCGCTGAAGCGCGCCAGCAGCGCCTGCTGCCCGGCCTGCTGCGCATCGAAGCGGTCGAGCTCCGGCCTGATGGCCTCGTCGACTTCCTTCTCGATCAGGTAGTTGCCCAGCAGCCGGCCGGCGATCTCGATCTTGCCCTCGCGCGGCACGAGGATGGCGCCGCGGCCGACGTGCTGGTAGTCGGTGCTCATCAGGTCGGCGTGGCGCTTCATCGCCTCTGCCGTCACGATGCGCTGGCGCGTGGCCAGCTCGGTGCGCGAAGGCGCGGGGCTGGCCTGCGTCACGACGAGGTTCAGCAGCACCGGCGCCACCAGCACCAGCAGCACCCAGGCGATGACGAGCACCATCGCGTTCGTCGCCGACGAGGCCCCGAAGGCATTCACCGCCACCACCAGCGCGAACCAGAAGAGCGCGTACGCCCCCACCAGCAGCGCCCACCACCACAGCGCGGCGCCCGGCGAGCCTGTCAGCCCGGCCTGGCGCGCCACCACGAGCACCGCCACCGGCAGAAGCACGGCAGGCCCCAGCAGCACCGCGGCGCGCACCGTGAGCTTGCCAGCGAGCAGCGTGCGCAGCCGCAGCGGCTGCGACAGCAGCAGCCTCAGCGTGCCGTTCTCGCGCTCGGCCGACAGCAGGTTGTAGCCCAGCGCGAAGATCAGGAGCGGCAGCAGGTAGACGATGACGAAGGCCAGGTCGAAATGCCCGCTCAGCAGGTGCCAGGGGCTCTCGATGTCGCTCGGGTTCATGAACACCACGCGGCTCTGGCCGGTGACCTTGAACTGGCTCGGGAACAGGTCGCTCTGCCCCAGCGCAACCGGGCCCAGCGGCGCGGTCGGCAGGATCGCGTGGTGGCCGCCATAGCCGCTGGCCATGCGCGAAGGATCGGCCGGGTTCTCGAAGGGCGTGGGCTGCGCGGTGCCGGCGAGGATGTTCTCCAGCAAGACGCGCTGCGCCGCGCGGGCTTCGCGGTCGGCCTGCGCCACTGCGGCCTGCGCGCGGTCGCGGCTCGCGGTCTGCAGCAGCCCGTTGCCGAGGGCATAGGCCACGAGCAGCAGGAACAGCGCACCGGCGGCCCAGAGGGTGCGCTCGGCGAGCATCAGGCGGCATTCCTGGCGCATCACCGCCAGCAGGCGGCGGCCCTGTGGAGGATCGACGAAGGAAGCGGAAACGGAGGAGGAAGGTGACGTCGTCATCTGCTGCTTACCTCAGAGCGCGCGCTGGCGCGAGGCGGTGAAGGCCGCGAAGGCGGCGGCCAGCAGCAGGCCGGCGCACAGCACGGCGAAGCTGCGCCCCTGGTGCGTCAGCGCCCAGGCCGCGCTTGGCGGCTGGTAGTCGAAGGGCGGCACGGTCGCCCACAGATCGGGCTCGGCCTGGTAGGCGAAATGCTGGCCTCCAAGCGGATCGGCATGCGCCACCAGGTCTGCGCTCATCAGGTCCTGGATGTGGCGGCGATGCAGTTCGGCCGCGGTCGTGAAACTGCGGTGGTGCGCGAAGTCGGTTCCCGCCATGCCCATCGAGAAGCTGCGCACCGCGAGGATGGGCAGCAGCAGGCCGCTCCATTCCTGCACTGCCTGCTGGCGCTCCCAGGTGTCCCACAGGCGGCCGTAGTGGCGGTCGTACACCGGGTAGGAAGCCTGGTCGTCCAGGCGCAGCGCGATGCCCCACTTGCTCAGCGGCACGTCGCGGCCCCAGCGCTCGGTGGAGCCGAAATTCTTCTGCCAGACGCCGTCGGACACGGTCTTGAGCTCGGCCCCCAGCGCCTGGTTGAACTCGAGACGCGTCGGGCTGGGAAACCACGCGCGCGAGAGCTCCGACAACACGCGCGGCGCCATCACTGCCTGCGCGATCCACAGCGCCAGCAGCAGCGTGATCGCCATGCGCGAGGTCGACGAGAGCGCCGACACGCCGAGCACCACGAAGACGAAGATGCCCAGGTACACGGCATAGCCGAGCGACCAGGCGCCCAGCCTGAGCAGCGCGTCGAGACACGCCCCCTCTTCCGCGCCGGCGGCCACCGCCACGGCGGCGATGAGCGCGGCCGGCACCAGCAGCGCGGCCAGCGAGCCGGCCAGTGCGAGCGCCTTGCCGCCCAAAAGGCGCAGCGGCGACACGCCCAGGCTCAGCGTCTGCCGCAGGATGCCCTGCTCGCGCTCGCCGGCGAAGGCGTTGAAGCCCAGCACGATCACCAGCAGCGGCCCCAGCACCTGCAGGATCCAGCCGACCGAGAGATTGCCGAAGCGCTGCAGGCCGGTCGCATCCTGCGCTGCGTTGAACTTCACCTCGCTCTGGCGGTGCGCCTGCAGCCACACGGTGCTGCCGATGAAGGGGTTGATGCCCGGATCGATCATCGACAGCGCCGCCTCTGGCTTGAAGGCGTGCATGCCCTGGTGCGCGGCGTCGTGCGGATGGCGCCGGTCCTGCCGCAGCCAGTCGTGGTAGTCCATGGCCTGTGCGGCGCGCTGCTCCGCCTGCGCGGCACGCTGGTGCGCCCAGCCCACGGCCAGCGCGGTCAGCAGCAGCACGGCGACCAGTCCGCCTGCCCAGTAGAGGCGCCCGTCGCGCAGGCGTTCGAGGAATTCGCGGCGTGCGATCCAGCAAGGAAGCATGTCAGTTGCTCCACCGCTCTGCGCGCGACACACAACGCAAGAAAGTGGCGCGATCCATTCGGGAGACACCGCGGAACCGGCTTTGCCGGGCTGCCGGTGTCGCCCCCTGAAAGGGGGTTGGCGAAGCGACACGAAGTGCGCGAAGACTGGGGGTGAGTTTCATCCTATGTCCTCATGTGCTGCAGGTAGAGGGACTGCAGGTCGGTGCGCGCGATCTGCGCTTCGCCGTCCAGGCTCTCGACGAGCCGGCCGCGCTTCATGATTCCGACGCGCGTGGCGGTCTGCTGCGCGTGGAACAGGTCGTGCGTGGTGGTGAGCACGGCCACGCCGCTGTCGGCGGCGCGGCGCAGCAGGCCCGAGAACTCGCTGGCGGCTTGGGGGTCGAGCCCGGAGGTGGGCTCGTCGAGCAGCAGCGCCCTCGCCTGCTTGGCCAGCGCCACGGCGATCCACACCTTCTGGCGCATGCCCTTGGAGTAGGCCGACACGCGCCTGTCGGCCACGGCGTGATCCAGTCCCGCCTCGGTCATCAGTCGAAGCAGCCGATCGCGCGGCAGCTCGCGGCCCAGCGCGAGCCCGGCGAAGAAGCGCAGGTTCTCCAGCCCCGAGAGCGATCCGTACAGCGTGACCTGCTCGGGGATGTAGGCCACGTGCTGCTTGGTGGCCACCGGGTGGCGCACGACGTCGATGCCGTTGATCTCGACCGTGCCGGAGGTCGGCTCGACGAAGTTCAGGAACAGGTTGATGGTCGTGGTCTTGCCGGCGCCGTTCGCGCCCAGCAGGCAGTAGATGTCGCCGGCGCGGATGTCGAGGTCGAGGCTGTCGAGCGCTGTGTGCGCGCCGTACAGCTTGGTGAGGCCGATGGCTCGGAGCATGGAAGGAACCCGGTGAGAAGGAAAAAAAGACGAGCGCAGCCGCGCGCCGGCGCATGCGCGCCGAAGCGGTCGTTCAGTGATGGGAAAGCCCGCGACGCCGGCGATTCAGCCGCGGCGCCGCCCGGTGCCTACGCTCAGCGCTTGTGCCTGTTCTTGGCGCCGCCCTGCCTTGCCTTGAAGCGCGGGTTGGACTTGCAGATGACGTAGGTGCGGCCGCGCCGCGTCACCACCTGGCAGTCGCGGTGGCGTTTCTTTGCTTCTTTGAGCGAGGACAGGACTTGCATGGTCGGGATCGGAGCCGGAGGATTCGGACCCGCGACTATACGTTATTGAGAATTCATTCTCAATAAATTGAAAGCCCGATGAAAGCCGCCGCTCAGTGCGACTTGCCTGCGCGCGCCTTGCCGGCCGTTTCCGCACCGGCGCACGAGGCGCAGATCCCGTGCAGCGTCACCTCGTGGCTCTTCACCTGGAAGCCCTTCGGCGCCAGGTCGTCCATCGGACCGGGGCAGGAATGCAGCAGGTACACCTGCCCGCAGCTGGAGCAGTGGAAGTAGTGATGGTGGTGGTCGGCGTGGCTGTCGCCGTGGCCCGGCTGGCCATGTGCCGCGGGCTTGCACGCCACCTCGTAGCGGGCGGGCTCGCCGGGCAGCTCGACCTTGGCGATCTCGCCATCGGCCAAGAGCAGCGAAACCTGGCGGTAGACGGTGGAGAGGCTGATCTCCGGAACGATCTCGCGCGCGTGCGCCAGGATCTGCGGGGCGGTGAGGACGCGGCCTGCGTCGCTGAAGGCGGAGAAGACGGCGTTGCGTTGACGCGTGAGACGTTGCATCTGGATTCGGGTCGCTGGCTGGCTTGCTGGCTGGATGGAGGCTTCGGGCTGGTGCAGGCCCGCCGTGGGAGCCCCGTTTTTCCTGAGGGTTCCCCATTGTCTTCTGCCACGCGTTCCGGCGCACGGCCCGGCCGTCCTCAGGCAGCTGTCAGGCCCGCATGGCATCGTCCTGCGCTGCAAAGACAGAGATGGACAGCTTTTTCAGTGGAGAGAACAACGTGAGATGGTTCCATCGGCGGGATGCGCTGGCACTTTCCGCCGCATGCACCGCAGCCGCCCTGCTGGCCGCGTCGGGATGCGGCCGGTCGCCGGACACGCCTGCGGCCGCACCGGCGGCTTCGCCCCAGCCGGGCAGCATAGAGATCACGCAGGCCGACATCGACTGGTTCCGCCGCAGCCATGCCGAGTGGGTCGGCTGCGAATCCGGCGCGCCCGCCATCGTGCCGCCCGACATGACGCTGGAGCAGTTCGGCGAGGTACTCGACGGCGGCAACTCGCCGGTCTTCGAGCGCTTCGTGAACGTGGCCGCCGCCTTCTTCCTGCACGCGAGCTTCGTGGCCGGCCACTACGCCTTCCAGCCGCCCTTCGAGAAGCGCAACGCCTTCGACGTGACGGCCGAGCACATCCGCCTGCTGCAGCACGCCAACTGGAACAGCTTCGTCATCGACTGCAAGCGCCCCTACGGCGACTTCACGCACTTCCAGATCGACATGGCCGACATCCTGGGCTTGCCGATCACCAGGGACGCGAAGGGCCGAGCACAGATCGGCATGGATACGGAAAGGCGCATGAACTCGCTGCACGGCGACATCCTGCCCACGCTGCAGGCGTACATCCGCTTCGCGCGGCTCAACCCGGGGCGCTACGTGGTGCCCGGACGGAGCATTGCGCAGACGCGCGGCAGGCCCCTGTGCAGGCCGGTGTCGGCCACGCGCGTGGCCATGTATCAGCGCGCGCTACAGGCGGCGGGCCCGAGCTCCGACTCGCGCAGGGTCGCCGCGCTCGACGAGGCTGCCGCGGCGCTGTTCGCGCTGGATTGAGCCGCTGCCGCCACTGCCCGAGCGCACAGGGCCGCGAGCGCCAGCCCGAAAGCCAGCGCACCGGCTATCGTGCGCCAGAGGTTCGCTGCGTTCCAGCGCTCGCGCGTGCGCGCCCAGTCTGACGGCAAGGCCCGCGGATCCCACGATTCGGTGTACGCGTTGAGCGGCAGGTTGACCTGCGCCGTGAACACCACGATGCCCAGGCCGTAGAGCACGCCGGCCAGCAGCAGGCAGCGCCACCAGCCCCTGTGGCGCGCACTCCAGGCCGTGGCCAATGCCAGCGCACACAGCAGCGGCGGCCCGAAGAAGAAGCCGAAGAACATCGCGTGCCGCACGTTGCGGTTCAGACCCGACTGCACGCGCGCGTAGGTGGCGCCGTCCATCTCCAGGGTCGCGAAATTCACGTTGGCGCTGTAGGTCCAGAAGAAGCCGGCCATCACGCCCAACCAGAAGATGGCGAGCGCGTGGCAGGCTAACGAGGGCGACATGGCCGGTCGGCGAGAGAACATTGCGGGGGCTCCTCCTGCGGGAAAGGAAAAGCCTGCACTGTCCCGCCGCTGCGCGTTCGGCGCCTTAACCCTCGATAAGTCCCATCTCCGCGCGCAGCCGCGACAGCGACACGTCCGTCATGCCCAGGTACGAAGCCAGGTGGCGCAGCGGGATACGGCCGGTCCATTCGGGGCGTTCGCGCAGCAGGGCCTCGTAGCGCTGGCGTGCCGTGCACTGCAGAAAAGTCTGCTCGCGCCGCATCTTGTCGTCGAGCAGGCCGGCGAGCGCCTGCAGCCGCAGCGCCGTCCACGAAGGCAGCTCGCCCACCTCGGCCTGCAGCGCGGCGTACGGCAGGCGCCAGACAGTGGCCGGGTTCAGTGCGGCGATGAAGAAGGCCGCGGGCTCGCGCTGCATTGCCTCGGTCACGGGCCAGATGAATGCGTCCTCGGCGTGGAAGTTCTTGTTCGACTCACGCCCTTCGCTGTCGATGTAGCAGAGCCGCAGCATGCCGCGCTCGACCCAGAAGGCGTGCCGCCACACGTCGCCAGCCGCCAACAGCGTCGCCTGCGCAGCCGATGTCTCGCGGCGCGCCTGCACGGCGAGTGTCGTCAGGGACGCCGGCGCCAGTTCGGGAAAGCGCCTCGCCAGCGCCTGGTGCCAAGCCATGGCGGCCGAAGTATCGTCGTCACGCCCGGCAGGCATCGCGGCCGCCTCAGTCGTCCTGCCCGGCCTCGGGCTTCGGCTTGCCCTTCTGCTTGCGCGCGGCCTTCTTCGCGGCGCGTTCGGCGTCCGCACGCTGGCCCTCGGCCAGCCACGCGGCGAACTCCTCGGGCGTCTCGAGCGTGATTCGCCCGAGGTTGCCGGCGCGGAACTCGTGCATCACGATCTCCGCGGCCTTCTGCAGGTTGACGCGGCCCTTGCCCAGCAGGGCGCCGCGCTTGCGGCCGATGGTGTCGAGCAGGGCCTCGTCCTTCATGCCGGCCATGGTCTCGGCGTCGAGCTCCACCAGCTTGAAGCGCGCGGCGATGCCGGCGGCGTAGTTCGACTTGAGGTAGCCGAGCAGTTCGAGCGCCACTTCCTCCTCGTCGAAGGCGTTGCGCCCGACGGCACCGCTGGCCGCGAGGTTGTAGCCGCTCTTGGGCACGATGATGCGGGGCCACAGCATGCCGGGCGTGTCCCACAGGTAGAAGTCGTCGGCCAGGGTGATTCGCTGTTCGAGCTTGGTGATGCCGGCCTCGTCGCCGGTCTTGGCCTTGCGGCTGCCGGTGAGGGTGTTGATGAGGGTGGACTTGCCCACGTTGGGAATGCCGCAGATCAGCACCCGCATCGGCTTGGCCAGCCCGCCGCGGTTGGGCGAAAGCTCGTGGCAGGCCTTCACGATCTGCTGGGCCGGCGTGGTCTGGCTCGCGTCGAGCGGAATGGCGCGGGTGGCCGGCAGCGCGTTGTAGTGCGCCAGCCAGAGCACGGTGCGCTCGGGGTCGGCCAGGTCCTGCTTGTTGAGCACCTTGAGCGTGGGCCGGCCCGCCGTGAGCTCGGCCAGCATCGGGTTGGCACTGGAGCCGGGCAGGCGTGCGTCGAGCAGCTCGATGACCACGTCGATGTCCTTCACTCTTTCGGTGATGGCCTTCTGGGTCGAATACATGTGACCGGGGAACCACTGGATCGCCATCGGTGGGCTCTTCTTTCTTTCGCGCTGTCTCTGTGGGGGAATGGGGCCCGTGCAGGGCCGATGCGCATTGTGAACCGGCAACCTGAACGCAAGCTGGTTGCTACGTTTTCCATAGCTGCAGGCGCGCATTCTGCCTTCGGTGCGGGATTGTTCGCTCCTAGAATCCCTTCGCTGCCGAGGACAGCGCTCCCGCAGCGACACCAACAACTCCGAGGGAAATCCACACATGTCCAAGCGCCTTGCCGCCGCCTTGCTGGCAGCCATCGTCATGCCCGCGACCGTGACCGTCGCCCATGCCCAGCGGCCCTCCCCGCCACCCGGCCCGCTGATCAGCGGCTACCTGTGCTGCAACATGCGCACCTACGGCGACTCGATCAGCGACATCAACTACGACGAACAGGGCACGAGCATCGTCGCGGTGGGCACGCCGGCGCGCATCACCACCTACGACTTCCGCTGGTTCGGCGTGGAGCTCGCCGGCAAGCAGCAGCGCATCAAGAACGACTACAGCCGCAACATCCCGCTGCCCACCTTCGCGCAGCGCTACGTGGTGACCGCGGACCCGAAGCAGAAGATGGCCACCTTCCCCGCGCCGGTGCGCGAGGCCATCCTCGCCGGCAAGGTGATGCCCGGCATGACGCGCGAACAGGTGCTGATGGCCATCGCCTACCCCGTGGCCAGCGAGAACCCCAGCCTCGACGCGCCCGTGTGGCGCTACTGGCGCGACAGCTGGTCGGAGTTCCAGGTGCAGTTCGACGACAAGGGCCTGGTGAAGACGGTGGTGGGCGACGCGATCTCGCTGAGCCGCGTGTTCGTCGCCACCCCTGCGGCGGCGCCTGCGCAGCCTTAAGTTCTCGCGCATTGCGCGTGTCTTGCACACACGCGCATTCCCTTAGAGTTTTTGCGCCGCGCGGTCATCCATCGCCTCTATGATTTGTTCGAGTGCGGCGCCCGAGCGTCGGTCGAATCGAAACCCTTCATGGAGTTGCCAACGATGAAACCCGTCTCCGAACTGCTCAAGCGCCATGATTCCGCAGCATGGCGCACCTCCCCCGACACCAGCGTGTTCGACGCGCTTTCCATCCTGGCGCGCTTCGAGGTGGGCGCGCTGATGGTGATGGACGGCGAGAAGCTGGTGGGCTTTCTCTCCGAACGCGACTACACCCGCAAGGTGGCGCTGCAGGGCAAGAACTCCAAGGAAATGAAGGTCCGCGAGATCATGACGCCCGACGTGATGACCGTGACCCCGCAGACCCGCACCCGTGAGTGCATGGCACTCATGAGCCAGCGCAAGTTCCGCCACCTGCCGGTGGTCGACGGCAGCAAGGTGGTCGGCATGATCTCCATCCAGGACCTGATGGACGACATCATCTCCGACCAGGAAGCCACCATCGAGCAGCTCACCACCTACATCCAGAGCTGAGCAGGCCCTGCCCGGCGCACATGCAGGGAACAGGCCTACGCCCTGGCGGGCGCCGCGGGGTGCAAAGTGACCCTTCGTTCATCCATCCAGCGGAGGAAATTGCATGCAGATCCAGGTCAACACGAGCAACGGCATCACCAACAAGGACGCGCTGGAGCGCTGGGCCGACGCGGAGATCAAGCAGAACCTGAGCCGTTTCGTCGACGACGTGACGCGCGTGGAAGTGCACCTGAGCGACGAGAACCACGACAAGGCCGGCGGCAGCGACAAGTGCTGCGTGATGGAGGCGCGCCTCGCGCATCACCAGCCACTGGCGGTGACGCAGCACGCGGGCAGCCTCGACGAGGCCTTCCGGGGTGCGTCCGACAAGCTCAAGCGCCTGATCGAGAACACCCTGGGCCGGCTTCACAACCACCGGGACCGGGACTCGATCCGCACCGATCCGAACTTCATCGCCGAGTAGCGGCGCGGCTCCCACGCCTGGCCGGCGCTGGTGCGGGCGAAGGCCTGGCGTCGACGAGCGGCGGGCGGTGGCCGCTGGCCATCCACTCGTCGTAGAAATCGATCTTGCGCTCGACCAGCGAGAGCGCCCTCTTCCACCCGGCGATGGTCTCGTTCACCCGCTCGCGGTGCGCGGCCAGCATGTCGCGCCGCTCGCGCAGCGTGGTTTTGCCCTGCATGGCGAGCGCGGTGTATTCGCGCATCTCGGCGATGGACATGCCCGTGCTGCGCAGGCGCTCCATCAGGTCCAGCCAGCCGACGTGCAGCTCGACGTAGAGGCGCCGGCCGCCCTCGTCGCGCGCCACGCCGGGCACGAGGCCCTGCGTCTCGTACCACCGGATGGCGTGCACCGTGCGGCCGGTTCGCGCCGCCAGCTCGCCGATGTGGAAGGGAGCGCCCCTCTCGACGGCTTTCTCAGCCCGCATGGAGGGCGGCAGGAGGCTGCAGCGCCTCCTGCACGAGGGCGGTGTCGAAGTACTCGGTCAGCTCTTTCACCTTGCCTCCTTCGAGTCGGTAGACATAGCAGTAGCGGTTGTTGTAGCGCTTGCCGGCCTTGGTGGGCACGTCGCCGCTGAAGAGCACCACCACCCGGTCGTCCTCGGCGATGACGCGCTCGGTCTTGCTCCTGTAGGGCGCCGCGAACTGGGCGAAGAGCGGATTCAGCAGTTCCTCGCGGATCGCCTTCTTGCCCTGGTAGGTACGCGACCACGCGGTGCTGCCCTCCAGCTTCCAGCTCGCGTCGTCGGCGAGGCTGTCGACGAAGGGCTGGCCGTTGCCCTTGTCCAGCTCGTCGTGGATGTGCTGGACGATGGCCTTGTTCTCGATCGTGTTCATGGCTTCATTTCCTTCTTTTGAATCAACCGGATATCCGGTGAATTCATTGGAAATGCTCGAGTGCGCTCTAGGTCAAGCGCCATGAACACGATGCCGGGGATCAGTTCCTCTTGGCGTTGGCCATGCCCTTGGCGACTTCGTTGGCGCCCTGCGCAGCGCCGCTTTGCGGCACCGCCTCGCCTTCGCGATCGGTCACTTCGGACAGGCGCGCCGCCAGCTGCTCGGGCGTGTCGGCCTCGATGCCCAGCCAGGCGCCCTGCGTCAGCGTGATGTGCGCGGCCTCGAAGGTGCCGGCGCCCGCGCAGAGGATGGTGCGGTTGGGCGCGTCCTGCGCGGCCAGCACCAGCATCGCCGGCACCACCGCCTCGGGGCGGAAGGCCTCGAGCATTTCCTTGGGGAACAGGTCCTCGGTCATGCGGGTGGCGGCCGTGGGCGCCAGGCAGTTCACGCGGATGTCGTTCTTCGCGCCCTCGATGCTCAGCGTCTGCATCAGGCCCACCAGCGCGAGCTTGGCCGCGCCGTAGTTGCTCTGGCCGAAGTTGCCGTACAGGCCCGACGACGAGGTGGTCATCACGATGCGGCCGTACTTCTGCTCGTTCATGAGCGCCCAGACGGCCTTGGTGCAGTTCACGGCGCCCATCAGGTGCACGTCGACCACCAGCCTGAAATCGGCAAGGTCCATCTTGGCGAAGCTCTTGTCGCGCAGGATGCCGGCGTTGTTGACGAGGATGTCGACGCGACCCCAGGCGTCGACCGCCTCCTTGACCATGGCCTGCACCGCCTCGAAGTCGGTGACCGAGGCGCCGTTGGCGATCGCCTCGCCGCCCGCGGCCTTGATCTCGTCGACCACCGCCTGCGCGGCGCTCACCGAGCCGCCGGAGCCGTCGCGTGCGCCGCCCAGGTCGTTGACCACCACCTTGGCGCCGCGCGCCGCCAGTGCCAGCGCATGCTGGCGGCCCAGGCCGCCGCCCGCACCGGTCACGATGGCCACGCGGCCCTTGAAATCGAGATTGCTGCCGTTGCTCATGTCTCTGTGTCGCCTTCCATGGGAGTTGCCGTTGTTCGATGCCGCGCCGGGCGAGCCTCACCCGGGCGACAGCGAGGCGTTTTACCCCAGAAAGCGGACCCGGCGCAGCATCGGCGCGCCGGCGCCAGTCACCAGCGTGTCAGCGGCGGCTCAGGCAGCGACCGCCGTGCGGCTGCGCGGCACGCCCAGGCGCGCGGGCGAGACGTACTGCTCGCGGTAGATCTCGAACGGCATGGTGTCGGCCGCCTCGATGCGCTTCTGCTCCTGGATGGACTCGGCCGTCATCCGCTCGAACTCGGCCTGCAGCGCCGCCGAGAACGGCAGGCCCAGCAGCGTCGCGCGGGTCTGCTCGGAGCGGTCGCGCACGAAGCCGATGAAGGAGTTGGCATGCTCGTTCTCGATGGCGGCGAGCACGCGGGCCGAAGGCAGGCTGTCGGGGTTGCGCAGCGCAGCCACGGCGGCGCGCACCGCGTCGGCATGCGCCGTGCCACTGCCCTGGGCCGCGTCGAGCGCGGCGGCGATGGGCAGGCACTGCTCGACCAGCTCCAGGCCCCAGTCGGCAAGGGTCACTTCCGTTCCGTTGCGCCGCAGCTTCAGGCCCGGCTCGCGGCCGCGCGCGGCGGTGAGGTGCTGGTTCTGGGCGAGGTCGGCGATTTCCTGCGGCGTGTCGTCGGGGCTGTCGCTCAGCAGGCAGTGCAGCAGGAACACGTCGATGAAGCGCATGGTCTGCGCGTTGATGCCGACGGCCTCGAAGGGGTCGAGGTCCATCAGGCGCACCTCGACGTACTCCACGCCGCGCTCGCGCAGCGCATGCAGCGGGCGCTCACCGGGATTGATCACCCGCTTGGGACGGATGGTGCCGTAGAACTCGTTCTCGATCTGCAGCAGGCTGGTGCCTAGCTGGTTGTAGTCGCCGCCCAGGTTGCGGATGCCGATGGCCTCGTAGGCCGGCCACGGGCGCGTGAGCGCGTCCTGCAGCGAGGCGGCATAGCCTTCGAGGCTGTTGTAGCTCACGGCCAGCGAGGCCTGGGCGTCGCTCTGGTAACCCAGGCGACCCATGCGCAGCGAGGTGCCGTGCGGCATGAACATGCTGCCGTCGCCCAGCGGCTGCAGCTCGTGCGGGCGGCCCGCCACGAAGCTCGAACACAGCGCCGGCGAGGCGCCGAACAGGTACAGCAGCAGGAAGGCGTGGCGGCGGAAATTGCGGATCAGCGCGAAATACTCTTCGCTCGACACCTCGGGCAGCGACCAGTTGTAGTGGATGCCCGAAATCGTCTGCATGCGGCGGCCGTAGCGGTGGCTCAGGCCCATGCGGTAGACGCTCTTGGCGCGGCCCACGTTCGAGGAGCCGTAGCGGCCGATCGGAATGGTCTCGTCGGTCGGCAGGCCGCAGGGCATGCTCGACACCCAGAGGCGCTCGTCGCCGAGGCCGTCGAGCACGCGGTAGGTGAACTGGTGCACCCGCGTGAGCTCCTCGAGGGCCGAATCGACGTCGGCGTGCACGCCCGTGATGAGTTCGAGCTGCGATTCGCTGAAGTCGGTGGTGATGTGCGGATGCGTGAGCGCGGAGCCCAGCGCCAGCGGATGCGGCGTCAGCGCGAGCTTGCCGTCGGGCAGCGCTCGCAGGCTCTCCTTCTCGATTCCACGTCGCATGCCCTTCAGTCGTGTGGCTGAAAGTGCACCCAACCTCTCCTGCAATCTGTTGCTCATATTGTTATGACCCATCAATCTTCTGAGGGGCTGGAAGGTAGCACGGGCAAGCGGGCACTGCTCGTGCAGGGAATCCCTGGGCTGGCTACCCTGTCGGGCGCTATTTTTTTGATAGCAGCGGGCGTCGCGGGCGCGATTCAGGCCCTGGCCTGGCCGGCCGACAGGTCGATCTCGTCCGCGCGATAGACGTACATCTGCGGCGTGCCCTCGGCCATCGCCGAGAGCGCCTTGGCGAAGGCGCGCGAGGCCTCGACCCGGAAATGCGCCTGCAGCGCGTCCATGTCGCTCCAGCGCTCCACGAAAGTCAGGCGCAGCGGCTCCTGCGCGTCGGTCGAGACTTCATGCGAGATGCAGCCGGGCTCCGCACGCGAGCGCCGCACGTGTTCGGTGCTGATGGCGAGCATGGCCTGCAGGGTGTCGGGCTTGGCCACGGCGTGGCCGATGACGAGGATCATCGCTGGCTCCTTGTTCGTACTCGTTCGGGCTCAGCCGAGCACCCGCAGCAGGAAGCGGTTGAGGTCGGCGATTTCTTCCATGCATACCGAGTGCGCCATGGCGTATTCGTGCCACTCGACGGCGTAGCCCAGCGCAGAGAGCGCCTCGCGCGTGCGCACGGCGGCCGCGTAGGGCACCACCGGGTCCTGCCGGCCATGGGCGAGGAACACCGGCGTCTCGTGGTTGGCTGCATGCCGCTCGGCCGCGGTGGTGGCCGCGATCGGCAGGTATCCCGAGAGGCCGACGATGCCGGCGAGCCGCTCGGTGTGGCGCAGGCCGGTCATCAGGGCCATCGCGCAGCCCTGCGAGAACCCGGCCACCACGATGCGGCCGGCGGCGATGCCACGGGCCTTCTCGTTGGCGATGATGGCCTCGATGGTCGCCTGCGAGCGGCGAAGGCCGGCTTCGTCCTCCTGCACCTGGAGGTCGGCCACCGAGATGTCGTACCAGGCCGGCATCTGATAGCCGCCGTTGATGGTCACGGGCATGACGGGCGCGTTGGGGAACACGAAGCGCACCGGCCCCACGGCCGAGAGGTCGAGTTCACCGGCGATGGGCACGAAGTCGTTGCCGTCGGCGCCGAGGCCGTGCATCACGATCACCGTGGCGGTGGGGTTGGGGGCGGTTTCGATCTCGATGGGAGGACGTGACATGGTCGGCAAGGGTATTCGGGAACGGATGCCCGGACCTTAGCGCATCCCGGTCCGGCGCTCCGAAACGGGCGGTAGGCCGACTTGCACATCGTTTCGATGTGCGGCCACGCCGTTACCTCCGGGCGCGAAACGTTGCTATTCGGCCTTGATGCCGACGGCCTTGACGATCTGCGCGTAGCGCTCGTACTCGGCTGCCACCTGCGTCTGGAACTGGCGCTGCGCATAGCCCGTGGCCTCGATGCCCTGCGCAGCGAGTTCGGCGCGCGCGGCCGGGGCCTGCACGATGCGCCCGGCCTCGGAGGCGATGGCGTCGAGCACCGGCTGCGGCGTGCGCGCCGGCGCGAACAGGCCGAACCACGTGCCCGAGCGATAGCCCTTGTAGCTCTCGGCCACGGTCGGCACCTCGGGCAGCAGCGCATGGCGCTTCTCGCCGCTGGTGCCCAGCGCCACCAGCCGGCCGCTGCGGATGTGCGGCAGCGCCGGCCCGACCGCGATGAACATCACGTCGACCTGCCCCGCGATCACGTCCTGCATGCCCAGCGGGCCGCCGCGGTACGGGATGTGGGTGACATAGATGCCCGCCTTCTGCTTGAGCAGCTCCATGCTCAGCTGCTGCGGGCTGCCGTTACCGGCGGAGGCGTAGTTGATGTGCCCCGGCCTGGCCTTGGCCGCACGCACGAAGTCGGCCACGGTGCGGAAGCCCGTCTTCGGATTGGCGACCAGCACGAAGTCGATCTGCCCGAGCGACACCACCGGCACCAGGTCGCGCCGCGCGTCATAGGGAAGGCCGGGCTGGAGGTTCGGGAGGATGGTGATCGGCCCGTCGGCGCCCACCAGCAGCGAATAGCCGTCGGGCTGCGCCTTGGCCAGCCCGTCGGCCGCCAGGATGCCGCCCGCGCCCGCGCGGTTGTCGACGACCACCGGCTGCTTCCACTGCTCCGACAGCCGTTGTCCCAGGTAGCGCGCCAGCACGTCGGGCGAGCTGCCGGGCGTGTTCGCCACGGTGATGTGCACGGGCTTCGACGGATAGGCCGCCCCCGCCGGTTGCGCCTGCACCGCCGCCGCCAGGGAAGCACAGGCTCCCAGCAGCAGGACCGGCTTGAGCAGCTTCGACAGGAAAGAATGGGCACGCAGGGGGGCACGCATGGGGGGACTTTCGATCGCAGAAGACAAAGGGCGCGATTCTGTCGCGCCGCGGCGCGCAGGCGAACGACCCATTCGTCAGATGCTTAGGCGCATTCCGGCATATGCGCCCGGGCCGGGCGGAACTTCGCCAGGCAGGTCATTTCCTCCGCCCCTACCCTCGCCGCCCCGGGATGCAACACAATGGCGTTTCGCAAGAAGACCGCATGAAGACCCCGACCTCGCATCCGAAGCCCCAGCGCGCAGCCCCGTTCGACAGCGAAACCCTGCTGCGCGAGAGCGGCCTGCGCGTGACGCGCGCCGCCCAGACCGTGCTAGAGCTGCTGGAGCACAGCTCGCAGCCCCTGACGCACGAGGAAGTGGCCGCCGCCTACACCGCCGCCGCCGGCGAGGCGCCCGACCGGGTGACGGTCTACCGCGTGCTCGACCGCCTCGTCGAGGCCGGCCTGTGCGACCGCCGCGTGGGCGCCGACCGCGTCAACCGCTTCTCGCGCCACGTGGAGGCCGAGTCGGGCAACACCTTCGAATGCGACCAGTGCCACAAGGTGCTGGCCCTGCCCTCCGACCCGGAACTGCCGAAGGTGATGGGGCGGCTGGGCCGGGCGCTGCGCAAGCAGGGCATCGACACGCGCCACACCGCCCTCACCCTTCACGGCACCTGCGGCGACTGCGCGAGGTAACAAGGCAGCCCCCCAAGGCTGCGCGCGCTGCGTGTCGCTTCGCCAACCGCCTTGCAGGGGGGCAATGCCTGCGGCCCGGCAAAGCCGGTTCCGCGGAAACCTTGGCCTCACCCCCAGGCTGCGCGCACTTCGTGTCGCTTCGCCAACCCCCTGGCAGGGGGCAATGCCTGCGGCCCGGCAAAGCCGGTTCCGCGGCATTACCGCAGAGATATCAGCTCACTGGTTCCAGGACGGGAACGGATCCGGGAAGTTCTGCCACCACGAGGCGCCGAAGCGCATCTCCTGCTCAGTGAGCAGGCAGGCGTCCAGCCGGGCGCGCAGGGCATCCTCGTCCATGCCGATGCCGATCAGCACCAGTTCCTGGCGGGCGTCGCCGGTGGCAGGGTCCCAGTTCCTGTGGATGATCTCCAGGGCCTGCGGATCGGTCGGCCAGTGCTCGCGCGGCACCGCCGCCCACCAGAAGCCCGCCGCGCCGTAGCGGCAGGCGCCGCCGGCCTGCGACCACGAGCCGGCGCGCGTCGCGCGGCTGGCAAGCCAGAAGAAGCCCTTGGAGCGCACCACGCCCTCCCATTCGCTCTGCACCAGCTTCCAGAAGCGCATGGGGTGGAAAGGCAGTCGCGAGCGGTAGACGAAGCTGCGGATGCCGTATTCCTCGCTCTCGGGCACGTGCTCGCCGCGCAGCTCGGCCAGCCAGCCGGGCGCCTGCTCGGCCTGCTCGAAGTCGAAGAGGCCGGTGTCGAGCACGCGGTCGAGCGCGACGCGGCCGAACTCCGACACCTCGATGCGCGCACGCGGGTTCAGGCTGCGCAAGATCGCCATCAGCCGCTCGCGCTCCTCGGGCGTGACGAGGTCGGTCTTGTTGACCACCAGCACGTCGCAGAACTCGATCTGCTCGATCAGCAGGTCGACCACGGTGCGCGTGTCCTCGTCGCCCAGCGACTGGCCGCGCTGGCCCAGGCTGTCGGGCGAGCCGTAGTCGTGCAGGAAGTTGAAGGCATCGACCACCGTCACCATGGTGTCGAGCCGCGCGACGTCGGACAGGCTCTTGCCGTCCTCCCCCGCGAAGGTGAAGGTCTCGGCCACGGGCAGCGGCTCGGAGATGCCGGTCGATTCGATCACTAGCTGGTCGAAGCGCTTCTCCTTCGCAAGGCGCCTCACCTCAAGCAGCAGGTCTTCGCGCAGCGTGCAGCAGATGCAGCCGTTGCTCATCTCCACCAGCTTCTCGTCGGTGCGGGAGAGCGCGGCCCCGCCCTCGCGCACCAGGGCGGCGTCGATGTTGACCTCGCTCATGTCGTTGACGATGACGGCCACACGCCGGCCTTCGCGGTTGTTGAGGATGTGGTTCAGCAACGTGGTCTTGCCGGCGCCGAGAAAGCCGGAAAGCACGGTAACGGGGAGGCGGTCGGCCATGGGGCGGGCTCCATATATGCAACAGAATTGCATTATATGAATCCAATGCAACTGCGTTGCGTTTATCGGGGCGCCAGCGCCCTGGCCTACCATCGGCGGCATGACCGGCCGCTCCGACTTCTCCGACTTCTCCGACTTCTCCGCCTTCGTCGCCCCACCGCCCTCCGGCGAACCCCGTGCCGCGCAGGTGGATGCCGCCTCGGCCTGCCTCGACCGATTCACCGCCGCCTTCAACGCATCGGACACCAGCGGCATGGATGCCGAGCTGCACTTCCCGCACGTGATGCTGTCGGGCGCGCAGCGGCTCGAGTGGGCCGAGCCGGGCCGACATCCGCACGACTTCTTCGAGAAGCTGAAAGCCACTGGCTGGGCCCTCACCCGGTACGAGAAGAAGGAGCCGGTGCTGATCGCCAACGACAAGGTTCACTTCGTCGTCACCTATACCCGGCGCGACGCGGCGGGCGCGGTGCTCAGCACGCACGTCAACCTGTGGATCGTGCTGCGCATCGACGGGCGATGGGGAATCGCCCTGCGTTCGTACTGAGCGCAGTATTCGCCCGGCCGGCCGGAGCCGGTGGCGCTACATCTCGAACGCCGCCACCTGCCTCCCGTCGATGTCGGTGAAGCCGTATTCGCGCGCAAGGTCGGCCACGCGCAGCACCTCGCCGCTCTTGTCGATCACGTGCGGGTCGCCGGCCAGCGCAGCGATCGCCCGCCCGAGATAGTGCGGCGACTCGGTGCGAGCAAGCTCGGAGCGTTCCTGCCAGCGGGCCTCGTCGGTCTTGTAGGCGGCCAGCACGAACTCCGTGCGCATCCAGCCGGGCGACACCGCCACTGAGGCCACGCCGTGCGGCTTCAGGTCCTGCGCCATGCCGAAGGCCAGCCGCGTCATCGACGCCTTGGCCAGGTCGTAGAAGAGGCTGCCGCGCACGTAGCGGCCGCGGTCCCAGAAGGTGGTGGTGGCGATCAGGCCCTTCTTCTGCCGCACCATCAGCGGTGCGGCGCAGCGGCTGGCCAGAAGGTGGTTGCGCACGCCGCGGTCGAACATCGAGTCCCAGTTCGACAGCGGGTGCTCCCAGAACGGCGCCTCGAACACGCCGTTGAAGGTCTCGTGGCCACCCCAGGCGTTGTTCACGAGCAGGTCGATGTGGCCTGCCTCGCGCTCAACGCGGGCGAAGAGCGCGGCCACGTCGTCCTCCCTGGTGTGGTCGCAGCGCACCGCAATGCCGCGCCCGCCCATGCGCGTGACCTCGTCCGCCGTGTCGTCGATGCTGCCGGGCAGCGCCGCCAGGTCCGACAGGGCCATCAGCTGGCCGTAGGTGTCGGCGGGCCGCTCACGCGTGCTGCGGCCTGTGACGTACACGGTGGCGCCGGCCGCGCCTAGCTCCACCGCGATGCCGCGCCCCGCGCCGCGGCTCGCGCCGGTCACGACCGCCACGCAGTCCTTCAGTGGTCGGCCTGGCGTCTTTTCTTCGTCGTTCATCCTGATGGCTCCTTCGATCCTTTTGCCTGAGAGCGGATGAAGATAGCCAGCACTCAACCCGCCGTCTTGGAAGAACCCGAAGCCGCCTGGTCGAGGAACTCGGTCGGCGTGACGCCGCACAACGCGCGGAACTCATTGACCAGGTGCGACTGGTCGTAGAAGCCACCCTCCAGCGCCACCTGGGCCCAGGCCGGCGAGGGCTGCTGGCGCAGTGCGCGCAGGCAGCCGTGCAGGCGCGCAAGCCGGCTCCATGCGCGCGGCGAAAGCCCCACGTGGGCATGGAAGAGCTGCTGCAGGCGCCGCTCACCCACGCCGACGGCGGCAGCCACCTCGCGCAACGGACGCCGCCCATCGGCGTCTGCGATGAGCTGCGCCGCTCGCATGGCGGCAGCGTTGCCCCCGGCATCGCCATCGCGGAGCCTGCGCAGCAGCACGGCCTGCAGCAGTGCCACCCGCGCCGCGTCGTCACGCGCTTCGGTCATGCGTTCGAGCAGTTCCACGCCTTCGCCCTGCCAGAGCTCGTCGAGATGCACCGCCGTACCGCCGATCTCTCCGGCCGGCAGTCCCAGCAGCGCGGCGGCGGTACCAGGGCGGAGGGTGACGGAGAGGCCCTCCACCTTCCGCCGCATGCACAACACGACCGGCGTGGTCGAGGCACCGACGGCCTCCACCGCCTGCCCCTGCTCGTCCCCGACGAAGGGGGCATCGCCGAAGTTGAAGATCAGCCGCACGGCGCCGTCAGGCAACACGCGCTCGCGCACCTCGTGGCCCTCGGCAAGGTTCTCGCGGCACAGCATGAGGTGCGAGACATGCCCGCGCAGCGCTGCCGCCACCGGAAATGCGCGCAGCGTGCCGGCAGGCGCGCCCGATTCCGGCCCGTGCAGCGGGTCGTCGTCGAGCCGGAGGAAGAGGCGATCGGCCATGGGGTCCGATTGTCGGGAAAACCGGTCCTGGCATGCCCGAAAATCCCCAGCTCCGCCCCTCAGAACCGAATGCCTTTCGCCCTGCCCGTTCTCTACTCGTTCCGCCGCTGCCCCTATGCGATGCGGGCGCGCCTCGCGCTGGTCGCCGCAGGGCAGCGCTGCGAGCTGCGCGAGGTGGTGCTTCGGAACAAGCCGGCCGAGATGCTCGCGGCCTCGCCCAAGGGCACGGTGCCGGTGTTGATCGCGCAAGACGGATCGGTGCTGGAGCAGAGCCTCGACGTGATGCTGTGGGCCCTGCGCCGCGGCGACCCGCTGCGCTGGCTTCAGCCCGGCACGGGCACGCTGCAGGACATGCTCGCGCTGGTCGCGAGGTGCGACGACGAGTTCAAGCCCCAGCTCGACCGTTACAAGTATCCCGAGCGCCACGCGGACGGCGGCGAGACCGCACGCGAGCGCGGCTCCGCCTTCCTGCGCGACCTGGAAGCCAGGCTGAGCGCATCGCCGCAGCTGGCCGCCTCGCACGCGACGCTGGCCGATGCAGCCGTCATGCCCTTCGTGCGCCAGTTCGCGATGGTCGATCAGGCATGGTTCGACTCGCAGCCCTGGCCGCGCCTGCGGGCCTGGTTGTCGAGCTGGATCGCCTGCGAGCTCTTCGAGCGCGCCATGCACAAGTACGAGCCCTGGAAGCCGGGCCAGGCCGGCGTCGACTTCCCTCCGCCGCGCTAGCCAGCCATCGCCGCCGCCGAGGCCCGCTGGATGCATTCGACGAAATGCTGCGCGGCCGGCGTCAGCAGCTGTCCGCGCCGCTTGATGACGCAGACGTTCAGCACAGGCAGCTCTTCCTCTATCTCGACGCGGCGGATGCCGTGGCGCTTGAAAGTCAGCGTGGCCAGCGGCTCGACGAACAGGCCGACCAGGTCCATCTGCCCGACCAGCGCCAGCGCCACCGTGACCGACTGCCCCTGGATCACTCGCGCCGGCGGCGGCAGCCCCAGCGGCAGCAAGGGCGACACGGCCTCGCGGCCGCTGAAGTGGTCGTCACCCGGAAGAATCCATTCGGCCTTGTAGAGCTCGCGGATCGAGCGGCTGCCGCGCAGCGGATGGCGCTCGCGCATGCCCACCACCAGCTTCACCGGGAAGAGCTCCATCGCCTCGAATTGCGGATCGAGCCGCCCCGGCACCACGTGCGCCACCGCGAAATCGAGCGAGCCCTCGCGCAGGCGCGCCAGCATCCAGGGCAGCACGGTCTCGCTGAACTGCACGTCGACGGCGGGCAAGCGCGCATGGAAGTCCTTGAAGGCCGCCGGCAGCACCGTGAGCGCGAAGGAGGTGCTGACGGCCAGCGCCACCTTGCCGGTGAGCCCGTCGCGGATCTGCGCGATCTCGTCGCGGGCGCGCTGCATGTCGGCCAGCAGCAGCCGGGCGCGCGGCGCGAAGGCCTTGCCGAACTCGGTGAGCTGCACGCCCTTGACGCTGCGCTCCACCAGTGGCGCGCCGACCTCGCGCTCCAGCTCGCGCACGATCTTGGTGACGGCCGGCTGCGATATGCCCAGCACGCGCGCGGCGGCGCGGATGCTCAACTGCTCGACCACGGCCACGAAGGCATGCAGCTGGTTGGGTTTCATGAAAACCAAAAGTTATCTTCGACGCCCAATTATTGTCTTTTCATGACAGCAGTGAGTCTCTAGCATCCGGCGCGGCCAGGCCCGCAGACCTTCGACCGACACCCGCGAAGACCCATTCCAAAAAAGCCAATCCACCACTGGAGACACATGAGCACCCCAAGCAACCGGCCCGCGCCCTCCTCGTCCCCCTCCTCCCCTGCGCGCCGCCGCCAGACCATCGTGGCCACCACCATCGGCAACGGGCTGGAATTCTTCGACTTCACCGTCTACGGCTTCCTGGCGCTCGTGATCGGCAAGCTGTTCTTCCCCACGTTCAGCTCCTACGGCCAGCTGCTGCTGACGGTGGCCAGCTTCGGCGTCGGCTTCATCATGCGGCCGCTGGGCGGCATCGTCATCGGCGCTTATGCCGACCGCGCGGGCCGCAAGAAGGCCATGACGCTCACCATCTTCCTGATGGCGCTGGGCTGCGCCATGATCGCCTTCACGCCCACCTACGCGTCGATCGGCGTCGCGGCGCCCATCGTCATCGTGCTGGCGCGGCTCATCCAGGGCTTCTCGGCCGGCGGCGAAGTGGGCGCATCGACCACGCTGCTGGTGGAGCACGCCACCCCGGCCAACCGCGGCTACATGGCGAGCTGGCAGTTCGCGAGCCAGGGCCTGGGCGTGATGCTCGGAGCCGTCGTGGTGGGCCTCCTGACCTTCACGCTGTCGGCCGAATCGATGCAGAGCTGGGGCTGGCGCATTCCCTTCGTCATCGGCATGCTGATCGCGCCCGTGGGCATGTACATCCGCCGCCACCTGGAGGAATCGCTGCACATCTCGCCCCAGGAGGCCGCCGCGCCGCGCGAGAGCAGCCTGAAGATCGTCTGCACGCGGCACGGCAGGACGGTGCTCGCGGCGATTCTTTCGCTGGTCGGCGGCACCACGGCTGCGTATGTCGTGACCTTCTACATGCCGACCTACGCCGTGCGCGAACTCGGCTTCACGCCATCGGTGGCGCTCTTCGGCGCGGCGACCACCGGCCTGATCTCGTTCGCCTTCGCACCCTTCGTCGGCAAGCTGTCGGACGTGGTGGGCCGCAAGACGCTGATCGTCTGGAGCCGCGTCGCGCTGGCGCTGCTGATCTACCCCGGCTTCCTGTGGCTCAATGCCTCGCCGACGCCCACGGTGCTGTTCGTGGTGCTCGGCGTGTTCAGCTTCGGGCTGGTGGTGCAGACGGTGCCGGGCATCACGATGCTGCCCGAGATGTTCCCTAAGGCGGTGCGCGCCAGCGGCATGTCGCTGGTCTACAGCGTGGGCGTGGCCCTCTTCGGCGGCTTCGCACCCTTCATCAGCACCTGGCTGCTCAACGCCACGGGCAGCAAGCTCGCGCCGGCGTGGTACCTGGTGGCGATGACGGTGGTCTCGCTGCTGGGCCTGCTCTGGCTGCGCGACCATACGGGCCGCGACATCGACGCCGCCGGCGCCCACGCGAACGCAAACACCTGACGGCCTTCATCATTCCAAGCACAGGAGTTCCCACCCCATGCAAGCACAACCCACTGCCGCCGCGCGGTTCTTCTCGGGCACCTACGTCGAGGCCCGCGCCAAGTTCCTCGAGGCCGCCGCGCAGCGCGGCGCCGCCGTCGAGTCGTTCGTGATGGAGGCTCACAAGGGCGCGCTCGGCGAAGAGCTGGCCACCGACGTCGCGCTGGTCGGCGCCATCGACGCGAAGAAAGTGCTGCTCGTGAGCTCCGGCACGCACGGCCCCGAAGGCTTCTGCGGCTCGGGCACGCAGATCGCCACGCTCAACGACGCGGACCTGCTCTCGCGGCTGGAGCAGGCCGGCGTCTCGCTGCTGCTGGTGCACGCGATCAACCCGCACGGCTTCTCGCACCTGCATCGCACGAACGAAGACAACATCGACCTGAACCGCAACCACATCGACTTCAATGCGCCGCTTCCGGTGAACGCCGAGTACGCCGAGGTCGAGCCCCTGGTGCTGCCAGCCACCTGGCCGCCGACGCCCGCCGACGAGGCGGCCGTGGCCGCATACGTGGCGAAGCACGGCATGCGCGCCTTCCGCGCCGCCGTGACGCGCGGCCAGTACACCTCGCCCGACGGCCTGTTCTACGGCGGCACCGCGCCTTCGTGGAGCAACGGGACCATCCGCAAGATCCTGCGCAAGTACGCCGCCTCGGCCACGCACCTGGGCTGGATCGACGTGCACACCGGCCTGGGTCCCTACGGCCACGGCGAGAAGATCTACCCCGGCCGCAACACCCCCGACGACCTGGCGCGCGCCCACGCATGGTGGGGCGCCGACGTGTTCGCCCCCTTCGCAGGCGACTCCGCCTCGGCCGATGTATCAGGCCCTGTGATCTCCACCGCGTACGACGAATGCCCGAACGCGAAGATCGCGCCCATGGGCCTGGAGTTCGGCACCCTGCCCGACGGCGAGGTGCTGGACCGCCTGCGCGCCGACACCTGGCTGCGCCGCCATCCCGAGGCCCCCGAGGCGCAGAAGCGTGAGATCCGCACGCGGCTGCGCGACGCCTTCTACTGCGACAACGACGAGTGGAAGGGAATGATCCTGGGGCAGACGCGCGTGGTGCTGTTGCAGACGCTGCAGGGGTTGAAGGCGAGCTGACCTCCAGTCTTCGCGCGCCTTCGTGTCGCTTCGCCACCCCCCTTTCAGGGGACGACACCTGCGGCCCGGCAAAGCCGGTTCCCCGGTGTCTCGCGAAAAATCGAAACCTCAGCCGAAGTTCGGCGCCCGCTTCTCGCGCAGTGAAGCGACACCCTCGCGCACGTCCGCTCCCGCGAAGCCCATGAATTCGAGCGCCAGGGAGGCATCGAAGGTCGGACCGGCCTGGCGCAGCCAGTTGTTCAGCGCGTACTTGGTGAGGCGGATGGCGCTCTGGCTGCCGGCTGCGAGGCGGTCGGCCACCTCGTAGGCGCGCGGCAGCAGGTCGGCCTCTTCCACCGCGAGCGATACAAGGCCGATGCGCTCTGCCTCCTCGCCGCTCACCGGCTCGCACAGCAGCAGGTGGTACTTGGCCTTGGCCATGCCGCACAGAAGCGGCCAGACGATGGCCGCGTGGTCGCCGGCCGCCACGCCCAGGCGGGTGTGGCCATCGACGATCTTCGCGTTCTTCGCGGCGATGGAGATGTCGGCCAGCAGCCCGGCCACCAGGCCCGCGCCCACCGCGGGGCCGTGCATCGCGCTCACGATCGGCTTGTCGCAGTTGACGATGTTGTAGACCAGGTCTCTCGCCTCGCGCCACACGCGCTGGCGCACCGCGTCGTCGGTGGTCATGTCCTGCACCATGCCCAGGTCGCCGCCGCCCGAGAAGCCCAGCCCCTCGCCGCGCAGCACGGCGCAGCGCACGCTTTCGTCGGCGGACACGTCGCGCCATATCTCGGCGAGTTCGCGGTGGCCGTCATGGCCCGCCGTGGGCAGCTTGCCGTTGGCCGCCAGCATGCGGATGTCGAGCACCGCGCCGTTCGCGCCGCGGCGCTCGATGGCGAGGGTCTTGTAGCGGGCGTAGTCCATGGCGGATGTCTCTCTCGTTGGTCTTCCGTCTTCCGGGTGTCTATTTCCTGGCGGCCACTTCGCGGCAGCGCTGCACGTTCGCGTCGAAGCGCGAGGCCAGCCCGGGCTCGCACTCCTCGGACGGCGCGAGCCTGCACATGCCGACCACAGCGTAGTCCATCACGGCCGCGGTGCACATCGAGTAAGCAGCAAGCTCGGGATTTGCCTTGCTCTTGAAGCCCCAGCGCTCCGAGAACGCCACCGTGCGGACCATTGCGCCGTGGAAGAAGCTGCGGTCCTTCGCGGCGATGGCGGCCTCCATGCGGGGCAGCTCCTCGTTGAGGTAGCCGACCGAATCGAGCGGAAAGCCGGAAGGGTCCTGCTGCGCGGTGGCGAGGGAGGCGGCGAGCACGAGCGGCAGGGCCGAAAGGGTGCGCAGAACCAGGGAAGCTGCGCGGTGTCGGGAAGTGCGGTGGAAGGGCATGGCCCCGAATTCTGCAACGTTTTGAAGCATTTCTGAACCCGCCGCGATGCGCGGGCACCACGCCCGAAGACTTCGTCAGCGGCCCTTCTTCTGCCTGTCGAACTTGCGCCAGTACTGGAACTCGTCCTCGTGCACCTCGAGGTCGATCTCGGAGATGCGCGCCTGCAGCCGCTCCTGCACCTCGGCCACCGCCCGGTTGTAGACCAGCGGCCCGATCTCCTCCAGAAAGAAGCCGAGCAGCGCACCGGCAGCGACGTTGCCGATGGGCTCGTCCATGTTCTCGCGGAAGTAGCGCTCGATGGAGGTGATGGCCTGCTGGCGGGCTTCTTTCGGGATCTCGATGGTCATGGGCTTTTCGGGCGGTTGGATCGGTCGGCCGATTGTGCCGCCCGCCTCCTTCGCTACCATGCGCCGTCACAACAACACATACCGGAGACACCCATGAAGTTGCGTTCCACCGCGCTCGGGGCCCTTGCCCTCGCGTTCCTCGCTGGCTGCACGAACCTCACCCCCACCGTGCCCCAACGCCAGCTGATGCTGGTGGCCAACGACGAAAAGCAGTCGTGGAACGACGCCGGCGCGGTGATCCTCGGCCCGATGGGCCGCGACACGGTGCAGGTTCTGGACATCGGCACCGATCCGCTCGCGCCCAAGGTGCTCGGCACGCTGCAGCTGGACAACACCATCGCCGGCCCGCCCACCAACCTCGCGATCACGCCCGGCGAGACGCTGGCGCTGGTCGCCAACTCGCTCAACGTAGTCGAGGAGAACGGCGCACGCAAGCAGGTGCCGGACAACCGGCTCTTCGTGATCGACCTGACCACCACGCCGCCCAAGCTGCTCGACACACTGCAGGTGGGCAAGCAGCCTTCGGGCCTTTCGATCAACCGCACGGGCGATCTCGCCCTGGTGGCCAACCGCGCCGACAACTCGGTGAGCGTGCTGCGCATCGCGGGCAAGAAGGTCACGCTCGTCGACACGGTGGCCATGGGCGACTCGGTGGCGCATGTGCGCTTCACGCCCGACGGCAGGCGCGCGCTCGCGGCCAAGTTCCCGAGCCACAAGATCGCGTTGCTGGACGTGAACGGCGAGAAGGTCAGCTACAACAAGGTCGACCTCGCCGCCGGCCTGTGGCCCTACAACGTCGACGTGACGCCCGACGGCAAGCTCGCGCTCACCGCCGACAACGGCAACTCGGGCGCTTCCGACGGCCAGGTCGACACGGTCAGCGTGATCGACATGGAAGCGGCGCCGCCGCGCGTGGTCGACAAGGTGGTCGTCGGCGACGGCCCCGAGGGCCTGGCCGTGAGCCCGACCGGCAAGCATGCGGTGGCCGTGATCCTGCGCGGCAGCAACGCAGCGAAGAACGCCTACTTCTACAACCGCAACGGCTCGGTGGTACTGCTGAAGATCGACGGCAAGAAGGTCACGCGTGCCAACGAGGTGGTGGTGCGCGGGCTGCCCGAGGGCGCGGTGTGGAGCGCCGATGGGAAGTACCTGTACGTGGGCAACTTCATCGACCAGGATGTCACGATCCTGCGGCTGGATGGGGATACGCTGGTACCGACGGGCAAATCGTTCCAGCTGCAGGGCCATCCGGCGGCGATGCGCGGGAAAATGACGCACTGACGAATCAGCATTTCCCCGAAAGAACGAAGACCCATGGCCCAGCCCAAACGACAACTCCGCACCCTCGAGCGCGGCATCCTCTGCCTCGTGATCGGCGCCGCCGTCCTGCTGGGGCCGCGCTTCCTGCAGGGCACGCGCTGGTTCGAGATGGTGGCGGGGGCCTATCTGGTGGGCTGGTTCGCGCTGGTGCTGGGGGTGGTGCTGATCGTGGTCGAGCTGTTGAAGCTCGGCAGGAAGCGCCAGTAAAAAGAAAACCCGCCTCGTGGCGGGTTTCGTCCATCGAAGTGGCGGCGCCTCAGTGCTTCTTGCCGCGCATCTTGCCGACCAGTTCCACGACCGCCAGCACGATCGCGCCGGCCACGAGGCCCACGCCGGCGTTCACGCCCATCGAACCCAGCGTGCCGAACACGCCGCCCGTGGCCTTGGCCCAGTCTTCGACCGCGTGGCCCAGTGCCGGCACGCCGTGCACGAGGATGCCGCCGCCCACGAGGAACATCGCGGCCGTGCCGGCCACCGACAGCGCCTTCATGAGCCACGGCGCCGCAGCCAGGATGCCGCGGCCCAGGGCCTGCGCGCCCGCGCTCGCGCGCTGGCTCAGGTAGAGGCCCGCGTCGTCGAGCTTCACGATGCCGGCCACCAGGCCGTAGACGCCGATGGTCATGATCAGGGCGATGCCCACCAGCACGGTCAGTTGCGTGGTGAAGGGCTGGCCCTGCACGGTGCCCAGCGTGATGGCGATGATCTCGGCCGAGAGGATGAAGTCGGTGCGCACCGCGCCCTTGATCTTGTCCTTCTCCATCGCGACCACGTCGACCGAGGCTTCGGCCATGGCCTTCTCGTGGCGCTGCGTGTCGGTGTCGTGTTCGTCCTTGTGCAGGAACTTGTGCGCCAGCTTCTCGGCGCCTTCGAAGCAGAGGAATGCACCGCCGATCATCAGCAGCGGCGTCACCAGCCAGGGCAGCCAGGTGCCGATGGCCAGCGCGGCCGGCACGAGGATGGCCTTGTTGACGAAGGAGCCCTTGCACACGGCCCACACCACCGGAATCTCGCGGTCGGCCTTGACGCCGGTGACCTGCTGCGCGTTGAGCGCGAGGTCGTCGCCGAGGACGCCGGCCGTCTTCTTGGCGGCCACCTTGGTGAGGACCGATACGTCGTCGAGAACGGTGGCGATGTCGTCGAGCAGCAGGAGCAGGCTGGAGGCCATGGGCAGATTGGGGCTGTAAGGGAAGCGGCGAGCTTATCCGCAGCCGTGTCGCGCCCCGGCAATACCCGTACGCAGGCGCCGCGGAGAAAAGGCGCCGCAGCCCCTCAGAGCGCGCTCAGCGCAATGGCCAGCACGGCCGCCAGCGAGGCGCCGAACAGCGCGAGGCCGACGCGGCGGCGCCGGTGCGTGAGCATCCACAGCACCACGCCCGAGATCGACAGGAAGATCAGGCTTCCGGCCAGCGTGTCGACCAGGAGGATCCATGCCAGCGGCATGCCGCCGCCCTTGTGCATGTTGGTGAGCGTGGCGACGAAGCCGTTGCGCGTGGTGGTCACGCCCACCGAGCGGTTGCCCTGCCAGTACTCGGCCTGCACGATCTCGTCGGGCCCGCCGAAGTTGAAGATCCAGTGCGCCGGCTGGGTGAGCGCGGGCGCACCCTTGTCGCTCTTGTCGGCCCATGCCACGGGCTTGGCGGGCTCGATGCGGCTGGAGTTCGGCGGGCTGCTCATGCGCAGCGCCTCCTGCAGCCATCGGCTCATGGCCTCGGGCGTCTGCGGCACCGGGTCGGGCAGCGCAAGCTGGGCGCGTGTACGTTCCTGGGCCTGCGGCAGCTTCAGCACGTTGCGGTGGTTGAGCCAGATGCCGCTGAAGCCGAACAGCAGCCCCAGCACCGCGCCCCAGAGGCCGAACCAGCCATGGGTGCGGCGTATCCACTGCACGGCGGCGGTGCGGCGCTGGTGCGAACGCACGCGCGCGGCGTGGCCGAGGGAAGAAGAACTGCTGCCGGCGGCGTCCATGATGGCCTCGCCCGATCAGGCCACGCTGCGCTTGAGGCGGATTTCCTCGATGCGCACGGTGCCGATGGCGGTGGTCTTGGCGGTCTTCATCTCGCGCTTGAAGCCTGCGAGCTCGTGGAAGCGCATGGCGCGATCGTTGCGGATGGGCACCCAGATGGTGACCGTGGTGCAACCCTCGTCCTCCAGGCCTTCGCGGGCGGCGTCCCACAGGGCCACGCCGGCGCCCTTGCCCCAGTGCTCGGGCTTGACGTAGATGGCCCAGATCTCGCCGGTGGTCGGCGGGGTCTTGGGGTCGCGCGAGCGGTCGAAGCCAACGAAGCCGACGATCTCGCTGCCCTGCACCACCACGTGCACCTGGGGTTCGCCGTACTCGATGGCCTCGCGCCACTTGGCTTCGCGCGTGGCAGGAGCCAGGGCGCGCAGTTCATCCTCGGGCAGGATGCCCTCGTAGGCGGCCTTGACGGAGAGTGCGTGGATTTCTGCGACGGCCTTGGCGTCGCGCAGGGTCGCGGGGCGAACTTCGTAATCTGACATGAATGCGGGAAATCGAATGGAACCGCGTATTGTCGCCGCACCGCTAAACTGCACGCCGCATTGCCGCAACAACCGGAGAAATAGACATGGCCAAGGGTCAGCAACGCAGCAACAAGGAAGCGAAGAAACCGAAGAAGGACTCCTCGCCGCCCAAGCCGGTGAACACCGGCGGCTTCGAACCGGTACGCACGGTCACCACCGAGGTCATCCCCCGCGGCAAGCTCAAGAACAAGTGATGAGCGAAACGCCGGCGCCCGCCGCCCCCAGACCCCAGCCGCGCAACCCGCTGCACGGGGTCACGCTGGAGGCCATCGTCACGGCGCTGGCGGGCCACTACGGGTGGCCGAGGCTGAGCGAGCTCGTTCCCATCCGCTGCTTCACGCTCGACCCGAGCGTGGGCTCCAGCCTCAAGTTCCTTCGCAAGACGCCGTGGGCGCGCGAGAAGGTCGAAAGCCTTTATCTCTTCATGCTGCGCGAGCAACGCCGCGAGCAGCAGCATCAGCAACCGCAGCGACAGCCATGAAGGTCCGGATCGAGCCTTCGGGCCTCGACTTCGAGACCGACGCCGAAACCACCCTGCTGAAGGCCGCCGAGGCCGCCGGCATCGAACTGCCGAGCTCGTGCCGCAACGGCACCTGCCGCACCTGCATCTGCCTGCGGCGTGCGGGCGAAACCCGCCACATCATCGAATGGCCCGGCCTGAGCGCCGAGGAAAAGGCCGAGGGCTGGATCCTGCCCTGCGTGGCGCAGGCGCTGGGCGACGTCACGCTCGAGGTACCCGGCGCACGCGCCCTCTTCGCCGACTGAGCAGCCCTGGCCGGCTCAGGCCGGCGGCCTGACCGAAGGCGCCGCCACCACCAGCCGGTCGCGCTGCGCGAGCGACGGGAACAGCTTGAACCAGGTCAGCGCGACCAGCATCGTGCCCACGCCGCCCACCACCACCGAGCCGACCGGCCCCAGCAGCGCAGCCGTGGCGCCCGACTCGAACTCGCCGAGCTGGTTGCTCGCGCCGATGAAGATCGAGTTCACCGCGCTCACCCGCCCGCGCATGGCGTCAGGCGTTTCGAGCTGCACCAGCGTCTGGCGGATCACCACGTTGACCATGTCGGCGCCGCCCGAGACCGCCAGCGCGATCAGCGAGACGACGAAGCTCTTCGAGATGCCGAACACCACCATGCACAGCCCGAACACCGCGATCGCCAGCAGCAGCGTGCGCCCCACGTGGCGCTCCACCGGCCGCCGCGTGAGCGCGATGGACATCACCAGCGCACCCACCGCAGGCGCGCTGCGCAGCAGGCCCAGGCCCCAGGGGCCGGTGTGCAGGATGTCCTTGGCGTAGATCGGCAGAAGCGCCACCGCGCCGCCCAGCAGCACCGCGAACAGGTCGAGCGACACGGCGCCGAGCACCGGCTTGCGCTTCCAGATGAAATCGACGCCCGCGAACACCGTCGCCAGGGTCACCGGCTCGCGCGCGGCCGGCGTGTAGGCGTAGCGAAGCCGCAGCACCAGCGCGCAGGCGACGGCGAAGAACACCACGCTGGCGCCGTACACCACCGCCATGCCCGCCACGAACAGCAGGCCGCCCAGGGCCGGCCCGCCGATGATTGCCCCCTGCATGCCCGCCGAGCTGAAGGCCATCGCGCGCGACAGCATGGTCGGCGGCACCAGCAGCGGCGTCAGCGCCTGCTGCGCCGGCATCTGGAAGGCACGCACCGCGCCCAGCACCAGCGACAGCCCCAGCAGCAGGCCGCGCGTGTCGTGCTTCTCCAGCACAGCCAGCAGCAGCACCAGCGCCACCAGCCCCTGCACCGCGAAACAGGCCGCCACGATGCGCCCGCGATGGTGGCGGTCGACGATGTGGCCGGCCAGCAGCGCCAGCACCAGCGCGGGCACGAACTGGTAGAGGCCGACCAGCCCCAGGTCCCACGCGCTGCCGGTGAGCTCGTACATGTGCCAGCCGATGGCCACCAGCAGCATCTGCGAGGCGGCCGTGCCGAAGAGGCGCGCCGTCCACATCTGCATGAAGGGGCGTTCGCGCGTCAGGTCGGAGAAGCTCGGGGGAGAAGCCGCCTGGACGTCGGGAGAGGAAGAGGAGGAGACGGAAGCGGGGGCGGGGCCGGACATCCGCCCGAGGATAGCCGAGCCCGCATGAGCAGGGCGTGAGCCCGGGCAAGCCCCGCCCGGGCCCCTGTCTACACTCGGTCGCATCCATGACCGCCCCGCCGCTGCTGCAACCCGTCCACGAAGACCCGTACCTGCTGGTGCTCGACAAGCCCGCCGGCCTGCTCTGCGTGCCCGGCCGCGGCGAGGACAAGCAGGACTGCCTGAGCGCGCGCGCCATGCGGCAGTGGCCCGACGCACTCATCGTGCACCGCCTCGACATGGCCACCAGCGGGCTGGTGGTGATGGCGCGAGGCATCGAGATGCAGCGCGCGCTGAGCGCCGGATTCGCCGAACGCAGGGTGCACAAGCGCTATGAAGCCGTCGTCGACGGCCAAATGCCGCTGCGGGAGGACTGGTCGGTGATCGACGCGCCCCTGATGGCCGACTGGCCGCGCCGCCCGCTGCAGAAGATCGACCCGGAGGGCAAGCCCAGCCTCACCCGGTGGAAGACCATTTCGGTGCTGGCCGGAGAGCCTGCCTCCACGCACGTGCTGCTGGAGCCCCTGACGGGCCGCTCACATCAGCTGCGGGTGCACCTGCTGTCGATCGGCCATCCGATCCTGGGCGATGCGCTGTATGGCGATGCTGCACTGCAGTCACGCGCGCCGCGCCTGATGCTGCATGCCAGCGAACTGGGGTTCGTGCATCCCGTGACGGGACAGGAACTCCGCTTCGAGCGGCCCTCCGGATTCGCCTGACGTCCTGCCCGGCCGATCGCCCGATCGATCCTCGATGCCGCTACAGACGCCGCGGTTTCCGTTGTTGTGTCGTTGCCGTTGCCGCTCAGCCGCCCTTGACGACCAGCACAGGCATGTTCGCATCCTGCAGCACGCGCTGCGTCACGCTGCCCAGCAGCAGTTTCTCGATGCCGCTGCGGCCGTGGGAGCCCATCACGATCAGGTCGGCCGCGATGGCGATGGCCGTGTCGACGATGCCTTCGTGCACCACGTGGCCGTCAATCACGCGCTGGTCGCTGTGCAGGCCCTCGGCCGCGAGCGCCGCCACGCCGCGCGCGAGTGCGGCATTGGCACTGGCAGTGGCCGCCGCGAGGTATTCGTTCTGGCCGAGCGCGTAGTCCGCGCCCACGCCGATGAAGGGATAGTTGTCGATCACGTGGATCAGCGTGATGCGGCTACCGAAGGCCAGCGCGAGGCCGCTGGCCTTGCTGACGGCGAGCATGGAAGTTTCGGAGCCGTCGATCGGAACCAGGATGTGATTGAACATGGCGGGACCTCGCTTTCGTTCGCAGACAGACTCGGCCCATGACGGACCGGGGCCCCGAATTTAACCGCTGTTGCTCGGCGCGGGCTGTAGGACTCGTACCAGCAAGGGCAAGACCCGATATTGCAGGGCCTCAATCCCCCTGGAAACCCTCTGCCCGGCAGGTGATCACCAGCGTGTCGCGCCAGCCTTCGCCGCCCTCTTCGAGCGGCTGGATCGGCGTCGACTCGTGGATCACGCGCGCGTCGTCGAGCAGCAGCAGCGTCCACGGCTCGGTCATCGTGAAGCGCTCGCCGCGACGCCCGTTGGCCTCGAACACGCGCGTCTCGCCGCCCTTGATGCCGTGCCGCCCCACGAGCGCGACAGCCACCAGATCCACGCCGTCCCGGTGCGCGCCCTCGGGCGTGGGGCGTCCGATGCCGCCTGCGGTGTCGATGCGGAACTGATGCGCCTCCACGTACCAACGCTGCGCCGCGCCGCGCATCTCGCTGCTGGCCCTTCCGAGCTGCTGCAGCAGCCGCTGCCACACAGGCTGCGCGACGGTAGCCTCGAGCATCGGCGCGAACCATCGCTGCATGCCGCCGTGCAGCGCGTTGTATTCGACCGGCTGCCAGTGCGCCCGATGCGGCACCTGCGCGAGCGTGGCCTCTTCGTCGGCCTCGACGGTGAAGCAGGCATGGCGGCGGGTGCGGTAGCGGCCGCCGTCCTTCAGGTACTCGTCGGGGGGAAGGTCGTTCCAGTCGGCATGCAGCGCATCGAGCTGCGAGAGGGGAACGCCGAGCCATTCGCTCACGCCCTGCGGGCTCAGCACCGCATAGCCCTGCTCGCGCAGCGCGGCGGGCAACTCGGCAGGCGAAATGAACGGGGGAGTGAATGCAGCCGTGGTCACTTCTCGCTGACCTTCACGTCCTTCCAGAACGCGACACGGTCGCGGATCTCTTCGGCTTCGGGCTTCGGATCGGCGTAATACCAGGCAGCGTCGGCACTGAGCTCGCCGTTGACCAGCAGTGAGTAATAGCTCGCCGTGCCCTTCCAGGGGCAGGTGGTCTTGTGGTTGCTGAAGGTGACGAAGTCGCGGTTGAGCGAGCTCATCGGGAAGTAGTGGTTGCCCTCGACGAGGACCGTGTCGTCGCTTTCGGCGATGGTTACGCCGTTCCAGGTTGCTTTCATAGGGGTGGGTCTCCGGGGGCGGCCGGGTGCCGCTTTTCGGAGGGTATTGTGCCGCTGGTGAGGGGATGGCTTTTTTTGGGGGGTAGCTACCCTGGTTAAGGGGGTGGTTTCGCTCGGGCGTTGCGTTGGCTTTGCCTCTGTTGGATGCTGCTGGGCGGTTGCTTCCCGAGGCCGGGTCTCGGCCCGGCGGCCGACCTACTTTTCTTTGCTTCG
>NZ_JBQEQC010000035.1:0-54620 GCF_052044195.1 Variovorax sp. 22077
TTGGCGAAGCAAAAGAAAGTGAGTCGGCCGCCGGGCCGAGACCCGGCCCCGGGAAGCAAACACGACAAGCCACCCAACAAGCAACCAAAGAAGGAGCCAGTCAATGACCGACTCCAACGAAGACGACCGCACCCGCGTAGTCCCCAAATCAACCCCGCCGTCGCAACCAACGACAACAGGCGACACCTCGGCCACAGTAATCACGGCAGGCGCCCCCACGAGCAGGCCAGGCTCGACCCCGGTAACGAGCCCAGCCACCGGCGCAACGGAGGCAGGCCTCCTCCCCGTAGGCAGCCGCCTGGCCGAATTCGAGATCACAAGAGTCATCGGCCAGGGTGGCTTCGGCGTCGTCTACGAAGCCTGGGACCACACCCTGGAGCGCGTCGTAGCGATCAAGGAATACCTTCCGACTTCGTTGTCGGCAAGGCAGAGCGACGGCACCGTAGTTCCGCTGTCGGAAAGACACCGCGAAACCTTCGACCTCGGCATGCGCAGCTTCATCAACGAAGCCCGCCTGCTGGCCCAGTTCGACCACCCGTCGCTGCTGAAGGTCTACCGCTTCTGGCAGGAAAAGGGCACGACCTACATGGTCATGCCCTTCTACCGCGGCGAGACGCTGCGCGAGGCGCTCGTGTCGATTCCCGCGGGCGTCGACGAGGCCTGGCTGATCCGCATCATGGACGGCGTGACGCAGGCGCTCGCGGTGATGCACAACGCCAACTGCTACCACCGAGACATCGCGCCCGACAACATCATCCTGCTCGAAGGCTCGGGCCGGCCGGTGGTGCTGGACTTCGGCGCGGCGCGGCGCGTGATCACCGACAAGACGCAGGCGATCACGGTGATCCTGAAGCCGGGCTACGCGCCGATCGAGCAGTACGCCGAGATGCCCGACATGTCGCAGGGCGCATGGACCGACGTGTACGCGCTCGCGGCGGTGATGCACGTGGCGGTGTGCGGCCGTGCGCCGCCGCCTTCGGTGGCGCGCCTGCTGTCCGACAGCTACGTGCCGCTCGCGGGCAACGAGATCCTGCGCAAGCGCTACAGCCCGCGGCTGCTGGAGGCGATCGATGCGGGGCTGGGCGTGCGGCCCGAGCAGCGGCCGCAGTCGATGGCGGATCTGCGCGCAGCGCTCGACCTGGAAGTGGGGCACAGCATCGCGCCGGTGCCGCGCACGCAGCCGCCGTCGTCCTCGTCGGGCGGACGTACGTCGATGGGCTCGAATGCGGATGCGGCCACGGTCATCGCCGGCAAGCCGGGCGGCGGGGCGAAGGCGCCCGCCGCTGCGCCCGCGCCGGCGGGCAACAAGGGCGGCAAGGGCAACACCGGCAGCGGCGGCGGCAAGACGGCCATCGCCCTGGCCGGCGTCGCCCTGCTTGCCGTGGCGGCCGGCGGCGGATGGTGGTGGTTCCAGGGGCGCGGCGGCGCGGACGACAAGCCGGTGGTCACCAGCACGCCGGCACCGCCTCCCGACACCAAGGTCGCGGAGGCGCCATCGCCGCCGCCGCCTCCACCACCTCCTGCGCCCGCGCCACCTCCCGCGCCGCGCACGCCGGCCGAGTCGCTGCAGTCGCTCGCGACCGGCGCCACGCCGGGCTTCGACGTGACGGCCACGCCGAAGAAGGCCGAGGTCGCGATCGGCAAGGACCGGCTCGCCTTCGAGGTCCGCAGCAAGCGCGAGGGCTTCGTCTACGTGTTTCTTCTCTCGAGCGGCGGCGAGATGTTCCTGCTGTTCCCGAACCTGCTGGACAAGTACAACAAGATCACCGCGGGCGGCACGCTGTCGCTGCCGCGCGCCTCTTGGCCGATGGACGCGGGCGGGCCGGCAGGCACCGACCAGTTCGCGGTGCTGGTGAGCGAGCACGAGCGCGACTTCAGCGCCGCCGGCGTGCAGAACGACGGCGTGTTCCCCGTGTTCCCGCTGCCCGTTCTCGCCGCCCTGGAGGCCACGCGCGGCACCGGTCCGTCGCCGCTGCTGGGCAAGCCGGTGTGTGCGCCCAACACCCCATGCAACGACGTCTACGGCGTCGGCAATTTCAAAATCGTCGAGAAGTAATCGTCTGCAGAGCGTCGGCCTTCGTGCCGTGACTCTCAGGACAAGGAGGCTTTCATGATGACCGCATCGCAACCGCAGAAGCAGCAGCAACGACAACAACGAGAACAACAACAGCCATCCCGGCGGCACGGCGACCGCTTCGCCCGCGCGCTCCGCTGGAGCGTCGCGGCCGCCATCGCATCGCTGGCCGGTTGCGCCGCGCCTCCGCCAGCCGCCACCGACACCGCTGCCGCCCCCACGCCCGCGAGCACCGACTCCGCAGCGTCGCGCCCGCCTCCCGGCGCGAGCCTGGCCGGCCAGGCCCGCACCTTCTCGACGCAGCTCGCCACCTACACCTCGGTGAGCTTCGACTCGGTGCCGGGATGGTCGCGCGACGACTTCTCGGAGAGCTGGCCCGCCTTCCTCGGCAGCTGCAAGGTGCTGAACGGCCGCGGCGCCGAATGGAGGTCGGTGTGCGACCGCGCGCAGAAGGTCGACGGCAAGAACAACAACGCGATCCGGGGCTTCTTCGAGAGCGAGTTCTCGGCCTACCAGATCCGCGACGACGACCGCCGTCCCGACGGCGTGGTCACCGGCTACTTCGAGCCCGAGATCGCGGGCGCTCGCCAGTACGGCGCACCCTTCATCTACCCGGTGTACGGCCAGCCCGAGGACATGCTCTTCGCCGACGCGCGCAAGCTGCCGCCGGGCAACGGCACCGTGGCGGCCCGCGTCGAAGGCCGCAACGTGGTGGTGCAGACCGGCCTGAGCACGCGCGACATGGGCGCGCCGGGCCTCTATGCGCTGGACCTCTCGGCCATCTCGCGCGACACGCTCGACCGCAAGGTGCGCCTGCGCATCGAGGGCAAGCAGCTGCTGCCGTACTACACGCGCGAGGAGATCGAGACCAAGGGCGCGCCCAACGCCAAGGTGCTGGCCTTCGTGAGCAGCGCCACCGCGCTGTACGAGATGCAGATCCAGGGTTCGGGCCGCATCCGCATGGCCAACGGCGACATCGTGCGCGTGGCCTATGCCGAGCAGAACGGCCAGCCCTTCCGCCCGACGCTCGCGCAGGCCGCCAACGGCAAGCCGCGCAGCCCGGTGAAGGTGCGCGGCTCGTCCATCGAACTGCAGCTCGACGACGGCGACGACGACAGCGACATCGGCGGGGTGGCCGACGGCACCATCCGCACGCGCGGCTTCACGCTCGCGCGGCCGGTGGCCAGCGGGCCGGTGGTGGTGCCGGGGCGGCGTCCGGCGGCCGGCGCGGTGAGCGGCTCGGGCATCAAGGACCCGAGCTACGTGTTCTTCAAGGAATCGCCTTCGCCCGTGGGCGGACCGGTGGGGGCCTTCGGCGTGCCGCTGTCGGCGGGGCGTTCCATCGCCGTCGATCCGCGCAGCACGCCGCTGGGCTATCCGGTGTTCGTCTCCACGCGCACGCCCGGCAGCGGTGCGCCGATGCAGCGCCTGACCATCGCGCAGGACACCGGCGGCGCCATCCGCGGCGCGGTGCGCGCCGACTACTTCTTCGGCAACGGCCAGCAGGCCGCGACCAACGCGCGTCGCATGAAGGAGCGCGGCCAGCTTTGGATATTGCTGCCGCGCGGCCTCGCGGTGGCGCAGGCCGCCGTGTCCTCGACCATCCGCACGCGCGGCGGACCGGTGGGCGCGAACCTGCCGCAGTGCCTGGTGCCATCCGAAGGCAGCTGCGTCGACGACTGAAGGATCGAAGGATGCAAGCCCCCTGGCCAATGGTCATCCCGCTGGCCGGCGAAGCCAGGCCCGTTCGGGGAACACCGCGGAACCGGCTCTGCCGGGCCGCCGGTGTTGCCCCCTGCAAGGGGGTTGGCGAAGCGACACGAAGTGCGCGCAGCCTGGGGGTGAGCCCATGATCGAGACGCTGTCGTCCGCGGAGAGCAGCGAGCTCGTTCGCCTGTGGCGGCGGCGCCAGACGCTGTCGCCCGGCGAGATGGGCGACATGTACCGCATCGTCGGCGGGGCGCTGGCGGCCTGCAACCCGCCCGAGCTGCAGGCGCTGGGCGAGGGCCGGCAGGAGCTGGTGGCGCAGTTCATCTACGTGAAGGTGCTGCGGCTCGATGCCGACCCCGACGAGGCCGACGAGCGCGCGGGCCACAGCGCGCCGTCCACCGCCTTCGCGCTGTGCGCCTACTTCCGCCGCTACCTCATCGACTGCACGCGCGCGAGCGCCTTCCGCCGCAAGCTCTCCATCGGCGACCAGATCACCGAGGCGCAGCTGGAGGACGAGATCGGCCCCGACGAAGACCTCGAAGGCTGCCTCGCCGAGCACGGCCTGAGCATGCAGGCCGTGCAGCAGGCCGCGCGCGAGTTCATCGCCGGGCTGCCCGAGCCCGAGCGGCTGCTGCTGTGCGAGGGCTTCGGCAAGGAGGCCGAAGGCGGGCTCTCGGGCATCGCCTCGCGGCATGCCATCGCCTCCTACCACTACCGCGCGGGCCGACTGGGCCTCGTGCACAAGCGCGAGGGGCTCACGGCGGACTACGCCAAGACCCGGCTCGGCGGCTGGCTGCAGCAGACGCTGGGCATCGCCATCGAGCCCGACAACATGGCGGCGATCCTGCAGGTTTTCAAAATCCTCGGTGCTGAAGCGTCTTACGCCTGAAGACATAGCCATTCAGGAACAGACGCCATGACCCACGACCTCTGGCCCCCGCTCAGCGTGATACGCCACGCGCTGGAAACGACCGGCGCGGCCGCGATGCCGGACGCCGGGCTCGAAGGCACGCCCGCCACGGCCACCGTGGCCATGCCCGGATCGCCGCCGGGAACGACTGCCGCGCCCGCCGCCGCAGCAGCAGCAGCGTCCGACCTGCTCCTGCCCCTCACCGAACTGGCCCGGCGCCGCGAGGCGGTCGCCCAGCGCGCCTTCCCGGCCCGCTGGGCGCCGGGCCGCCTCGTCAGCGTGATCTACCGCGGCCGGCTTCTCGGCGTGCTGCTGGACCGGTGCATCCACGACGACCTCTGGCAGGGCTGGATGGCCGCCGGCGAGGCCGACTGGGCCGGTGCCTTCGACGTGCTGCTGGAGCCCGAGGACGAGCCCTTCGAGCCGATGTTCGGCGTGATCCAGACATGGAACGTGATCACGCTCGAACCCAGTCCGCAGCTGTGTGCGCGCGTGCTGGGCGAGATATCGGCCCCTCGGCTCGCGGCCATCCGCGCGGTGCACGACGAATGGGCCGCGCGCGCGGCGCCGGCCATCGCGCCGGAGCCCGGGCGCATCGCGCTGCGCGGCGTGGGCGGCGGCGTCTTCTCGGTGCTGTCGGGCACGCCGCTCGGACCGGAAGACCCGCGCACCGACTACCAGGACCTGTACCGCGACGTCGGGCTGGAGCTAGGCACCGCGCTGACGCGGCCCCAGGCCGGCGAGGCTTCGCCTTCCGCTTCGGCCACTTCCTCTTCGCCTTCACCGCCGCGTGCGCGGCCGCAGCCCGGTCCCGAGGGCGGCTGGTGGGGCAGCATCCGCCGCTGGTTCGGCGCCGAAGGCTGGGCTCGCCCGGCTTTTGCCGTGCTGGCGCTGGTCGTGGTGATCCAGAACGTCGGCCTCATCGGCGGGAGAGATGCGCCCGAGGACGACGAAGTGCGCTTCCGCGCCGTGCCCACAGCGCCCGCGGCCGCGCCGGCGCGCGCCGACCTCGTCGTGCGCTGGAAGCCCGGCGTGCGCATGGACGAGGCCGACCGGCTGCTGCAGTCCATCTCGGCCGATGTGGTGGGCGGGCTGGGCGGCGAAGGTGCATGGCGCCTGCGCGTGCCGGAGCCTGTCGAGGCCCTGGCCGTGCTCGCGGCCTCGCCGCTGGTCGAATCGGCAGGGCCGCTCGGGCCTGCCGGGGAGCAGCGGCCATGACTCGCGGCGCCCGCCCGTCTTCCTACCTCCCGCTCTGGGGGAGGGCAGGGGTGGGGACACGCGGCGTACGCATCGGCCGCCCTGCGTGTCGCCAGCCCGACCGTCCCCCGGAGTGGAAAGAAGCAAGACAGCAGCGCAGGCTTCCTTCGATGGCGGAAGGCACGAGGCAACTGCGCTTGCTGCAGGCGCTGCTCATCCTGTGGCTGTGCGCTTGCGGCAGCCTCGCCTTCGCCACGCAGCGCGCGCTGCTCGTCGGCGTCTCGGAGCTGGTCAACCAGCCGCAGGCGCTGTGGCTGCAGGCGCCGCGCAACGACGTAATGCTGATGCGCGATGCGCTGCTGAAGCAGGGCTTCGGCTCTTCCGACATCGCCGTGCTCGCCGACGGCGTGAGCGGCGCGGCGCTGCCCGAGTCGCAGGCCATCCACGAGGCGCTGGCGAAGCTGCTCGCGCAGTCGAGGAGCGGCGACTTCGTGCTGCTGTATTTCTCCGGCCACGGCACGCGGCTGCGTGACATCGTCAAGCGCTACCAGGAGCCCGACGGGCTGTCGGAGAACTTCCTCGCGCGCGACGTGCGCGGCACGCTGGGCAGCGACAACGCACTCGCGGGCGACCTGCGCGACGTCGACTTCGACGCGTGGATCCAGTCCTTCCTCGCGAAGAACGTGTTCGTGGCCTCGGTGTTCGACACCTGCTCCGCCAACTCGATGACGCGCGGCACCGCCGATGCGCCGCCCACCGCCGAAGGTCCGCCCGACGACGAAGTGCGCTGGCGCGGATTGCGTGCGACGCAACTCGTCGGCGGCGCGCCACCTGCCCGGCAGCTTTCACCGCCCTTGCCGGCCGAGGCCGTGCCGCGCGCACGCTACGTCGCCTTCTTCGCATCCGAGAGCCACCAGATCACGCCGGAGCTGCGCCTGCCGCGCAAGGCGCGCAACGCCAGGCCGCAGGGACTGCTGACCTGGGCGATGGTCGAGGCCCTCTCCCGAAGACCCGCCACGTGGCGTGAGCTCTTCGACGGCGTGCTCGCGCTGTATCCGCCGGTCATCGACGAGCTGTCGCAGCGCTTCCCCACGCGCGAGCTTCCATCGCCGGTGGCCGAAGGCAACCTCGACGCGCCGCTGTTCGCCAACAGCGGCGCTCCCGCATCCACGCGGCCGGTGTGGCGCGCGCAGCGCAGCGGCGACAGCCTGGCCATCAAGGCCGGCCTGCTCGACGGCCTGGCGCAGCAGCAGGAGCTGCGCGTGCTCGCGACGCTCGACGACGGCACCGTGCGCGGGGCGACCGCCGCCGTGGCGCAGATCAAGCTCGGCGGCGCATGGCTCGGCGTGCCCGCCGCGTTGAAGGACGTGCCGGGCAGCGCCTTCTGGAGCGCCACGCCGATGAGCGAGCCGGCTGCCACCGCGCTGCGCGTGCGTGCCGACAAGCCGCTGCCCGCCGGCCTCAGCCTCGACTACCCGGCCGCGATCCGTGCGGTCGACGACGCGGCCACCGCCGACGTGCGCTGGACCGACCTCGGCCCCTCGGGCCAGCGCCTCGAACTGCTCGCGCCGCTCTTCGGTGCGAGCGTCTCCGCCGTGGTGCTGCCCGACACCGCCGCACTGCGCCGCCGCCTGCAGGCGCTGGCGCAGCTCAAGTGGCTCTCGCAACTGCAGGGCTACGGCAAGGACGGCCAGCTCGACGGCTTCGATGCCGCGCTGGAGGTCTGGAGCGGCGAGCGCCTGCTGCGCAGCGTGCCGGTTGCGCAAACGGCCAACGCGCTGCCCGCCGCGCGCGCCGGCGAGCGCGTGCGCCTGAACGTGCGCAACACCAGCGGCCGCTCGCTCGACCTCGTCATCGCCGGTATCGATGCGCGCGGCAACCTGCAGTCGGTGTACCCCGACGAGTCCGGCGAAACCAACCGCTTCAAGCGCGGCACGCCCGAGCAGCCCTCGGTGAAGCGCTTCGACCTGCCCTGGCTCGATGCGGCGGGCGACGCGCGCCTGCTGGTCATGGCCGTGCCCGCCACGCCCTACAGCGCGCCGCGCCTCTTCGGCGTGGGCCAGGCGCAGGCCGACGTGTCGGAAGTGCGTGTGCGCGGCGGGCAGCCGCCGGCCGAGAGCGCCGAGCGCCAGGTGTTCGCGGCCCTGCTGCGCAGGAGCGGCACGGCGGACGCGGGGGCCAAGCCATGAGGTCTTCATTTCATCTTTTTTGTTCCATCGATTTCCGGAGGTGAGAAATGGCATTCCTAGACGACGGCTCCTGGAGCCCTGAAGACGCCCGCCAGTTCTATGAACTGATCGGCACCGGCTCGTCCGAGACCGACCTGGTCATGCTGATCGAGAACAAGGGCGCGCCCGTCGAAGGCGAGCTGGAGCGCAGCTTCGACGACGGCAAGGCGCGCCTGAGCATCGGCGGCTACTACTGGTCGGTGCAGGTGCCGGAGTCTTCCAGCCAGAACCAGGTGGTGCCCAACAACCTGATCGTCGCGCGCCGCAGCGACGCGGCCACCGCCACCATCGCCAGCCTGCTGCGCGCGCAGGAGAAAGACCTGAAGGTGATGATCAGCGCCTTCAAGTCCGGCGGCGACGAACGCTCGCCCGATGCGCAGTCGACCTTCGAGATGGTGCTGGAGAACGCGCGCATCTGCCGGCTGGTGCTGAGCTCGGGCGGCCACTGGGGCGTGCCCTCGGAGCTGATCTCCATCAGCTACCGCACGGTGAAGGTGCGCTCGGCCCCGCAGAAGACCACCGGCCTGCGCGGCGCGGTGCGCGAATGCCAGTTCACGCGCGCATGAGCCGCCCGTTTCCCCGCCCCTTCCTCCGCACGCTTGTCCGCACGCAAGTCCGCACGTTCATCAGCCCAGCCCCAAGGAGCCGCACACCATGACCACCGCCGCCGAATTCCTCAAGGCCGCCGACCCTGCAGCCGCCCTCAAGGCACTGAGCGACGACGTGCGCGCCAAGCCCTCGGACAGCAAGCATCGCGTGTTCATGGCGCAGCTGCTGTGCGTGCTGGGGCAGTGGGAGCGCGCGCTCAACCAGCTCACGGTGGCGGCCGAGCTCGACGCGCTGGCCGTGCCCATGAAGCAGGTCTACGGCGAGGCCGTGCGCTGCGAGGGCCTGCGCGCCGAGGTGTTCGCCGGCACGCGCACGCCGATGATCTTCGGCCAGCCCGACGAATGGCTGGCGCTGCTCATCGAGTCGCTGCTGCGCCAGGGCCGCGGCGAGAGCGAGCTGGCCGAAGACCTGCGGCAGCGCGCCTTCGACGGCGCGCCCGCCATCGGCGGCACCATCGACGGCAAGCCCTTCGAGTGGCTGGCCGATGCAGACATGCGCCTGGGCCCGGTGCTCGAGGCCTTCGTCAACGGCAAGTACTACTGGATCCCGTACGCGCGCCTCGCGCACATCAAGATCGAGCCGCCCGAGGACCTGCGCGACTGCGTGTGGATGCCCGCGCACCTGCAGTTCGAGAACGGCGGCGAGACGCTCGCGCTCGTTCCCACGCGCTACGAAGGCACCGAGAAGCAGGAAGACGGCGAACTGCGCCTCGCACGCAAGACCGAGTGGCGCGAGCTGCGCCCCGAGGTCTGGGCCGGCTATGGCCAGCGCGTGCTCAGCAGCAGCGACGGCAACGAGTACGCGCTGATGGACGTGCGCGAGATCCTGTTCACGCCCGCCGAAGCCGAGGCCCAGGTCCCTGCCGAAGGTGCCGTCGATGGCTGAGCTCACCGCGCAGGAGCGGCTGCAGCCTTCGCTGCTCGACCGCCTCGTCGACAACGCGCCCGACGAGAAGCGCGAGAGCGACGACAAGCGCACGCTGACCAAGCAGGCGCTGCGCCAGGCCGTGCTGCGCGACCTGGGCTGGCTCTTCAACGCCACCGGCTACGGCCTCTCGATGGATGACAGGCAGTACCCGAATGCGGCGCGCTCGGTCATCAACTACGGATTGCCTATGCTGTCTGGCCAGTTCACCTCGTCGGTGCAGCGTGTCAGCATGGAACAGGCTTTGAAGAACGCAATCCTGCAGTTCGAGCCGCGCATCCTGTCCCGAACACTCGAAGTCGAACTCATCATGGAGGGCCCGGCACTTGACTCGCACAACAGCATCGGCCTGCAGATCCGCGGCATGCTGTGGGCGCAGCCCGTGCCGCTGGAGTTCCTGATGCGAAGCCGCGTAGACCTGGAAGAAGGTCGAATCGAGATAGTGGACATGGCGCAGAAGTTATGAGCCCCCCGGCTTTTCACTGCGCTGCGCTTCGTGTAATTCGCCACCCCCTGAGGGGGAGGCGCGGCCCGCCTTGGGGCGGCCCGGCGGCGGCCGCCTTCCCGGAGTGAAGTGATGGACCCCAGACTGCTGAGTCTGTACGAACAGGAACTGCGCTACTTCCGCGAAAGCTCATCGGAGTTCGCGCGCGCATTTCCGAAGATCGCGCATCGGCTCGGCATCGAAGGCCAGGAGGTGGCCGATCCCTACGTGGAGCGGCTGATCGAGGCCACTGCGTTCCTTTCTGCTCGCGTGGGCCTGAAGCTGGATGCCGAATACCCTCGCTTCACCGGCCACCTGCTGGACATCGTCTATCCGCACTTCCTTGCGCCGACGCCGGCGATGGTGGTGGTCTCGTTCGCGCCAGACCCCGACGACGCCAACCTCGCCACCGGCCCGAGCCTGCCGCGCGGCAGCGGCCTGCGCGCGCGGCAGGCGGTGGGGCAGAACACGCACTGCGAGTTCCGCACCGCCAGCGCCCTGCGCATCTGGCCCGTCGAGGTGCAGCGCGCGCAGTACTTCACCTACGCGCCCGACCTGCCGCTGAACACGCATCCGCAGTCGCGCGCGATCCGCGGCGGCCTGCGCATCGTGCTGCGCGCCACCGCCGGACTGGACTTCAGCCAGATCGCGCTCGACGACCTCGTGCTGCACTTCGGCGGCGCGGAAGACGTGGCCTGGCAGCTGCACGAATGCGCGCTGGGCCAGCCCATTGGCGTGCTGGTGCGGCCGCTGGGGCCGGGCGGCGCGCTGCAGGGCACGCCGCGCAGCCTGCCGCCGAGCGCCATCGGCGCGGTCGGCTTTGAGGACGACGAGGCGCTGCTGCCAGTCACCGCCACCGGCTTCTCGGGCTTCAGGCTGCTGCAGGAGTACTTCGCGTTCCCGCAGCGCTTCCAGTTCGTGCGCATCGGCGGGCTCAAGACGCTGCTGGCGCAGATGCCGGTGGGCGAGGTCGAGATCGTGCTGCTCTTCTCGCGCGGCGACGCGGCCCTCGAGAAGCTCGTGAGCGCGGACAACGTGCTGCTGCACTGCGTGCCCGCGGTGAACCTCTTCAGCAAGCGGCTCGACCGCGTGCCGCTGAACGAGGGCGTGAGCCAGTTCCACCTGGTGCCCGACCGCACGCGGCCGCAGGACTTCGAGGTGCACACCGTCACCGAGGTCATCGGCCACGGCACGCCGGGCGCCGATGCGGCGGCGGCCGAGCAGCCGTTCCGGCCCTTCTACTCGGCCTTCCACGGCAGCCGCCTGAGTCATCCGGCCTACTTCACGGTCACGCGCGAGCCGCGCATGCTGTCGGTGCGCCAGCGCACCGAGGGGCACCGCAGCAGCCACATCGGCTCCGAGGTCTACATGCAGATCGTCGATCCGCAGCAGGCGCCGTATGCGGCCACGCTGCGGCAGCTGGCGGTGACCGCGCTGTGCACCAACCGCGACCTGCCGCTGCTGATGCCGCTGGGCCGCGAGAACGACTTCGACTGCGTCGATTCCTTCCCCGTGCAGCGCGTGCGCATGGTGCGCGGGCCGTCGCGGCCGGTGTCGCCGGTGGTGAGCCAGGGGCTGGGCTGGCGCGTGGTCGACCACCTCGCGCTCAACTACCTGTCGCTGTCCGACAGCACGCCGGAGCAGGGCGCTGCCGCGCTGCGCGAGACGCTGATGCTCTACGCGGTGCACGCCGACGAGATGCGCCAGGGCCAGGTGCGCGGGCTGCTGTCGGTGAAGTGCAAGCCGGTGGCGCGCCGCCTGCCGATGAAGGGGCCGATCGCCTTCGGCCGCGGGCTGGAGGTGACGCTCGAAGTCGACAAGGACGCCTTCCACGGCCACAGCAGCTTCCTCTTCGGTGCCGTGCTGGCGCGTTTTCTCTCGCGCCACGTGGAGGTGAACCATTTCGTCGAGACCGTGCTGCGCATCGCGGGCAAGGGCGAGACCATGCGCTGGAGGCCGCTGTGCGGGACGCGGCAGATCCTGTGACCGCTGCCGCGGCCGCAGCCGGTGCGCCCGGCACGGCCCGCGCGCCCGAGCAGGGCGGTGGCACCGTGCAGTCCCGCGTCGATGCGGCGTTGCGCGGCTGGTCGGCCGAGCCCTGGGCCTTCGACTACTTCGCGGTGATGCGCCGGCTCGAATCGGTCGCAAGGACCACGCCGCGCTGGGGCCGCGCGCTGCTGCCCGGCGCCGAGCCGGTGCGCGTGGGGCAGGAACCGTCGCTCTCTTTCGCGCCGGCGAGCTTCAGCCGCTTCGAGCCCGCGACCGCGCATTCGCCGCCGCGCCTGCGCCAGCAGTTCTTCGGCTTCATCGGCCCCAATGGGCCGCTGCCGGTGCACCTGAGCGACTTCATCCGCGAGCGCAGCCTGAACCATGGCGACCCGACGTGGCTGGCCTTTCTCGACAGCTTCTCGCACCGCTTCTCGCTGCACTTCTACCGCGCGTGGGCCCAGTCGCGGCCCGCGGTGGCGCTGGACAGGCCGGGCGAGGACCGCTTCCGCCTGCAGATCGGCGCGCTGGTGGGCATCGGTGCACCGGGGCGCGTGGGGCGCGACGAGATCCACGACGACGCGCGGCTGCACTTCTCGGGCTGGCTCGCTCGCCGCGTGCACAACGTGGAGAGCGTGGAGTCGGTGCTGTGCAGCTACTTCGGCGTGCCGGTGAAGCTGGAGCGCTGGGTCGGCCACTGGATGAGCCTGCCCGCAGGCGAGCTCACGCGGCTGGGGCAGGGCGAGAGCTCGCGCGCCATGGGCATGGGCGCCATGCTCGGCACCCGCGCATGGGACCGCCAGCACCGCGTGCGCCTGCATCTCGGTCCGCTCACGATCGAGCAGTACCGCATGTTCCTGCCCATCGGCGATGCGCGCCCCGTGCTGCAGCGCTGGATGCAGCAGCTGCTCGGCGACGAGCTCGAGTGGGATGCCGAGCTCGTGCTCGAGAAGGCGCAGGTGCCCGCCACCCGACTGGGCGCGGCCAAGGGCAGCGCGCCGCGCCTGGGCTGGGTGTCGTGGCTCGGCGAGCGCAGGCGCTCGCGCGATGCCGCCGACGTGCGCATCGCCAGCCAGTCTTTCAACAAGCCCACCTTCATTCGTCCAGAAGAGATACGGAGTCCCTCATGAGTGAAATCAGCCGCACCGCCCTTTTCGGCAAGCTCAACTCGCTGGCCTACAAGGCCATCGAAGGCGCCACCGTGTTCTGCAAGATGCGGGGCAATCCTTACGTGGAGCTGGAGCACTGGTTCGCGCAGCTGCTGCAGGCGCAGGACTCCGACCTGCACCGCGTGATCCAGCACTACGGCCTCGACGTGTCGGTCATCGCCAAGGACATGACGGCCGCGCTCGACCGCCTGCCGCGCGGCGCCACCGCCATCAGCGACTTCTCTCCGCACATCGAGAACGCCATCGAGCGCGCATGGACCTACGCCACCCTGCAGTTCGGCGAGGCGCAGGTGCGCACCGGCTACCTGCTGGTGGGCATGCTGAAGACGCAGAGCCTGCGCAACCCGCTGTTCGGCCTGTCGAAGCAGTTCGAGAAGATCAAGGTCGAGGACCTGTCCGACAACTTCGCGAAGATCTGCGACGCCTCGCCCGAGGCGCAAATGCGCGCGCAGGACGGCACCGGCATGGGCAGCGGCGCGCCCGGCGAGGAGTCCGGCGCGATGGCGCCGGCCGCCATGGGCAAGGGCGATGCGCTGAAGAAGTTCGCGGTCGACCTCACCGAGAAGGCGAAGAAGGGCGAGATGGACCCGGTCACCGGCCGCGACGAGGAGATCCGCCAGATCGTCGACATCCTCATGCGCCGCCGCCAGAACAACCCGCTGCTGACCGGCGAGGCCGGCGTCGGCAAGACGGCCGTGGTCGAGGGCTTCGCGCAGCGCCTGGCGCGCGGCGACGTGCCGCCGCAGCTGAAGGACGTGAAGCTGCTCACCCTCGACATCGGCCTGCTGCAGGCCGGCGCGAGCATGAAGGGCGAATTCGAGCAGCGCCTGCGCCAGGTGATCGACGAGGTGCAGAGCTCGCCCACGCCCATCATCCTTTTCATCGACGAGATCCACACGCTGGTGGGCGCGGGCGGCGCGGCCGGCACCGGCGATGCGGCCAACCTGCTCAAGCCTGCCTTGGCGCGCGGCAACCTGCGCACCATCGGCGCCACCACCTGGGCCGAGTACAAGAAGTACATCGAGAAGGACCCGGCGCTCACCCGCCGCTTCCAGGTGGTGCAGGTGCCCGAGCCCGACGAGACCAAGGCCATCCTGATGTTGCGCGGCGTGGCCAGCGTGCTCGAGAAGCACCACCGCGTGCAGCTGCTCGACGAGGCGATCGAGGCGGCCGTGAAGCTGAGCCATCGCTACATTCCCGCGCGCCAGTTGCCCGACAAGGCCGTGAGCCTGCTCGACACCGCCTGCGCGCGTGTGGCCGTGTCGCAGCACGCCACGCCGCCCGAGGTGGAGGACTGCATGCGCCGCATCGAGGGGCTGACGGTGGAGCAGGAGATCATCGGCCGCGAGGAAGCCATCGGCATCGACGTGACCAAACGCGCCGCGCAGGTGGCCGCGCTGCTGGCCGAATCGAAGGTGCAGCTCGATGCGCTGAACGCGCGCTGGCAGGAAGAGAAGGGGCTGGTCGACCGGCTGCTGGAGCTGCGCAGCAAGCTGCGCGCGGGGAACAAGCCGGTGGACTCGCCGCAGGCCGAGGGCGGGGCGAAGGCCGACGTGCCCCCGCCCCAATCCTCCCCCAGCGGCGGAGGGGGCGAAGACCGTGCCGCGCTGCTGGCGGAGCTGCACGAGCTGCAGGCGAAGATCCACGCGGTGCAGGGCGAATCGCCGCTCATCCTGCCTTCGGTCGACGAGCAGGCCGTGGCCTCGGTGGTCGCCGACTGGACCGGCATTCCCGTGGGCCGCATGGTGAAGAACGAGGTGGAGGCGGTGCTCAAGCTCGCCGACACGCTCAACCAGCGGGTGATCGGCCAGAAGCACGGACTGGAGATGATCGCGCGGCGCATCCAGACCTCGCGCGCGCGGCTGGACAACCCGCAGAAGCCCATCGGCGTGTTCATGCTCTGCGGCACCTCCGGCGTGGGCAAGACCGAGACCGCGCTCGCGCTGGCAGAGGCGCTGTACGGCGGCGAGCAGAACATCATCACCATCAACATGAGCGAGTTCCAGGAGGCGCACACCGTCTCCACGCTCAAGGGCGCGCCGCCGGGCTACGTGGGCTACGGCGAGGGCGGCATCCTGACCGAGGCTGTGCGCCGCCGCCCGTACAGCGTCGTGCTGCTCGACGAGGTGGAGAAGGCCCACCCCGACGTGCACGAAATCTTCTTCCAGGTCTTCGACAAGGGCTGGATGGAAGACGGCGAGGGCCGGATGATCGACTTCAAGAACACCATCATCCTGCTGACCACCAACGCCGGCAGCGAGCTGGTGATGAGCATGTGCCGCGACCCCGAGCTGCTGCCCGACCCGAATGCGCTGGCCGATGCGCTGAAGGCGCCGCTGATGAAGGTGTTCCCGCCCGCGCTGCTGGGCCGCATCGTCACCATTCCCTACTACCCGCTGTCGCCGGACATGATGAAGAAGATCGTGCGGCTGCAGCTGGGCCGCATCAAGAAGCGCGTGGAAACCAACCACGGCGTGCCCTTCGAATACAGCGACGCGGTGGTCGACCAGGTGGTCGCGCGCTGCCAGGACCCGGAGTCGGGCGGGCGCGTGATCGACGCGATCCTGACCAACACAGTGCTGCCGACGATCTCGGTCGAGTACCTGCAGCGGCTGGCCTCGGGCGGCGAGATCCGCCGCGTGGCGCTGGATGTGAAGGACGCGGACTTCACCTACGCCTTCGATTGAGATCCCTCCCCAAGAGAAAAAGATGGCCGACAACGAGTTCCGCATCGAGAGCGATTCACCCGCCAAGGACGACCTGATGTTCTGGCGCATCGTGGGGCACGAGGCGCTGGCGCGCCCGTCGGCCTATGAGCTCACGGTACTCTCGACGAACAAGGCCATCGACGCCAAGGACATCCTCGGGCATGCCTTCGACGTGGTGATCGGGTTCAAGGATGCCGACGGCGGCAGCCACGAACGCCACTGCCAGGGCCATGCGGTGCGCTTCGTGCGGTCGGGCCACATGGGGCGGCACTATGAGTACCGCATCACGCTGCGCTCCTGGTTCTGGCTGCTCACCAAGCGCAGGAACTCCCGCATCCTGCAGGAGAAGAAGGTGCTGGAAGTGCTCGACGCGGTGTTCGAGGACAGCCCCATCAAGCGCTTCAAGAAGACCAAGGCCGACAACGTGGTCGGCACCCACAACCCGCGCCGCTACTGCGTGCAGCACCAGGAAAGCGACTACGGCTTTCTCTCGCGCCTCCTGGAGGACGAGGGCATCTACTACTGGTTCGACGCCCACGACGCGCCCGGCACCATGCATCTCTCGGACGCCAGCGACATGGCGCACGAGAAGCTGCCGGCCGCCGACACGCTGCGCCACATGGCCCTCAACGCCGCCGAGCCGCGCTTCAACGAGATCTCGCGCTGGGTGAGCGGGCGGCAGTTCGATACCGGCAAGCATTCGTCGCGGGACAGCGACTTCAAGGCGATCAAGAAGAAGCTGGGCTCGGACATCGACGCCTCGGCGCCGCACGAGCTGGCAGGCCTGGAAATCTTCGAGTTCCCCGGCGGCTATTTCACCGGCGACGATGCCGAGAACCGCGCCAAGCTGCGCGGCGACGAGCTCAATGCGCGCCGCGACCGCCACTGGGCGATCACCACCTGGCCCGACGTCACCGCGGGCCGCGGCTTCACGTTCGAGGGCGATCCCGACGGCACGCGCAACGGCGACTACATCATCGCGGCATGCACCTTCGTCGCCAGCCACAGGGGCTACGAAGGCGTCAGCGCGGCAACGGTGGCGCAGCCGGTGCGCAGTGCGCTGGCCGAGGCGCTGCGCGACGACGCCGTCAACGCCGACACGCTGCAGGTGCTGGAGGAACTGATCGCCGCCACGCCGGCGCTGCATGCCGCGCAGACCGGCAGCAGCGCCTTCCTGCTCACGGTGATTCCCGCGGACCGGATGTTTCGCACGCCGCGCCTCACGCCGCGCGTGACCATGCCCGGCCCGCAGACCGCCATCGTGGTCGGCCCCAAGGGCGACGAGCTGCACGTGGACGACCACGGACGCGTGAAGGTGCACTTCCTGTGGGACCGCTACGACGAGAGCAACGAGAAGTCGACCTGCTGGGTGCGCGTGTCGCAGCCCTGGGCGGGCAAGGGCTGGGGCGGCTACTTCGCGCCGCGCATCGGGCAGGAGGTGATCGTCGACTTCCTCAACGGCGACCCCGACAGGCCGGTCATCGTGGGGCGGGTCTACAACGACGACCAGCCGATCCCGTACAAGTCGCCCACGCAGAGCGGCTTCAGGACGCGTTCCACGCCCGGCGGCGGCGTGAACAACTACAACGAGATCATGTTCGAGGACAAGAAGGGCAGCGAGGCCCTGAACATCCACGCCGAGAAGAACATGGGCACCGTGGTCGAGAACGACCAGAGCCTGACGGTGCAGAACGACCGCACCGTCACCGTCGAGGGCAAGGAAAGCTACACGGTCCTCAAGACCCAGATGAACCACGTGGTCAAGGCGCAGACCAACAAGTTCGACGACAACACCTTCACCACCACCCTGGGCAACCAGACCATCGGCACCAAGGGCACGCAGAGCACGGTGGTCAACGGCGCTGTGTCGGTGCACACCAACGCCACGTATGCGCTGACGAGCGTTGGCGCGTATTCGCAGACCTCGCAGTCGATCACGATCAACTCGGTGGGGGCGGTCAACCTGACATCGGGCGCGAGTGTCGCGATGGCCTCCGTCGGTGCGATGAAGATGACCACCAACGCCGACCGCACCGACGCATCGGCCGGAAGCCACAGCATCTTCTCCAACGCGATCAAGGCGGTGTCGAACTCGGACCTGAACCTGATCGCCGTGGGCAACATCAACGCCACCTCGGCCGGCTCCAACACCACCGTGCTGGGCGCCAACTCCAGCGGCTACATCGGCGTGAACAGCGAAGCCAACATGGGGATGGCGCGCTCCACCTTCATGGGCCTTTCCATCGACACCATGATGGGCCTGAGCATGGCTTCCTGCCTGGCCCTGCAGATGGAGACGGCGGCGGCCCTCAAGCTCGGCTTCGCGGGCGTGGACCTGAGCATCTCCCCGGTGGACGTGGAGCAGCGCCAGGCCAAGGTCATCATGCCGGGCGGTGGTGCCGGCGGCGGCGCGGGCGGAGCATTCGCCATGGGCGCTTCCATCGGAGCCGCGATCGGCGCGGTGGCGTACTCGGCCGTGTCCTCGGTGGTCGACGTCAATGCGACCTACGAGCAGTACGAGAATGCATCGAAGGCGCTGAACGAGGCCGCCGAACAGGCGCAGGCCCTCGGGCTCAGCAGCCTGTCGGCGCGGCTGGCGGCGGCCAAGTCCATCACCGACGCGCGGCGCGACCGGGCCTGGTACAACCCGGACAACATGCGGCTGCATTCCGATCCGGCCGATCGCGCAGCGGCTTTCACGACCGACGGCAATCCGCAGAGTGCGCCGGTCAATGCGGTGTCGGGGCCCGCGGCACCGCCCGGCAGCACCGTGCCGGCGCCGCCGATGCCGGTTTCGACCCCCGCCGCGGCCGGCAGCCAGCCGCTGCCCTCGGCGCCCGAATAGCAGGGGCACGCGCGAGATGCACATACAGAAGCCGAACACCGCCGCGCTCAGCTTCAGGCCGATCGAGTACCGGTCGAAGGCCGGCCTGTGCCTGAGCACGATGCTGTTCGTTCCGATGTCCGAGTCCATCAGCCTGCTGCGCGAGCAGTCGATGTGGGACTGCGTGTCGAAGCTCATGGCCGTGCCGCTGATCGACGAGGGCGTCGCCAAGCTGACGCCCGAGTTCCTGGTCGTCGGACGCGTCCATGCCGCCGATCCGAAGGCGCGGGGTGCGGTGGCGCGCGTGCGGCTCGGCACTGCGGCCAAGTCGGTGCTGGCCTTTTCGCCGCGCCACTGGGACGGCGACCGCGTCGTGCAGTCGGAAACCTACCGGCCCGTGGCGCTGGACTGGACCAACGCCTATGGCGGCCCGGGCTTCGCGGACAACATGCAGGGCATGGGCGCGGCGCCCGTGGGCGGCGTGCACCTGCTGCCCCTGCTGGAGCTGCCGGATTCGCGCATCAGCGCCCCCGGCGACGTGGTGCGGCCCGCGAGCTTCGGCGCGCTGGACCTGATGCACCCGCAGCGCGCCGCGCTGCGCGGCACCTACGACGACAGCTACCTGAAGACGCATGCACCTGGCTTTCCGCCCGACGTCGACTGGCGCCACTTCAACATGGCGCCACGCGACCAGTGGCTCGATGCGCCCCTGCGCGGCGACGAAGCCTTCGCGCTGGAGAACATGCACCCTGCCAAGCCTTTGCTGCAGGGCAAGCTGCCGGGCCTGAAGGTGCGGGTGTTCGCCAACTACCGGCTGCCTCCCGAGCAGGCTGCTGCGCATGCCGATGCGCACAAGCTCAAGGAAGTGCCCATGCGCCTGACCACCGTGTGGTTCTTCCCTGAGGCCGAGCGCATGGTGCTGGTCTGGCACGGCCTGGCCGAAGTGGCCGAGTACGACGGCACCGACATCGCGCACCTGATGTGCGCCGTCGAGCGCCTGGGCGAGCCGCGCGGCGACACCCACTACGCCGAAGTGCTCGCGAAGCGGCTGGACCCGGTGCACGGCGGCATCGAGAGCCTGAACGATGCCGACCTGCTGCCCGAGGGCATCGATACCACCGACCCCGATTTCGAGCAGGCCAGCGCCGTCTTCAAGATGGACGGCCTGCAGGGCGATGCACAGTTCCGGCGCGCCGAGATCGACGTGGCCCTGGCGCGCGAGAAGGTGATCGCCAGCGGCAAGGACCCCGATGCCATGGGCCTGAAGGCGCCCGTGCGCGAAAAGCCGCCGAGCATGGGCGAGCTGCCCGCGTACATCAAGGCCAAGCAGAAGGAGGCCGACCAGCAGCACTGGGCCGCGGTGGACGACATGGTCACCCAGCTCGAGAAGGTCCTGCGCTTCGAGGACGAACACCAGGTGAAGCTGGCTGACCTGGTGCATCGCGGGCCGCCGCTTTACACCGCCGACGCCCATCTCGCCGAACTCAAGGCGCAGGGCGGCAGGCTGCCGATGCCCGAGGCGCAGCTGCTGGCCAGGCTGCGGCAGAAGGAGGGCGCCGAGCGCCTGGGCTATCTGCAGTCGGCCCACATGCAGCCGCCCGCGCATCCCCTGAAAGGAGAGCAAGGAGCGGCGCGCAGGCAGGAAGCGCAGTGGCTCGCGGAACACGGGCACCGTACCCTGCCCTGCATCGACCTCTCGGGCGTCGATCTCTCGGGCCTGGACCTCAGCGGCTTCGACTTTTCCGGCGCGTGGCTGGAGAGCACCAACCTGCGCGGCGCCAACATCTCGGCATGCAACTTCACAGGCGCGGTGCTGGCCCATGCCGACATGCGCGACTGCGTCGCAGTGGCATCCGACTTCACCGGCGCGAACCTGGGGCGTGCGAAGCTGGCCGGCGCGGTGTTCGACCGGGCCAACCTGGGGGGCGCTATGCTGATGCACACGGCCATGGCGAAGACCCAGATGCGCCACGCCAGCCTGGCCGGCGCGAACCTGCTCGAAACCACATGGGGCAGTGCCGACTGGGGCTGCGCGCAACTGGCAGGCGCCGTCTTCTACAAGCTGGACCTGCAGGGGCTCGACCTGCGAGAAGCCGACCTGAGCGGGGCGAGCTTCATCGAGTGCGATGTGCGCGGCGTGGATCTCTCCGGTGCCAGGCTGCAGTCCGCGAGCTTCGTCACCTGCATGCTGCAAGGTGTGCGCATGGTCGGCGCGCAGGCCAGGGGCGTGGTGTTCACCAAGGGCACGGTGCTCGACGGGCTGGATGCCGGCGGCGCCGACATGAGCGGTGCCAACCTCGGGGAGTGCAGTGCGGTGGGGCTGCGCGCCCCCCGGGCCACGCTCGATGCCGCGAATCTCGGCATGGCCGACCTGCAGGGCGCCGACCTGCGGCTGGCCTCCGCCAAGGGCACGCTCTTTCGCAAGGCGCGCTGCACCCGCGCTCGCATGGCGGGCACCAACTGCCAGGATGCGATCTTCTCGAATGCCGACCTGATCGGTGCGGACTTCCGCAAGGCCAACCTGTTCGCCGCCGATCTCACGCGCGTGGCCCTGAGCGGCGACACCCAGTTCGAGGGCGCGCTGATCACGCGCGCGCGCACATGGCCGCGGCTCACGCCCGAGCAGCAGGCACTCGCCGCGGCCCGCGGCGAAGCCCGAAGCGCAGGTGCGCCATGAGAGTGAGCGCCGAACTCCTGTCGCTCGGCGCGGGCCTGGGCGAGACCTTCGAGGCCCAGGACTTCAGCGGCGGCCACTATGCCAAGGCCTTTCTTGGCGGTGGCATCTTCACGCGCTGCACATGGGGCGGCGCCGACCTGCGCGAAGCCGACGCGCGCGAGACCGTGTTCGACCAGTGCGACCTGCGAGGCAGCCTCCTTGCCGGCGCCAACCTGCGCCATGCGGTGTTCAACCGCTGCAAGCTGGACCATGCGGACTTACGCGGCGCCAACCTGCATGCCGCCACCTTCAACGAGTGCGACCTCGCGCATGCGCAGTTCGGCGATGCATGGATGAGCATGGCCAAGCTGCACGCCTGCGCGCTCGACCATGCCGGCATGCAGCGCGCGCAGCTCGACGCCACCGTGCTGTCGAAGAGCAGGCTGATCGACGTCAACGCCGACCAGTCGCACTGGACCCACACGGTCGTGAGCGAGTGCGATCTGGACCGCATGACGTGGACGGGGGCGCCGATGACCCGGGTCGTTTTCTCCAACGTGAGCCTGAAGAACAAGCAATTCGCCGGCGGCAGCTATGCGTCGTGCCAGTTCTCGGGCTGCGACATGAGCGGCAGCAGCTTCGCTGGCGCACATCTCGCGCAATGCAACTTCCAGGGCAGCACCCTGGAAGGCTGCGACTTCAGCGAGGTGGATGCGCCGCAAGCCGTCTTCTGCGAAGTCGTCGGCGAGTCGGTGCGGTTTCGCAAGGCCCGGCTGCAGCAGGCGCTCTTCACGCAGGCCGTGCTGCCCGGCGCCGACTTCGCGGCCGCCCGCCTGCACCAGTGCCACTTCGCGAAGGCCACGCTGCCGCGCGCGCTGTTCGTGCAGGCCGACTGCACCTACGCAGACTTCAAGCATGCGGACCTGCAGGGCGCCGACCTGCGGGAGGCGACGCTGTTTCGCACCGTCTTCCATGGCGCGAAGCTGCAGGACGCGCAGTTCACCGACCGTACCCAGGCGCTGGGCACCGACGCCGATCTGGTCCGCTCCGAACAATGGGCGCCCGCCTGAGCGGCCGCACCGTCTGCAACCGATCACCTCGAGCCACATCCCATGAGCACCACCACCCTCTCCACGCGACGTGCGGCCTCCGCGCCGCACAGGCCCGCCCCCCTCCAGGCCGGCTGGCACCGCGCCCTGGTGCGCGAGCTTTCCCCGCAGGCGGTCTCGCTGCGCGTCGGCGAGCGGCAGGTCCAGGCGCGGCAGGCCTTCAGCTGCCTGGTCGCATTGCAGGAGGGAGACAGCGTCGCCGCGCTGCTCGACGACCAGCAGCAATGGTGGGTGATGGCCGTGCTCGAGCGCGGCGGCGCGCAGGACGTGCGCCTGCAAAGCCGCGGTGCGCTCGAACTGCACGCCGAACGCGTCGGCATCGATGCGAGGGACACCCTGTCGCTGGCTGCGCCCCAGGTGCGGCTGAACTGCGAGCAGGCCGATGCGATGGGCGAGCGCCTCAACCTCGTGGGCAGCGCCGTCAAGGCCATCGGCGCAACGCTATCGACGCTGTTCGACCGCGTTCAGCACCGCAGCCAGCAGCACATGCGCAGCACCGAGGGCCTGGACCGCACGCAGGCCGGGCACATGGAGCTGCAGGCGCAGCAGCTGCTGCAGATCCACAGCGAACACACCTTGATCGACGGCGAGAAGCTGGTCAAGGCGCGCGGCGCGCAGATCCACCTGGGCTAGGGGCACGTCATGTTCGCCAACACGCAGATGATGGGCACCGACATGGGCTTTCCCGACGTGTGCCTCACGCCCACGCCGGCCGGCCCGGTGCCCATCCCGTACCCCAACATCGCGATGGGGCCGATGGCCATTCCGAACTGCCCGACCATTCTTTTCATGTGCACGCCGGCGCACAACCTGGGCACCACCATACCGATGACCAATGGCGACAACGCGGGCGTGAACATGGGCGTGGCCTCCGGCTCGGTCATGGGGCCCTCGCGCCATCTCACGGGCGCGTTCACGGTGCTGCTCAACGGCATGCCCGCCACGCGCCTGACCAGCGTATCGCTGCAGAACAGCACCAACTGCCCCGGCGTGCGCGTCGTGCCGAGCCAGGCGTTGGTGCTGTTGCTGGCGCCATAGAGGAACCGAAGCAAAGAGGCTGCGCCGCCGTACAGGCGCATGGGGGAGAAAGCCGAAAATGGCAGACAAGGAGTTCCGAATCGAGAGCGACTCGCCCGTCACGGACGAGCTCATGTTCTGGCGCATCGTGGGTCACGAGGCGTTGGCGCGCGCGTCGATCTACGAGCTCACTGTGCTGTCGGAGAACAAGGCCATCGATGCGAAGGACATCCTCGGCCGGGCCTTCGACGTCGTCATCGGCTTCGAGGATGCCGACGGCGGCACGCACGAGCGCCACTGCCAGGGCCATGCGGTGCGCTTCGTGCGCGCGGGCCATGCCGGGCGCTACTTCGAATACCGCTTCACGCTGCGCTCGTGGTTCTGGCTGCTCACCAAGCGCAGCAATTCACGCATCCACCAGGAGAAGAAGGTGCTCGAGGTGCTCGACGCGGTGTTCGAGGACAGTCCCATCAAGCGCTTCAAGAAGACCCGCACCGACAACGTGGTCGGCACGCACAAGCCGCGCCGCTACTGCGTGCAGCACCAGGAGAGCGACTATCAGTTTCTATCGCGCCTGTTGGAAGACGAAGGTATCTATTACTGGTTCGATGCGCACGACGCGCCGGGCACCATGCACATGTCGGATGCCAGCGACATGGCGCACGACAAGCTGCCCGCGGCGGATACCCTGCGCTACGTGCCGAGCGACTCGGCCGAGGCGCGCTTCAACGAGATCTCGCGCTGGGTCAGCGAGCGGCAGTTCGACACCGGCAAATACGCCTCCACCGACAGCGACTTCAAGGCGATCAAGAAGAAGCTCGAGGCGGCCGGCGGCACGCCCGACAAGCACGAGCTGGCCGAGTTCGAGGCCTTCGAATTCGCGGGGGGCTACTTCAACGGCGGCGATGCCGACGACAAGGGCAAGCTGCGCGGCGAGGAGATCGGCGCGCGCCGCCAGCGCCACTGGGCGCTCACACCTTGGCCCGACGTGGCCGCGGGCCGCAGCTTCAAGTTCGAGAACGACCCTGACGGCACGCGCGACAGCGACTACGTGATCGCCGCCTGCACCTTCGTCGCGAGCCACCCGGGCTATGAAGGCGCGGACATCGAGGAGCCGCGCGTGCCGCCCACGCGACTGCTGCGCGAGGCGCTCGCCGACGATGCCGTGCTGGCCGGCACCCTGCCGGCGTTCGAGGCGATCGCCGCGCGCATGCCGTCGCTCGACGCCGGCCGTCTGGGCGCCAGCGCCTTCCTGCTCACGGTGTTCCCGGTCGACATGCCTTTCCATCCGCCGCGCCTCACGCCGCGCGTGGTGATGCCGGGGCCGCAGTCGGCCATCGTCGTGGGACCGTCGGGCGAAGAGATCCACGCCGACGACTTCGGCCGCGTGAAGGTGCACTTCCACTGGGACCGCTACGACAAGAGCAACGAGAAGTCGACCTGCTGGGTGCGCGTGTCGCAGCCCTGGGCGGGCAAGGGCTGGGGCGGATACTTCTGCCCGCGCATCGGCCAGGAGGTGATCGTCGACTTCCTGAACGGCGACCCCGACCGGCCGCTGATCGTGGGCCGCGTCTACAACGACGACCAGCCCATTCCGTTCGGCACCCACACGCAGAGCGGCTTCCGCACGCGCTCGACGCCCAAGGGCAGCGCGGCCAACTGCAACGAACTGCGCTTCGAGGACAAGAAGGGCTCGGAGCAGGTGTACCTGCACGCCGAGAAGAACCAGGACATCGAGGTCGAGAACGACGAGACCCACTGGGTGGGCCACGACCGCACCAAGACCATCGACCACGACGAGACCACGCATGTGAAGCACGACCGCACCGAGACGGTCGACAACAACGAAACCATCACGGTGCACGGCCAGCGCACGGAGACGGTGGACAAGAACGAGACCATCACGATCCACCAGAACCGCACGGAGACGGTGGACCAGAACGAGACCATCTCCATCGGGCAGAACCGCACGATCACCGTCGGCGCGAGCGAGACGGCCACCGTGGCGCTGCAGCGCACGCACACGGTGGGGATCAACGAGACCATCACCGTGGGGGCGGCGCAGGAGATCACGGTGGGGGCGATGCAGGCGGTGACAGTGGGGGCTAGCCAGACGATCAGCGTGGGGGCGAATCAGTCGAGCAGCATCGGGGCCAATCGGTCGGTGGATGTTGGGGCGAACCTGTCGACGAATGTGGGCGCAGATGAGTCACGCAGCGTGAGTTCGGGCCGGACCACCAGCGTGAGCAAGGACGACTCGCTTTCCGTGGGCAAGAACCTCGTGATCGATGCGGGCGATTCCATTTCCATCACCACCGGCAGCGCGAGCATCACGATGAAGAAGGACGGGACCATCGTGATCAAGGGGAAGGACATCACGATCGATGCTTCCGGAAAGATCAATCAGAAGGCGAGCAGCGACATCGTGATGAAGGGTTCGAAGATCTTGCAGAACTGAAGGCAATCAAGAAGGAGCTGAACATGAGCGGCAGGGACTTGATCGAGGCGAAGCTGGCACAGGCACTGGACACGGGTGCATGGAACGGCATGGTGATCGGCGAGTTGGTGGGCGTCGCCGACGAAGGGCGCACGCCGCTCGTCATGTTCGAGGGACAGCCCGGCACGGCCGCGGTGCCCGCGCGCAGCGTCGTCGACCTGCATGGCGCGCACGTGGGCCGGGCGGTGAGCCTCATGTTCGAGCGCGCCGACCCGGCGCGGCCGCTCGTGATGGGGGTGGTGCGCGGCGACGGCGCATGGCCCGCGGACGGCAAGCCGGCGCAGGTCGAGATCGACGCCGACGGCGAGCGCCTGCTCGTGAGCGCGCGCGAGCAGATGGTGCTGCGCTGCGGCAAGGCCAGTATCACGCTGACGCGCTCGGGCAAGGTGCTGATACAGGGCAGCTATGTGCTGAGTCGTTCCACGGGCACGAACCGCATCAAGGGCGGCGCCGTGCAGATCAATTGAGCGTGCGCGAACACCGGGAGCCGTCATGGAAGTCGTGAACGCCACCGGAATGACCCTCGGATACACCATGGGCATGGAGCCGTCGGGCCGCGAGTTGCTGGTCGTCGTGGTGAAGGGCACATTCGCGATACCGGGCGACGGTGCCGTGGCGCCGCGCCATGCGGTGCAGCTGCCGCTCATCACCGCCGACACCTTCACCGGCGATCCGGGCTATTCGGCGCCCGTGCAGGAGGTGGACTATGCGCCGCGCAAGCCGCGCTGCGACATCCTGCTCACGGGCACAGCCCATGCGCCGCATGGCGAACCGGCGCAGCGCGTGCCGGTGGGGGTGCGTGTGGGCGGGTGGAAGAAGATGTTTTCCGTCGTCGGCGCCCGGCACTGGAGCGCGGGGCTGTCCGGCGTGCGCGCCTCGCCACCCGAAGCTTTCGTCACGCAGGCCATCAGCTACGACGTCGCGTTCGGCGGCGTCGACGAGCGCCATGATGACCGCGCCCGCCACGGCGCCTACATGGCCAACCCGGTCGGCTGCGGCTGGCATTGCAACCTTCAGTCCGCACTGCTCGATGGCACGCCGCTGCCGCGAACCGAAGCTTTCGACCGGCCCGTGGAGGCACCCGACGGCACCTATGCGCCGATGGCCTTCGGGCCCATAGGCCGCGGCTGGTCACAGCGCCTGCCTTATGCCGGCACCTACGACCAGGACTGGATCGACAACACCTTCCCCTTCCTGCCTGCGGATTTCAACGACGCCTACTACCAGGCCGCACCGCCCGACCAGCAGGTGGACTTCCTGCGCGGCGGCGAAGAGGTCGCGCTCGGAAACCTGTCGGCGGCGGGGCAGCTTCGCTTCTCGTTGCCAGTGCTCGACGTGCCCGTCACGTTCTTCCGCCGCAAGGGCGGCCACGAGACGGTGCAGGGCACGCTCGACACGCTGGCCATCGACACCGATCGCATGCTGTTTACCATGGCCTGGCGCGCCACGATGCCGTTGAAGAAGAGCATCTTCGAGGTGTCGAACGTGCTGGGTGGGCGCATGTCGGCAGGATGGTGGCGCGCCCGCGCGCTTGGCAAGCAGTGGCATCCCTCGCTGGGCGAGTTGGTGCGCAGCCGGCGCGGCGAGACGGAGCCGCAGCTATGACGGCACCCGCGATCACGGTGAGCCGTACCGGGCTCGTCACCGGGGTCGGGCTCGACGCAGCTTCCACTTGCGCCGCCATCCGGGGCGCCGTGGACAACTTCCAGCAGACCCGGTTCCGGGACCGCGACGGCGAGTGGCTCATGGGCTGCGAGGTGCCGTTCCCACAGCCGTGGCGCGGAGAGAAGCGCCTGCTCAAGATGGCCGCGCGCGCGGTTGCCGAATGCCTGGCCGGATTCGACCGCGACAGTTGCGAAGCCATGCCGCTGCTGCTGTGCCTGGCGGAATCCGGCCGGCCCGGCCGGATCGTGGACGACGATGCGCGCTTCTTCGAGGCGCTCGAGGATGAACTCGGCATGCGCTTTCATCCCGATTCCTCCGTGATCGCGCGCGGGCGCGTGTCGGCAGGCGTCGCGCTGCTGCGGGCGCGCCAGTTGATCGGCGAAGGGCGGGCGGCGCAGGTCGCGATTGCCGCGAGCGACAGCCTGCTTGATGGTGCGGCGCTGGCCGACTGCGAGCGGCGCGATCGCCTGCTGACGAGCGGCAACTCGGACGGTTTCATTCCGGGCGAGGGGGCAGCCGCGCTGCTGGTCGAGGCCATGGGCGTGCACACCGACGGACAACTTGTGTGTCGCGGGCTCGGTTTCGCGGTGGAAAAGGCGCACGTCGATTCGGAAGAGCCGCTGCGCGCCGACGGACTCACGGCTGCCATTCGCCAGTCGCTGCAGGAAGCCGGCTGCGGCGAGAGCATCTTGCAGTTCAAGATCATCGACGCCTCGGGCGGGCAGTACGCGTTCAAGGAGGCAAGCCTTGCCTTTGGGCGCATCGATCGCACTAAGCGCACCGAGTTCGACGTGTGGCATCCGGCGGACTGCATTGGCGAGGTGGGTGCGACCATCGGGCTGGTGATGATCGCCGTGCTCAAGGCGGCTTGCGAGAAGGCCTACGCCAAGGGCGAGCACGTGCTGCTGCACCTGGGCAACGAGGACGGGCGGCGCTCGTCCATGATCTTTTCCTGGTGCGACGGACGAGGCTGACGCATGACCAACCAGGTGTTCGCCAACGGCCGCGAGATCGCCTGCAAGGCGGGGGCGGGAAAGACCATCTGCGCCATGCCCGACGTGTGCATGACGCCGCCCGAGAACCCGGCCACGCCGCCCGGCGTGCCGGTTCCCTACCCGAACACCGGCCTGGCTTCCGACACCACGGAGGGAAGCCGGAGTGTGCAGATTTCCGGCCAGGAAATCATGCTGAAGAACAAGTCCTATTTCAAGACATCGTCGGGCGACGAGGCCGGATGCGCGGCGAAGAAGGGCGTGGTGTCGAGCAAGAACAAGGGCAAGGTGTATTTCATCGACTGGTCGATGGATGTGAAGTTCGAGGGCGAGAACGCGGTGCGCCACCTCGACAAGACCACCAACAACCATGGCAGCCCGACGGCCAACGAAGCGGTGCCGTGGCCGTTCGTCGACTCGATGGCCGACGGCGACATCAAGAAGCTGTGCGATGGCGACAAGGCGCGCGAGGCGTCGGCCTGCCAGGAGTACAAGCCCGCCAAGCCCGACGGCAAGGACGTCTGCGCCGAAACCGGGTTGGGCGGCGACTTCGGCTCGATCAAGGGCGACCTGGGCGGCGCAGCCAAGAAGGCCAGCGAGAACCCTTGCGCAGCCGCTCGCCGCTGCCGGCTCGTGCCCTACAAGGCCTCGCCGCCCGTGGAGGACGGCATCGGCGGCTGTTGCAAGGCGCAGACGGGCGACCACATCGTGCCCAAGAGTTCGTTCTTCCAGGACCGCTACGGCGGCAAGCCCATGAAAGGCTGGGAAGCCTACGACATGAACAAGGCGCCCTGCATGTGCACCGAAGGCGGCAGCTGTTCGGGCACGCACGGCCTGCGCCACACACACCACAAGACCACGTCGCCCGTGGCCAATGGCGAACCGAATCCGTTCGACAAGGAGGTCACGCACTGCGCCAAGGGCGCCAAGGCCGTGGCCCCGCATTGCAGCCAGGAATGCCTGGAGGCCCAGCTCAAGGAAGGCCACAAGGGGCTGGGCGACCCATCCAAACCGGTGAAGCATTCATCCACCGGCAAGACCGACATCTCGCACTACGCGTCGCTGCAGGCGACGGTCAACGAAACGGCAGGCAAGCTGGGTGCCGCGCTGCCCTGAACAAAAGGAGTTCCATATGCCGGAGAAGGTTTCCATTTCACGCGAGTTCGTCAGGGGCGCGGCCCGCATGGCGGACCTCGTGTACGTCATCAGCCAGATGAAAACGCTCATCGAGCAGGACATCGCGCACGTCAGCCTGGTCGGCCTCTACAAGGGCAACTGGGGCGACGCCTTCAACACCACCTGGAACGCCACGGCCATCGCGGTGGCGAAGTCGCCGGCTGAGAAGGTCGTGCTCGTCGGCGAGGACGGCGAGGTCAGCACCTACGTGGGCGGTCGGCGCGAAGACGAAGCCATCGATCCGCGGCCCGTCATGGTCCGCCATGCGCGCGAGATCGGCGGCGAGGTCTTTGTCTGCGGCAGCAAGCGCCAGGTGTTCCGGCGTATCGGCGAAGGGCAGTGGTTAGACATGAGCGCGCCGCGCGCCGGCCAGACGGAGGTGTTCGGTTTCGAGGCGATCGACGGCTACGGCTGGAACGAGATCTATGCGGCCGGCTGGGCCGGCGAGATCTGGCGCCACGACGGCACCGCGTGGACCCGGTGCGGCAGCCCCACCAACGTGATCCTCTCGGCCGTCTGCTGCGCGGGCGACGGCCTGGTATATGTCGCGGGGCAGGGCGGCGTACTCGTCAAGGGACGCGGCGATGCGTGGGCGCCCGTGGCATGGGAAGACGAGGTCGATGCCGACCTGTGGGACCTGTGCTGGTTTCGCGACGAGCTCTATGTGGCCACCATGTCGGGGCTTTACACGCTCGACGCCAATCGCCTGGTGCCGGTCGACTTCGGCGCGATGGGGCCCGTGAGTTGCTACAACCTCTCGGTGGCACAGGGCGTGATGTGGTCGGTCGGCAAGGCCGACGTGGCGTCGTTCGACGGCACCACTTGGCGCAAGTACGACTGACGGGGCCGTTGCGTGAAAACAGCCGACGCCATTCCTCGCTACGCTGCCATGCCGGTCGGGCTGGTCGTGATGCGGCATGCCGAGGAGTCGGCGCTGCTGTGCAATCAGCGCTTCTTTCTAGCCGGCTCTGCGCATGCCCGGCTGCACCATCTGCGCCGTCTGGACGACCGGCTCGCGGCCCACCTCGACGGCCTGGCTGTCGCGGGCGAAGCCGGCAGCAGGGCCTGCGATGCGGCGCTGGGCAACGCCGGGCGCGGCGAGGTGTTCGCCGCCACGGTGCTGGCCGTCGTCAATCACGATCTTCCCCGGCTCGACCGCCTGCTGGCACTGGCCGAGGCGCTGCCGGCGGTGCGTGAGGCCAGCGCGCTGGCCGTCGGCTGGGCGGCCGCCCATTCGTTGCGCGGGCTCGCGAAAGACCTGCTCGATTCGCCTCTGGCGTTCCGCCGCAGCACCGCCATCGCGGCCTGCGATTCCCACATGGTCGACCCCGGCCCGATGTTGGCTGAAGCCGTGGTGGACAGCGATGCGACGCTGCGCGCGCAGGCGCTGCGTGCCGCCGGTGAATGCGGCCGCATCGACCTCGTTGCCGCATGCCTGGCGGCAACCGCCGACAACGATCCCGCTTGCCGCTTCTGGGCCGCCCGTTCGGCCGTGCTGCTGGGCGAACGCCACCGGCCGGTGAGCGCGCTGCTCGATGCCGCGTTGGTGCCGGGTACGCCGCAGAGCCTGCAGGCGCTGTCGCTGCTGTTCAAGCTCGCGACGGCCGAGCAGGCCGCGCCGCTGCTGGCCGACATGCGCAGCAAGCCTGCGCGCCTGCGCGACGCGGTGCGCGGCGCGGGTGCCCTGGGCGACCCACGCATCGTGCCGTGGCTCCTCTCGTTGATGGACGATCCTGGCTTGGCACGGATCGCGGGCGAAGCCTTCAGCACTATCACGGGGCTGGACCTCGCCTGGCTCGATCTCGAATGCAGGCCGCCGCAGGACTTCGAGTCCGGTCCCGACGACGATCCCGCGCACGACGACGTCTCGATGGACGAGGACGACGGCCTGCCGTGGCCCGATCCCGCGAAGCTGGGCGATTGGTGGCGTGCGAACGCTGAGCGCTTCCAGCCCGGACAGCGCTACTTCATGGGGGGGCTGCCGTCATGGGCGCATTGCGTGGGCGTGCTGGGCAGCGGCTTCCAGCGGCAGCGTATCGCGGCAGCAGAGCACCTGTGCCTCTTGCGGCCCGGCAGCAAGCTCTTTCCTACGCAAGCGCCCGCGTGGCGGCAGTTGCGCTGGATAGCGCAGACGCAGGACAACTGACGCTGCCGCATCGCACATGGGCGCGAAGTTCATCCTCGCCGCGCTGGCCGCCGTGTTGTTCGCCGCGGCGCTCGTGCGCCCCGGCCCCGCCACCCGCACCTGGCTCCTCATCGCCGCCATCTTCACCGCCGTCGCAGCCTGGCTGCAATGGCATACCTCTTAAGGCGAGATTGCCAACATGCCCCACGGAATGAATACTCCCTGCGAGTTTGTTCGGGCGCATTTAGGCACAGAGCCTTCGGGGGCCGATTCATGATCCACATCGCTGTCATCACCCGGCAAGGCGCTCCGGCGGGGCAGTCCATCGCCGCGGACTTCGGCCCCAATGGCGGCACCATCGGGCGGGCCGATACCAACACGCTGGTGCTCGACGATCCCGACCGCACGGTGTCGCGGGTGCATGCGCAGGTGCTGTGCCGCGACGGGCAGTACTTCGTCATCGACCGGGGCAGCAACCCGATGCAGTGCAACGGCGTGTCGCTGGGCTCGGGCAAGGAGGCGGCGCTGACCGACGGCGCGCGGCTGGTGGTGGGCAGCTTCGAACTCACGGTGCGCGTGACGGCGCCGGCACCGGCTGCCGTTGCCGCGCCGCAGCCCGCGCTGGCCATTCCCGAGACGGTGCTCGGTGCGTCCTCGGGTGCGCCTTCGGGTGCTGCGCCGTCGAGCGACGATCCCTTTGCGGACCTGCTCGCCGGCCTTGCGCCTCCACCTGCGCCGGCCGCGCCCTCCAGGCCGGCCGCGGCATCTCCCGCGGCCGCGCTGCCCGATTCGCTGCTCTTTCCCGATCCGATGGAAAGCGGCTCGCGCAACGTGCAGGCAGCGCAGGTCGACCCCTTCGCCAACCTGCTCGGGCCCGCGCCGTCGTCGACGCCGGCGGCGGGCCTCGGCGCGCTCGACGATTTCTCCGATCTCGGTGCGCCGCCTGCGAACGGCAAGGCGGCGAACATCGACGAGCTTTTCGGCGGCATGGGCGGTGGCGGCGGCATCGGCGGCGATCCGCTCGCGCTGTCGCCGCTGGCCGATCCGCTGCTGCAGCCGAACACCGCGTCCAACGCCGATCCGCTGGCGGCCCTGCAGCAGGCTGCGCCTCCCACGCCGACGCCGCGCCCCGACCATTTGCCCATCGACCAGTTCGGCTTCACGCCGCCCAAGGCGGTCGAGCCGCCGAGACCGCCTGCGCCGCCGCCGGTGATGGCGCCTGCACCGTTACCGTCACCTGCGCCCATGCCCGCACCGCCGCCGCTGCCGCAGTTCGACGACATGACCGGCCAGCCGATCCGCATCAGCGGCCCGGAGGGCTCCGGCAGGCCGCTGGAGCCTTTGAAGCCTCCCGCGCCGGCACCCGTTGCCCGCTCGGTCGCGCAGCAGCCGCCGCCCGAGCGCATGGCCAGCGACGACGAACTGCTCGCGGCCTTCCTGCGTGGCCTCGCAAGCACGCACCAGCCGCCCGAGATGCTCACGCCGGGCCTGATGGAGCGCATCGGCTCGATGCTGCGCAGCGCCACCGAAGGCACGCTGCAGCTGCTGCTCACGCGCCAGGAGTTCAAGCGCGAGGTGCGCGCCGAGGTCACGATGATCGCGGCGCAGGCCAACAACCCGCTGAAGTTCTCGCCCACGGTCGAGGTGGCGCTGGCGCACCTGCTGGGCCCCGGCGTGCGCGGCTTCATGCCGCCCGAGGCCGCGATGCGCGATGCCTTCAACGACCTGCGCGCGCACCAGTTCGGCGTGATGGTGGGCATGCGCGCGGCGCTGGCCCATGTCATCGCGCGCTTCGAGCCGGCGGAGCTGGAGAAGAAGATCAGCGCGAAGACCGCGCTCGACGCGCTCTTCAGCGCCAACCGCAAGGCCAAGCTGTGGGACCAGTTCGTGTCGCTGTACGGCGGCATCGCGAGCGAGGCGGAAGACGACTTCCACAGCCTCTTCGGCAAGGCCTTCCTAGAGGCCTACGAGGAGCAGATGGCGCGCCTGAAGTCCGACGCCTGACCCGCCCGGCCACAGGAGCAGGCGAACAAGCAGCAAGAGCAACGGCAGGCAGTCACGCACGCAGCACGAACGACGGCACAACAACCACCGCAGCACCCGCGAGGCACCCCGCTTGGAAATTGAAATCGTCACGCTCTCCCGCCAGGGGGGCCGCACCTACAACGAGGACGTGCATGGCCATTGGCACGACGAGCGCTACGTCGCCTGCCTGGTGGCCGACGGCGCCGGCGGCCATGGCGGCGGCGACGTGGCAGCGGCCACCGCGCGCGCCAGCATGCTCGGCGGCTTCTCGGTCGCGCCGGGGCTCGACGAAGCCACGCTGCGCGGCCTGGTGGAGCAGGCCAACCGCGACGTGGTCGCGCGCCAGGCCGAGGGCGGCAAGCTCGCGGGCATGCGCTCGACCATCGTCTTCGCGGCCATCGACCTCGAAAGCCAGGCGCTCGCCTGGGTGCACAGCGGCGACAGCCGCGCCTACCTGTTCCGCGGCGGCGCCATCGTGGCGCGCACCACCGACCACAGCCTCGTGCAGCAGATGGTTGCCGGCGGCATGCTCGACGAGGAGGGCGCGCGGCTGCATCCGCAGCGCAACATGCTGCTGTCGGCGTTGGGCTCGATCGAGGAGGAGCCCGAGATCGCCGTGTCCGAGCGCATGCGCCTGCTGCCGGGCGACGTGCTGCTGCTGTGCAGCGACGGCGTGTGGGAGCCCCTGGGCGACGAGTGCCTGATCGACACGCTGCATGCCTCGCGCACGCCCAGCCAGTGGACCGAGCTGATCGACGCGCAGGTCAAGGCCAATGCCAAACCGGGACATGACAACTACACGGCGCTCACGCTGTGGGTGATCGAGGACGACGAGGACGACGTGACACGGCTGATGCCGGAGAACGCGATGCCGACGGATTCCTGAATCCTCTTGCCTGCGCAGCGAAAGAAGCAAGCCAGCGCAGAAAGGAAAAGGGCCCGCAGCGATCGCTCCGGGCCCTTTCTGCATCAGCCGGGTCGGCTGTTCCCTCGGTCCTTCGTTCAGGCGCCGCCCGTGGTCGGCACCGTCTGCGGCGCGACGTAGGTGTACTTGCTCGCCGTCTTCTTGACCTTCTTCAGCGCGCTGCGCAGCAGCAGGGGCATGTCCGCGCGGTTGGGCAGGTTCGTGTAGTTGTCGATGCCCTGTTCCTTGCAGCAGTTGGCACAGCCGTTGTTGAGCAGGTCGAGCGCGTAGCGCGACTTGCTCAGCGTGCTGGATGCGCCGGGCGCACGGAACGGATCGAAGATGCCGTCCGGCAGCACCTTCTGTCCGAGCGCGATCGCCTGCGCCTGGAAGTGCGTGATGTGCTTCTGCGTGATCGGGCCGTAGTAGCCGTCCACGACGATCACCTCGGTCTGGCCCGGGGGCGGGTCCAGGTCGTGGTTGAAGCCGAGCAGCTCGTAGTAGAAGATCTTGAACAGCGCCTGCACCAGCATCACGTCTTCACGCGTGTTGGAGCCGATCCTGCCGACCGACCAGTCGATGTTGTAGGCGGTGAGCAGATCGCCGCTCTTGCCGATGAGTGGGGTGCTGAATGCCATTGCATTGCTCCGGTGAGGACGCATGGAAACCGCATCGGGCACAGGCGCGCCCGATGCCGTGCCCCGCGGGTCCGTCGTCCGTCAGCGGGTCTCGGTGGTGGCCACGTTCCAGCCGAACTTGACTTCGCCGCCGGCGGCGCCCTTGTCGTCCTGGGCCTTGTAGGCGAACTCGATGTCCTTGAACGAGCAGGAGACCTGTTCCTGCACGTCGCCGCCTTGCGCGCCGCCGGGGCCGACCATGGCGATGAAGACTTCCTTGAGCGTGACCTTCAGGTACTCCTGCTGGCCTTCGCCCGACTTGCGGCAGGTCAGGACCAGGTCCTTGAAGTGCTTGCCGCTCACGCAGTTCTTGGCCAGCACGGGGGAGGCCTTGTCGTAGGTGTGCGTGAAGTGGAACTCTCCCGGCGTGGCCTTGCCCTTGCCCGAGCCGCCGCCCGAGCCGGCGCCCGAGGCGTTGCTCACGTTCCAGGTCCACGACGAGATCTCGATCTCGTCCTTGTGGTCCTTGTGGGAAGACTCGCCCTTGACGCCGTCGAGCTTGATGTGAAAGTCAGAAGACATGTTCCTACTCCTTGGAACCCGATTGCGTTCGGGCAGTTGCTGTTGATGATCGAGACGGATGCTTGTGCTGCCGGTGGCTTGTCGGCGGGGCCGGTCCCCGGCAGCTGTGGATAGAACGAAACGGGAGCCGGAATTTCAAGAAAGTCCGGCCCGTTTTTTTCAGGTCTTCACGCGCCGCCCTTGGCCGAGGGCAGCTTCGACACCAGGCGCAGCGAGACCGTGAGGCCCTCGAGCTGGTAGTGCGGGCGCAGGAAGAACTTGGAGGTGTAGTAGCCCGGGTTGCCTTCCACTTCCTCCACGATCACCTCGGCGGCGGCCAGCGGCTTCTGGGCCTTGGTGATCTCCGAGGAGTTGGCGGGGTCGCCGTCCACGTAGTTCATGATCCACTTGTTGAGCCAGCGCTGCATGTCCTCGCGCTCCTTGAAGCTGCCAATCTTGTCCCGCACGATGCACTTGAGGTAGTGCGCGAAGCGGTTGCAGGCGAACAGGTAGGGCAGGCGCGCCGCCAGGTTGGCGTTGGCGGTGGCGTCGGGGTCGTCGTACTCGGCGGGCTTGTTCAGCGACTGCGCGCCGATGAAGGCCGCGAAGTCGGAGTTCTTGCGGTGGATCATCGACAGCAGCCCCGCCTTCGAGAGCTCGGCCTCGCGGCGGTCGCTGATGGCGATCTCGGTGGGGCACTTCTGGTCCACGCCGCCGTCGTCGCTCGGGAAGGTGTGCAGCGGCAGGTTCTCCACCGCGCCGCCCGACTCGATGCCGCGGATGCGCGAGCCCCAGCCGTAGAGCTTGTACGACCGGTTGATGTTGGTCGCCATCGCGTAGGCCGCGTTGGCCCATGAATACTTGTTGTGGTCGGCGCCGGCGGTGTCTTCCTCGAAGTCGAACTCCTCCACTGGATTGGTGTTGGCGCCATAGGGCGTGCGCGCCAGGAAGCGCGGCATGCACAGGCCGAGGTACTTGGAGTCGTCCGACTCGCGCAGCGAGCGCCAGGCGGCGTACTCGGGCGTGGAGAAGATCTTGGTCAGGTCGCGCGGGTTCGCGAGCTCCTGCCAAGACTCCATCTGCATCAGGTTCGGGCTCGCGCCGGTGATGAAGGGCGCGTGCGCGGCCGCGGCGATCTTGGCCATTTCGCCGAGCAGTTCCACGTCGGGCGGGCTCTGGTCGAAGTGGTAGTCGCCCACCAGCGCGCCGAAGGGCTCGCCGCCGAACTGGCCGTACTCCTGCTCGTAGATCTTCTTGAACATCGGGCTCTGGTCCCAGGCCGCGCCCTTGAACTTCTTGAGGTTCTTGGCCAGCTCCTGCTTGGAGATGTCCATCACCCGGATCTTGAGGTTCTCGTCGGTCTCGGTGTTGTTCACCATGTAGTGCAGGCCGCGCCACGCACTCTCGAGCTTCTGGTAGTCGGGGTGGTGGATGATCTTGTTGACCTGGTCGGTGAGCTTGGCGTCGATCGCGGCGATCATGGCCTGGATCGACTTGGTCACGTCCTTGCCGATGACGGTGCTGTTGGCCAGCGCCTGCTGCGCCAGCGTGAGCACGGCGGCTTCGACGGCGCTCTTGGCTTCGTCGCTGCGCGGCTTGAATTCCTTCTGCAGCAGCGAGGAAAAGTCGCTGCCCGCATATTCGACGTCTTTCAGCGCGCTCTGTTCGAGTGCTTCGGCCATGGTGATCTACTCCTCGTGTGCTCTGATGGTTGTCGGTGTCAGGCAGCGGGTGCGCCGCCGTCCTCGGGTTTCTTGCTCGCCGCCAGCGTCTGCAGCAGGGCCGGGTCCTCGAGCACCTTGGCCAGCAGTTCCTCTGCGCCGCCCTTGCCGTCCATGTAGGTGACGAGGTTCGACAGTTGCGTGCGCGCCTCCAGCAGCTTGTTGAGCGCGCCGACCTTGCGCGCCACCGCGGCGGGCGAGAAGTCGTCCATGTTCTCGAAGGTGAGTTCCACCTTCAGGTCGCCCTCGCCGGTGAGCGAGTTCTCCACCGCGAAGGCCGCGCGCGGCTTCATGGCCTTCATGCGCGAGTCGAAGTTGTCGACGTCGATCTCCAGGAACTTGCGGTCGGCCACCGGCGCGAGCGGGTCGGCCGGCTTGCCGGAGAGGTCCGCCAGCACGCCCATGACGAAGGGCAGCTGCACCTTCTTCTCGGCCCCGTAGAGCTCCACGTCGTACTCGATCTGGACCCGGGGCGCCCGGTTGCGGGCGATGAATTTCTGACTGCTCTTGGCCATGGAGATGCTCCTTGCGGGTGTGAATGGGGACGGATGCGGGGTGGTCGGGGCTTATTCGGAAGGACGTCGGCCGGTGACCGTTTCGATGGTGTCCATCGCGTTCGGCGCGAGGTTGGCCATGATCTCGAGGAAGCTCACGCCGATGAGCTTCTTGGCGCGCTCGATCAGCAGCGGCGCCGGATTGCCGGGCTCGGCCTGCTCCAGGTAGCGGATCACCCGGTCGAGCATCTGCACCGCGTCCTGGCGGCTCTGGATCTCGCCGCGCGCCGCGGCAGGGCGTGCGGATGCCGTGCCGCCGGCCTGCGTGTCTTCGGCGCCCGCGCCCGTGTCCTGCGCGGCGGCGCCATCGGCAGTCGATCCGCTGGCGGAGGCGCTTGCCTTCTGCAGCACGCGCGCGATGGAGCGCAGCGGGTCGAGGTCGACGGCATCGGTGCGGCAGGTGCGCTCGGCGATGAGCTTCCTCAGCTGCTCCACCAGCGCAGGCACCTCGAGCGCGGCCGCGACGGCATCGGGCCGCTCGGCCTGTATCGCCTCCAGACCGCCCTGCACCTGCGCCATCGAATAGGTGGCCTCGCCGCCCACGGCGGTGAGCGCGTTGTGCGCGATGGCGATGTCGCGCACGCGGATCGGACCCACGCCGCGCGCATTGCCTACCTGCGCCTCGTAGAGGTCGCGCAGGCCCGTGGCCTCGTCGGTCAGCGGCGCGAGCGCGTTCAGGCGCATCGTCGGGTCGTTGTCGTCGTCGGCATCCAGCTTTGGATGTATGCCGTCCCAGAAGGTGTCGAGCAATGCATTGAGCAGCCGCAGCCCGGCGGCGAAGCCCTGCACGCCCTGCATGCGGGTGGATGCGCGCAGCAGCAGCACGGCGGCGCGCACGTCCTTGCTGCGGCGAAGGATGTTCTCGGCCTTCTCGCCCACCTCGCGCCACTCGGGCTCGACCGCGGGGATCACCGTGTCGCCGAACTGCTGCTCGGGCTTGCCCTGCGCATCCGCGACCAGCGCCATGAAGTCCGCGTCGTACTCGAGATCGTCGCCGCAAGGCGATGCATCGCCGATGGGCGCGAGCAGTGTTGCAGCGAGTTCGTTGGTCAGCATGTTGCCTATCGGAGTTCGCTGGTGATAATCAAAGATGCGTCTTGACCGGTCAATGCAACGAAGGGAATAGCATGCGCACGCTGGGTACACACCATTCGTCCTATGAGGGCTTCCTTGCCGCAGCAACGCGGCGCCACATCGCCGTTCTTGGCCTTGCTGGAGCCGGTCTTCTGCTTGCGGGCTGCGCGGCGAAGCCCGTGGTCACCACCGTGGCCGTCACGCTCACGGCAGGTGCGGACGCCAACCCCGATGCGCGCGGCCGCGCATCGCCGCTCACGGTGCGCGTATATGCATTGAAGTCGCCCGGCCCGTTCGAAGGCGCCGACTTCTTCTCGCTCTTCGAGAAGGACCAGGCCACGCTCGGCGCGGAACTGGTGCAACGCGAGGAAGTGCTGCTGCGGCCCGGCGAGACGAAGAAGCTCGACTTCAACCTGCCGCCCGACGCGAAGTCGATGGGCGTGATGGCGGCCTATCGCGATCTCGACCGCGCGCGCTGGCGCGAGGTGCGTCCGGTGGTCACCGGCAAGGCGCAGTCGCTGGACGTCACCCTCGGCGCGCGCGCGATGCGCATCGACGCGAAGTAACGCCTTCTCTATCGCTCCCACTCAGGAGGGCCTTCCGGGACGCACCAGGGGCTGGTCGACCGGAAGGAAGTGCTCGAAGAGGTCGTGCACGAAGGCACCACCGGCCGCATCCGATGCGGATGCCGTGAGATAGAGGCCGCGCCAGCGCGGCGCACGCTGCAGCCCCTTGCCTTGGTTCTCGAACAGTACCTGCGCGAACTCGCGCAGCCCCGGCTGCAGGGCGCGGACCGCTTCCACGAACTCATGGATCGCGAGCCGTCCGGTGGGCCCCGGCTGCTCGCGCAGCAATGACATGCGCAACGCGTGCAGCTGCTGCGCGATGGGCTCGAACACGGCGTCGAGCCGCTCGCCCGCAGGAGTCTCGATGAAGGCGGAGGGATCGGTCAGCCGATGTCCCAGCGCCTGTGCGAGCACCTCTGGCGGCAGGGCGCCGCGCAAGGTCGCGTAGCCCGCAAGCCGTTCGAGCCCGGTCACGACGAGATAGGTGGGCATCAGCAGCCGGAGGCCGTCGCTGGCTTCGTCGAGCAGGCGACGCGTTCGCTCGGCGAGCGACTTGAGCTGCGAGGCTTCGGCATCGAGCAGTTCGCCGGCTGCCACGGCCACCACGAGGCCGTTGAGCGGCAGGCGATCTCGTCGCTCAGCAAGTGCCAGAAGCGAGTGCAGCCACAGGCTGCGCGACTGTTGTGGCGTATCTGCGGTGTCCCCGACCGCGCCCGGATCGATCTCGATGGCCACCAGCCGTCGGGTCAGCCACCAGTGCCACCAGGCGGCCTGGGATGCGTCATCCGCGCGCTCGGCGTGCGCGGTCTCCAGCAGCCCGCGAAGGTTGGCGGATGCGTCGCCGAAGAAGAGCAGCCACGGAACGGGAGGCCTTGCACATGGCGTGCGGCGCATCGCCTGCTGCGCCTGCGCCATGCCTTCCTTGAGCGTGTCGATGGCGATCGCCGTCGCGCCCGCGTCGGCCGTCGGCTCGCCCATGGCCGCGAGGCGCTTCTGCAGCCCGCGCCGCCGCGCGCCGCGGCCGGCGTCGCGCACCACCGCGTACAACAGGCCGAAGCCCAGCAGGCACAGCGACAGCAGCAGCCAGAAGCGGTGGGCGGGCGAAAGGAGCAGGGCATTCATCGCGAGACGGTCTCCAGGAAGACGAAGTCGGCGATGAGCCGGTCGCTGTTCTTGCTGGCCGCGAGCGATTCGCGCAGCCGCAGCAGGTAGGCGGAGGCGAGCTCGAAGGGGGGCCTGTCGGCGGTCTCGGTGAGGGGCGTGGGCGACGAGAGCACGGTGATCAGCACGCTGCCGAAGGGCGGGCTCACGAGCCAGCTGGAAGGAATGTCGCGGCCCAGCTCCAGCGTCTCGCCCGCGCGCAGCCGCGTGGGCGCCTGCCCGGCGTTGAGGTGCATGACGGAGCCGTCGGCCGTGTAGTAGTCGACCCAGATGTAGCTGTCGTGCCGCGGCGCGGTCACCTGCACGCGCACGTTGTCGCCCTCGCGCAGGCGGCCTTCATGGGCGGTGGGGGAGCCCACGTCCAGGCCGTATGACTTCTCCGCGTTGCGCACCTGGTAGGGCTTGAGGATGGCGAACACCTCGCAGTGCGGCCAGACCCGCAGGCCGATGTCGAAGCGCGGCGATCCCACGCCGGACAGGGCGCTCACCTCGCTCTCGACGCGCGGCAGGTCGCCGGGCTGCGAGACGAAGCCGGTGATCCGCGTGCCGCCTTCGGGGTCGATGCTGGCCGTGAGGTCGGCGCAGGCGAAGGTCTGCAGGTGCTGCTCGATGCGCTGCGCCAGGCCTGTGTCTGCAGCCGGAGGGCGGCCGGGCCACAGCCACGTCAGGTACAGCAGCGGTAGCGCGAGGGCCAGGGCGGCGGCGCCGAGCAGCAGGGTGCGGTCGCGCCGGCGCGTGTCGTTGGGTCCGCGCGGGTCGGGCACCTCGTAGGGTTGTGGCGTGATGTGGTCCTGCAGCAGGCTGCCGGTCGACAGCGGGCGAAGCAGCAGTTGGCGGCCGTGCAGGTCCTTCAGCTTGCCGAGTTCGCCGTGGTCGCCTTCCTCGAAGTAGTACTGGCCCTTGAAGCCGAGCGCCAGCGCGTGCCAGTACACCTCGCGCACCGCATCGTCCCCGGGGCCCAGCGCCGAGAGGTGATGGAAGAACTCGCTGTGCGCGTTGTTGGAGTTGAAGAGCTGCACCTGCAGCGCGGCCGCGGTGCTCCCGGCGCCCGAGGTGCCCGAGGTGCCGGCGGCGTCCGGATGGCGCGCGAGGATCTCGTCGATCCAGGCGACCATCGCGAAGGAGGCCGACTCGATTTGCGCGGCGGGCGTGCCGGCGGTCTCGGCGGCCGCGCGTGCCGCGTCGAGCAGCCGGCGGGCCCGCTGCTGCGCCGCGTCGTGCGGCAGCAGGGGCGCGCCGGAGGCGATGGACGCATCCAGCGCGAGGCCGGACGAGATGAAGCTGGAGAAACAGTCGAGGAGGCGGGCCATGAACGGGCCCGCTCATTCATGCGTTGCGAAGGATGCCTTGCACCGGCGTCTGCAGCGATGGCACATGCCCATGTCCCCGGTTCCTTCGAGTAGGCGTCCATTCTTTCAAAGGGCTTGCGGCGGGCGCCATATCGCTTGGGGTCTATGCCGTTGGTGGGGCCGCCGGCCTTGCTGCGCGGGGATTTCGCCGGTATCTTCTGCGCCTGCGGTGCATTGCACGCTGGGATACGGGGAAAAGACATCATGAAAATACTGATCGCCGACGACCACCGGCTCGTCATCGAGGCGGTCAAAGCCAAGCTCTCGGAGCTGGAGCCCGGCATCGAATTCGTCCTGGCGATGAGCGTTGACGAATTGCTTGCCGGAGCCACCGACGACCTCGACCTGGCCCTGATCGACCTCAACATGCCCGGCGCCGATGGCCAGGCCCACATCGACGAGATCCGCCAGCGCCATCCTGCGGTGCCGGTGATCGTGCTGTCGGGCTACGAAGACCCGGCCATCATGCGCAGCGCGCTCGAGCGCGGCGTGCTCGGGTTCATTCCCAAGGCCTATTCGCCCGACGTGATGCTCTCGGCCGTGCGGCTGGTGCTGGCCGGCGGCGTGTATGTGCCGCCGATGATGCTGACGGCCGTGCCGCCGGGCATCGTGGCCGGCATGGCGCAGCAGCCGGGCACCGAGTCGCTCGTGCGCGGCGGCGCTGCCGGCGGCGGCGGCAGCGGCCAGACGCTGGAGCACCTGCGCAGCGTGCTCACCGAGCGGCAGGTCGAGGTGCTCCAGCTGCTGTCGCAAGGCAAGCCCAACAAGCTGATCGGGCGCAGCCTGGGCATCAGCGAAGGCACCGTGAAGATCCACCTGGCTGCGATCTTCCGCGCACTCAACGTGCGCAACCGTACCGAGGCGGTGGTGGCCGCCCAGGCGCTGACCGAGGCGCAGCAGGCCTGATCGGCCCGCGCCTGCCGCATGCCGTCCGCCGTGCGGCGCGGCTGCGGAAGGCGCCACTGCCTCAACTCTTCGACGCCACGCAGGCCATCTGCAGCTGCTGCAGGTGCGAGCGGAAGGCGACCGCGTCCTGCCAGCCGTCCACCACGAAGCGATGGTCGGGCGCGGCTGGCATGCCGGTGGCCGGGGCCACGCTCACCCGGTAGCGCTCCTCGGCCGAGAAGGCGACCTGCAGCGTGTCCAGCCGCAGCGAGGCGATGGACTCGCGCCCGCCATGCGCGGTGGTCGCGAGCCGCAGGATGCAGGGCGTCGCCAGCGTCATCCTCGCATCCAGGGTGCGCGCCTCGTGCCGCAGCATGCCGTTGAGTGCGTGTACGTGCTCCGCGGCGCTCATGTCGCTGGCGGCGGGGGCGTCCTTGGTCGGATAGCCGTCGGTGCAGGCGCCCGCCATCGCCGCGATGGCGAGCCCGGCCGCGATCCAGCGCCATCGCCGCCTGGCCTCGTGCACCGTCATACCACCAGCGAGACGATGCCGGCCACGCCGGTGCAGGCGGCCACGCCGGCGAGCAGGCCGGCATCGCGATGGTTCGAGACCAGGCGTTCGCGCCAGGCGAGATACAGCAACAGAAGGCTGGCGCCGAAGATGATCCAGGTGAGTTCGTTCATGAGCCAATGAATTTGGGAATCGGGTGCGTGATGCGCCGTCGCCCACGCCGGCCATGGCCGCGCAGGACAACGACGACGAACGCGACGCGCGGGCACGGCGGCCCGACGTCGCGTATTGCGGAAAAGAAGGTGAGGAAGGAGGGCGGGCGCGAGCGGCTGGGCCCGCACCTTCGCCTACGCGGCGATGCGCGTGCGTGGCGGCTTTAGGGGAACCGGTAGCACGCGCGATGGGGGCGCGTGGATGTCCTGCGGCGGCGATGAGTCATGCCACCTTGCATGGTGCAGCGTGGCATTGCGAAGTCCGCAGATTTCGGAGAGGTCCGGCGCGAGGTCGGTGGCCGGAGAGCGTTCTTCGAGTGTGGTGAACGGCCCCGCGGGGGCTTCGCAGTGGATGCTCGACAGATGATGAAGCCCCGCAGCGTCGACCGGTGCCATGGCCGCGTCGTGCGACTTGGCCAGCGCCGCGAAGCTCTGGCAGCCCAGTGCGAACACGAGCAGCAGAGACAGGAGCCAGCGGGGAATCATCAGGAGAGAGAAAGGACGGCGGGCGTTCTTCTTCAGCGCTTTGCGAAGACGCCGTTCCACGCGAACACCGAGTTGGGTGCGTTCACGCGCAGCGGCAAGGCGGCGGGGCTCAACGGGGTTTCCTTCTTCTTCGGCTGCGAAGGTTCGTGTTCCACGCGCACGCCCTTGGCCAACTGGTCCTCGACCAGGCTTTGCAGCGTGACGGAGCCCAGGAACTCCATCACATGGTGCTTGGCGGAGGCCCACAGCGCCTCGGTGGAATAGCAGCCCTTGCCGCCGGCCTCGCCCTTTCTCGACGAGTCTTCCGCGTCGGACAGCGGTTGGCCGTCGACCGAGGCGAGGATGTCCGCCACCGTGATCTCGGACGCCCTGCGCGTCAGTGTGTAGCCGCCGCCCGGTCCACGGGTTGCCTTGATCAGCGCGTGCTGGCGCAGTTTGCTGAACAGCAGTTCGAGCGACGAGCGGGCAATGTGTTGGCGCTTGCTGATCGACGCCAGTGGCACGGGGCCATCCTGCTCGCGCATCGCGACATCGATCATGGCCGTCAAGGCGAAGCCGCCCTTCGTCGTGAGACGCATGGAGTATTCCTCGTTGTTGGGTTTTTCAAACGATGGGGCATAGGTGTGCAAAAAGCCCCGAAAAGTTTCCGAGGCACACGGGCGACGGTTTTGAAACAGTTTGAAAGCCTCATCGGCGCCGGGCGCGGCTGGAGTGCCGGCGATGCTCTGTAAAGTGTCGGGCGATTCCACAACCACCCGCGCCTGCCTTGAACTTCCTACGCCCTGACCGCGCCCGTTTCGATGCCGCCATCGTCGATCTCGACGGCACCATGGTCGACACGCTGGGCGACTTCGCCGCCTCGCTGAACCGCATGCTCGACGACCTTTCGCTTGGGCATGTGGCGCCCGCCGCCATCGAGACCATGGTGGGCAAGGGCTCGGAGCACCTGATCCATTCGGCGCTCGTGCACGTGCTGTCTCCGGCCCTCTCCAAAGCCGAGGCCGATGCGAAGGCGCGAGCGCTGTTCGACCGAGCCTGGGAGCGCTACCAGCATCACTACCTTGCCATCAACGGCCGGCATTCGGCCGTGTATCCCGGTGTGATCGAGGGGCTGCAGGCGCTGCGCGCGCAGGGCCTGCGCCTGGCCTGTCTCACCAACAAGCCGACCTCGTTCGCCAAGCCGCTGCTCGCCGACAAGGGGCTCGACGGCTTCTTCGAGCTGGTGTTCGGCGGCGATTCCTTCGAGCGCAAGAAGCCCGATCCGCTGCCGCTGCTGAAGACCTGCGAGGCGATGGGCACCGAGCCCGCGCGCACGCTGATGATCGGCGACTCGAGCAACGACGCGCGCGCCGCGCGTGCGGCCGGCTGCCCGGTGATCCTGGTGACCTACGGCTACAACCACGGCGAGCCGGTGCGCGGCGTGGATGCCGACGGCTTCATCGATTCGCTGGCCGAGCTGGTGCCGGCCACGGGGCGCTGACGCCAGCAGGCCCGCTGCGATGCCTACTGCTTGCCGAGCAGTGCGTCCTTGAGCTTCCAGTCGGCCGGGTTCGGTCCCAGCCAGATGCGCAGCAGCGCATTGAAGAAGGCCTGCTCCTTGATCGGATCGGGCTGCGGCACGCCGCGCACGGTGATCAGCGTGCCGGTGCCGGGAAGCCAGTCGACGGTGAAGGTGTCGCCGGCCTTCAGCTGCTTCTGGTCGGCGAACATCTGGCCCATGCGCAGCAGGCCCGGGATGAGATTGACCATCTCGCTCTTGGGCGAGTTGTCCTCCACGCCCTTGGTGAAGAGCTTGCCGAGCTCGTTCGCGTCGATGTCGCGCAGCATCGTGATCGACACGCGCTTGGGGCCGGGTGCGGCCAGCGCTTCCTCGGGGGTCGAGACCTTCCTGCCCACGTAGAGGCCGGCCGCGTAGACCTTGAAGATGGCCTTGTAGCGGATGCCCGCGCCGTTGAGCAGCAGGGGGTTGCCGCGCAGGTCCATCTGGTCGTCGAGCTTGACGCCGCCCACGTCGACCTGCGCGGCCGAGGCACCGAGACTGGCGACGGCGAGGCAGGCTGCCAGGGCGAGGCGAGGGAACACGGTCGTGAACGAAAGGGTGGGCAACGCTGTCTCCTTGGAGTTTTGCGAACGATCGTTCGAATGTATCTTTTTGTTCTACTTGCCCGGCTTCGGGGGAACCCTGAAGCGCTGCCGATGCGGGCGATTGCGCGTCCTGGCGTTTTCGTGGGCTAAACTCCGCAGCTCATATGTTCGTTCATCACGTCATTCAAACAGGTGAAGGCAGCCGGGGAGCCTGGCCCTGGCGTCGCCATACTTCGCTGACTGTTTGATTGCACGGCGCACGCCGTGCGCCCGCGGCTCAGGACCGGCACGCTCGCCGGCACCGGGCCACCCGTGAATGACCTTGCCGTCGGCCGAAGGAGCGCCGCAGGCAACTGGAGAACGTATCCGTGATCACCGAACTTGAATTCAAGAGCCTCAGCGCCCAGGGCTACAACCGCATTCCGCTGATGGCCGAGGCCTTCGCCGACCTCGAGACTCCCCTTTCCCTCTACCTCAAGCTGGCCCATTCGCAAGGCGGCGGCAAGCACAGCTTCCTGCTCGAATCGGTGGTGGGCGGCGAGCGCTTCGGGCGCTACAGCTTCATCGGGCTGCCGGCGCGTACGCTGCTTCGCGCCAGCGGCTTCGGCGCCGAGGCCCTCACTGAAGTGGTGACCGACGGGCAGGTGGTCGAGACCGTCAAGGGCAATCCGCTCGACTTCGTGGCCGAGTACCAGAAGCGATTCAAGGTGGCGCTGCGGCCGGGCCTGCCGCGCTTCTGCGGCGGCCTTGCCGGCTACTTCGGCTACGACACCGTGCGCCACATCGAGCGCAAGCTCGAGAAGTCCTGCCCCCCCGATGCGCTGGGCTGCCCCGACATCCTGCTGCTGCAGTGCGAGGAACTGGCCGTCATCGACAACCTCTCGGGCAAGCTGTACCTCATCGTCTATGCCGATCCGAAGCAGCCCGAGGCCTACGCCACGGGCAAGCGCCGCCTGCGCGAGCTGAAGGAAAAGCTCAAGTACTCGGTGAGCGCGCCCGTCGTGAAGCCGACGCAGCCGCATCCGCCCGAGCGCAGCTTCGCCAAGGCCGACTACCTCGCGGCGGTGGAGCGCGCCAAGGAAATGATCGCCGCTGGCGACTTCATGCAGGTGCAGGTGGGCCAGCGCATCAGCAAGCGCTACACCGAGTCGCCGCTGTCGCTGTACCGCGCGCTGCGCTCGCTGAACCCGTCGCCCTACATGTACTACTACAACCTCGGCGACTTCCACGTAGTGGGCGCGTCGCCCGAGATCCTGGTGCGACAGGAGAACACGGGCGAGGGCGAGCAGAAGATCACCATCCGCCCGCTGGCCGGCACCCGCCCGCGCGGCGCGTCGCTGGAGCTCGACAAGGCGGCCGAGATCGAGCTGATCAACGACCCCAAGGAGCGCGCCGAGCACGTGATGCTGATCGACCTCGCGCGCAACGACATCGGCCGCATCGCCAAGACCGGCACCGTGAAGGTGACCGAGGCCTTCGCGGTCGAACGCTACAGCCACGTGATGCACATCGTGAGCAACGTCGAAGGCACGCTGAAGGACGGCATGACCGCCATCGACGTGCTCAAGGCCACCTTCCCGGCCGGCACCCTGACCGGCGCGCCGAAGGTGCATGCGATGGAACTCATCGATGAGCTCGAGCCCACCAAGCGCGGCCTGTATGGCGGCGCATGCGGCTACATCAGCTACGCGGGCGACATGGACGTGGCCATCGCCATCCGCACCGGCATCGTGAAGGACCAGATGCTGCACGTGCAGGCCGCGGCCGGCGTGGTGGCCGACTCGGTGCCCGAGCTGGAGTGGAAGGAAACCGAGGCCAAGGCGCGGGCGCTGCTGCGCGCGGCCGAGCTGGTCGAGGAGGGGTTGGAATGAGCGCCCTGCCTGATACCCAGAGCGACTTCTCGCACGAGATCATCGGCGCGGCAGTCGAGGTGCAGCGCGTGCTCGGCACGGGGCTCGATGAAGCGGCCTACGCCGCGGCGCTGGCCATCGAGCTCGCGGAGCGCGAGATCGGCTTCGCGCGCGACGTGGCGCTGTCCGCCAGCTACAAGGGCCGTTCGCTCGGCGAGGTGTACCGCGCTGGCTTCGTGGTCGAGCAATCGGTCATCGTCGAACTCAGGGCGGTCGACGTGCTGACCGACCTGCATCGCGCGCAGGTGCAGGCCGCGCTGCGCCTCTCGGGCCTCAAGCTGGGCCTTCTGATCAACTTCAACGTGTTCCCCGTCGTCAAGGGCGTGCACCGGATTGTGAGCAAGCCATGAAACTGCTGATGATCGACAACTACGATTCCTTCACCTACAACATCGTCCAGTACTTCGGCGAGCTGGGTGCGGACGTGCAGGTGCATCGCAACGACGAGATCACCGTGGAGCAGATCGGCGAGCTGATCGGCTCGGGCGTGACGCGGCTGGTGGTGTCGCCGGGGCCGTGCTCGCCGGCGGAGGCTGGCGTCTCGGTGGCTGCCATCGAGGCCTTCGCGGGCAAGCTGCCGATCCTGGGCGTGTGCCTCGGCCACCAGGCCATCGGCGCGGCCTTCGGCGGCAGGATCGTGCGCGCGCAGCAGCTCATGCACGGCAAGACCAGCGAGATCACGACCACGCAGGAAGGCGTGTTCGCGGGGCTGCCCAGGCGCTTCGTCGTCAACCGCTACCACTCGCTGTCCATCGAGCGCGAGAGCTGCCCGAAGGAACTGGCTGTCACGGCCTGGACCGACGACGGCGAGATCATGGGCGTGCGGCACACCGGCTTCGCGCACGACGTGCGCATCGAGGGCGTGCAGTTCCATCCGGAATCGATCCTGACCGAACATGGCCACGCCATGCTCAAGAACTTCCTGGAATAGCATGGCGCTCCCGCAGGCTTCGCGCACCTCGTGTCGCTTTGCCAACCCCCTCGCCGGGAGAGATACCGGCGGCCCGGCAGAGCCGGTTCCGCGGTATTCCCACTAAGGACCCCAAGACATGCCCACCTCCGATTCCCTCGTCGACCTGCGCAGCGATACGGTCACGCAGCCCACGCCCGCGATGCGCGAGGCCATGATGGCGGCGCCGCTGGGCGACGACGTCTTCGCCACCGATCCGAGCGTGAATGCGCTGCAGGAGAAGATCGCGGCCATGCTGGGCTTCGAGGCGGCGCTGTTCGTGCCCACCGGCACGCAGAGCAACCTGTGCGCGATCCTTTCGCACTGCGGGCGCGGCGACGAATACATCGTCGGCCAGCAGGCGCATTGCTACCGCTGGGAAGGCGGCGGCGCGGCGGTGTTCGGCAGCGTACAGCCGCAGCCGCTGGACCACGCGAGCGACGGCACACTACCGCTCGCGCAGATCGAGGCGGCCATCAAGCCTGACGACGCGCACTTCGCGCGCACCCGGCTGCTGGCGCTGGAGAACACGCTGGGCGGCAAGCTGCTGCCCTTCGAATACGTGCAGGCCGCGACCGACCTTGCCAAGGGCAAGGGACTGCAGCGCCACCTCGACGGTGCGCGGCTCTTCAATGCCGCGACGGCGCAGGCCGCACTGAACAGGCACAGCGACATCCGCGCGGAAGCCCGCCGCATCGCGCAGTGCTTCGACAGCGTGTCGGTGTGCTTCAGCAAGGGGCTGGGTGCACCGGTGGGCTCGGCGCTGGTCGGTTCGCGCGAGTTCATCGCCCGCGCGCACCGCATCCGCAAGATGGCGGGCGGCGGCATGCGGCAGGCCGGCCTGCTGGCGGCGGCGGCCTCGCACGCGCTCGACCACCATGTCGACCGCCTCGCCGACGACCACGCGCTGGCGCAGCGCCTGGCGCAGGGGCTCGAAGGCATCGAGGGACTGAAGGTGGAGGCGCCGCAGACGAACATCGTGTTCGTCGACCTCGTCGGCGCCGCGCAGTCGCGCTCCGCGGAGCTGCTGGCGAGCCTCAATGCGCAGGGCATCCTTGCGACGGGGCTCTACCGGCTGCGTTTCGTGACGCACCTCGATGTCGATGACGCCGGCGTCGACAGGGCCGTCGCGGCGATCCGCGCCTTCTTCAAGTCCTGAAAACCGCGAGCGCGCGATGCCCGACCTTCCCCATCTGCTCGCATTCATCGCCGCCGGCTGGCTGCTGAATCTCACACCGGGGCCCGACGTGCTCTACGTCGTGACCAATTCGCTGCGCTGTGGCGTTCGCGCCGGCATCGTGGCCGGGCTCGGCATCACGGCCGGCTGCTTCGTGCACATCTTCGCCGCCGCCGTCGGCGTGGGCACGCTGATGGCGACGTCGGCCGCGGCCTTCACGGTGCTCAAGTACATCGGCGCGGCTTACCTGTTGTACCTGGGCGTGCGCATGCTGGTGTCGAAGGCGGCGCCGCCCGCCGACCTGGACGCGGCCGCCGCGGCGGCGGGCGGGGAGCGCAGCCTCAAGGCGATCTTCCTGGGCGGCTTCTGGACCAACGTGCTCAACCCGAAGGTGGCGCTGTTCTTCCTGGCCTTCGTGCCTCAGTTCATCGCGCCGGGCACCGACAACAAGGCGCTGGCCTTCGTGTTGCTGGGCGTGCTGTTCAACGTCAATGCCATCCCTGTCAACGTGGGATGGGCCCTTGCGGCGGGCTGGATGGCTCGCCGCAGCGCGGTGCGCAAGGGCATGCACTGGCTCGACCGTGTCGCCGGCGTGCTGTTCATCGGCTTCGGCCTCAAGCTCGCGTTCACCGACGCGCCCGCCGCGGTCCGCGTCGGCCGCTGATTCTTTCCGAGGAGACTTTCCATGATCACCCCCCAGGAAGCGCTGCAGCGCACCATCGAGCACCGCGAGGTCTTCCACGACGAGATGCTGCACATCGTGCGGCTCATCATGAGCGGCGAGTGCTCGCCCGTGATGATGGCCGCGCTGATCACCGGCCTGCGCGTGAAGAAGGAGACCATCGGCGAGATCACCGCCGCCGCGCAGGTGATGCGCGAGGTGTCGACCAAGGTGCCGGTGAAGGACACGACGAACCTCGTCGACATCGTGGGCACCGGCGGCGATGGCTCCCACACCTTCAACATCTCGACCTGCTCGATGTTCGTGGCCGCCGCCGCGGGCGCCAAGGTGAGCAAGCACGGCGGGCGCAGCGTGTCGAGCAAATCGGGCAGCGCCGACGTGCTGGAGTCGCTGGGGGTGAACATCAACCTCAAGCCCGAGCAGATCGCGCGCTCCATCGAGGAGTGCGGCATCGGCTTCATGTTCGCCCCGAACCACCATCCGGCAATGAAGAACGTGGCGCCGGTGCGCAAGGAACTGGGCATCAAGACCATCTTCAACATCCTTGGGCCGCTGACCAATCCGGCCGGCGCGCCGAACATCCTGATGGGCGTGTTCCACCCCGACCTCGTGGGCATCCAGGTGCGCGCGCTGCAGCGCCTCGGCGCGGAGCATGCGGTGGTGGTCTACGGACGCGACGGCATGGACGAGATATCGCTCGGCGCGGCCACCATGGTGGGTGAGCTGAAGAACGGCGAGATCCGCGAGTACGAACTGCACCCCGAAGACTTCGGTTTCCAGATGTCGAGCAACCGCACGCTGCGCGTGGAGACGCCCGAGCAGTCGAAGGCAATGCTGCTGGGCGTGCTCGACAATCAGGCCGGTCCCGCGCTCGACATCGTGCTGCTGAATGCCGGTGCGGCGCTCTATGCGGCGAACGTGGTCGATTCGGTGCAGGCGGGCGTCGATCGCTCGCGCGCCGCCATTGCATCAGGCGCCGCGAAGGCCAAGCTGGCCGAGCTGGTCAAGGCCTCCGCCACCGTCTGAGCTTCAAGAGAACAGGAAACCGAGAAGCCATGTCCGACATCCTCGACAAGATCGTTGCCGTCAAGCGCCAGGAAGTGGCTGCGGCACTGAAGCGCACCCCGCTCGAAGCCGTGCGCCTCGACGCAGAGAGCCGCGTGCTGACGCGCGACTTCGAAGGCGCGCTGCGCACCAAGATCGCCGCCGGACAAGCCGCGGTGATCGCCGAAGTCAAGAAAGCCAGTCCGAGCAAGGGCGTGCTGCGCGCGGACTTCATTCCCGCCGACATCGCGCAGAGCTACGCCGAAGGCGACGGCCAGATCAGCGCCGCCTGCCTCTCGGTGCTGACCGACAGGCAGTTCTTCCAGGGCGGCGTGGACTATCTCAAGCAGGCGCGCGCCTCGTGCGAGCTGCCGGTGCTGCGCAAGGATTTCATCGTCGATGCCTACCAGGTGTACGAATCGCGCGCGATGGGCGCCGACGCGATCCTGCTGATCGCCGCCTGCCTCGACGACGCGCAGATGAAGGACTACGAAGCCATCGCGCGCGGCCTGGGCATGGCGGTGCTGGTGGAGGTGCACGACGCGGCCGAGCTCGATCGCGCGCTCAAGCTGAAGACACCGCTGATCGGGGTCAACAACCGCAACCTGCGCAATTTCGAGGTGTCGATCCAGGCGACCATCGACCTGCTGCCGGGGCTGCCGGCCGATCGCCTGCCGGTGACCGAGTCGGGCATCGGCACGCGCGAGGACGTGGCCACCCTGCGGGCAGCGGGCGTCCACGCCTTCCTGGTCGGCGAAACCTTCATGCGCGCCAAGGAACCCGGCGAGGCCCTCGCCGCATTGTTCAAATGAGCCGGCCCGATCAGCTGTCGAGCAGCGACCCCGCCGACTGGCCGGTGGCGCCGGGCTGGCAGCCGCTGGTCGACGAGTTCTTCGGCAGCGCCGTCGGGCAGAAGCTGCAGGCATTCCTACGCGAGCGACTCGACGCGGGCGCGGTGATCTTTCCGCCGCAGCCGCTCAGGGCGCTGGAACTCACGCCGCCGGAAGACGTGCGCGTCGTCATTCTGGGCCAGGATCCGTATCACGGCCGCGGGCAGGCCGAGGGTCTGGCGTTCTCCGTGGCGCCGGGCGTGGCGCTGCCGCCCTCGCTGCGCAACATCTTCAAGGAACTGCAGCGCGACCTGGGGACGGCGCCGCCGCCGTTTCCGAATCCGGGCGGCAGCCTGGTGAAGTGGGCTACGCATGGCGTCTTGCTGCTCAACACCTGCCTGACGGTAGAGGAGGCGCAGCCGGCGAGCCATTCCGGTCGCGGCTGGGAGGTGCTGACAGATGCCGTCATCCGGCATGTTTCGAACAGTGCCAAACCTGTTGTTTTTATGCTGTGGGGCTCGCATGCGCAAAGTAAGCGTGCGTTGATCGACGTTAAGCGCCATAAGGTGCTGATGTCGAACCATCCGTCGCCTCTCTCGGCCCAGCGACCGCCCGTGCCGTTCATCGGCTGCGGTCATTTCGGCGAAGCACGTGCCTGGCGTGAGGCGCAGCGGTCGGAGGGGTGAAAACTTAGGCGATAATCGTGGGCTAACGCCTCGAGCGGTTTTCCTGCATCTTCGTTGATGCATGGATTTCCGGGTAGTCACAAAACCGTGCTATATTTCGAGGTTCGCCGGAGAGGTGGCCGAGTGGTTAATGGCAGCAGACTGTAAATCTGCCCTCTTACGAGTACGCTGGTTCGAATCCAGCCCTCTCCACCAGCGATGAATTTGGTTTCTAAGAGCGTTTGGATATCGCGCTTTGGGTGCCTTGAGTGCTCCTGATGCGGGAGTAGTTCAATGGTAGAACCCCAGCCTTCCAAGCTGATGACGCGGGTTCGATTCCCGTCTCCCGCTCCAGAGACCCGGTTCGGCGCCGGAAGCGAATGGTTAGACAAAAGCCCTTTTGGCTCAGTGGTAGAGCACTCCCTTGGTAAGGGAGAGGTCGCGGGTCCGATTCCCGCAAAGGGCACCAGTTTTTGGGGGTTGCAAAAGCTGCACTGCAACCCATCTGCATACGTTGGAAACGTTTTTTTCGGAGTCGAAAAATGGCAAAAGGTAAATTCACCCGCACCAAGCCGCACGTGAACGTGGGCAC
>NZ_JBQEQC010000036.1:0-52436 GCF_052044195.1 Variovorax sp. 22077
CCGACTCAATCCTCGAAAAACTATCTCGCCTCTGCCGTCGAATAAACGGGACAGGCCCTAGCACCAATCCGTCAACCGTGCGACAGCAGGGTTGAGGCTGCGCGCTTAGCCTTGCGCCCCGTATCAACTCTGCTTTCGATCGCACGATGTCCACTCTTTTCGATCCCGTACAGGCCGGCGACCTGAAGCTCGCCAACCGCATCGTCATGGCGCCGCTCACGCGCAACCGCTCGCCGAACGCCATTCCGCCCGACATCGCCGCCACCTACTACGCCCAGCGCGCCAGCGCCGGCCTGCTCATCACCGAAGCCACCGCCATCAGCCACCAGGGCCAGGGCTACTCCGACGTGCCCGGCCTCTACGGCACCGAGCAGCTCGACAGCTGGAAGCGCGTCACCGAAGCCGTGCACGCCAAGGGCGGCAAGATCGTGGTGCAGCTGTGGCATGTGGGCCGCGTCTCGCACAACGAACTGCAACCCGATGGCGGAAAGCCCGTCGCCCCCTCGGCCATCACCGCCAAGACGAAGACCGTGCTCATCAAGGACGGCGTGCCCACCTTCGTCGACACCTCCGAGCCGCGCGCGCTCGATGCCGGCGAACTGCCGGGCATCGTCCATTCCTACGCCGTGGCCGCCCGCAGCGCGGTGGAGACGGCCGGCTTCGACGGCGTGGAGATCCACGGCGCCAACGGCTACCTGCTCGACCAGTTCCTGAAGGACGGCAGCAACAAGCGCACCGACGACTACGGCGGCAGCATCGAGAACCGCGCCCGCCTGCTGCTCGAAGTCACGCGTGCCGTGGTCGACGCCGTGGGCGGCGGCAAGACCGGCATCCGCCTGTCGCCCGTCACGCCCGCCAACGACGCCTACGACAGCGACCCGCAGCCCCTCTTCACCTACGTGGTGAAGCAGCTCGCGACGCTCAATCTGGCCTACATCCACATCATCGAAGGCGCCACCGGCGGCCCGCGTGAGATCGAGGACCGCCCCTTCGACTACGAAGCCCTCAAGGCCGCATACCGCGAGGCCGGCGGCAAGGCCGCTTGGATGGTCAACAACGGCTACGACCGTCCGCTCGCCGAAGAGGCACTGAAGGAAGGCGACGACCTCGTGGCCTTCGGCAAGCCCTTCATCTCCAACCCCGACCTCGTGCGCCGCCTGCGCGAGAACGCACCGCTGAACCCGCTCGACAAGGCCACGATGTACGGCGGCGGCGCCAAGGGCTACACGGACTATCCGACGCTGGCCTGAGCCCGAAGCAGCAGCGAGGGCCATGGCAAGATGGCGGACGCTTCGTGTCCGCCATCCCAAGGAGAGAAATGCCATGGCCCGCATCGAGCAACGACTGGCCGCGCTCGGCCTCGTTCTTCCGCCCGCAGTAACGCCGCCTCCCGGCGTCGTGCTGCCCTTCCAGTTCGTGCGCGTCGTCGGCAGGCGCGCACTCATCTCGGGCCACGGCCCGCTCAACGCCGACGGCACCATCGCCGCGCCGCTGGGCAAGCTGGGCCGCGAGTTGAGCGTGGAACAGGGCTACACCGCCGCGCGTCTCACCGCGCTTGCGATGCTCGGCAGCCTGCAGCGCGCGCTCGGCGACCTCGACCGCATCACCGCGTGGACGCGGGTGTTCGGCATGGTCGCGAGCGCTCCGGGCTTCGACAGGCAGCCGGCCGTCATCAACGGCTTCTCCGATCTCATCCTCGAAATCTTCGGGCCCGACGTCGGCGCGCATTCGCGCAGCGCGGTGGGCATGGCGGAGCTGCCTTTCAACATCCCCGTGGAGATCGAAGGCGAGGTGGAGTTCAACGCATGAGCGCCGCGCCATGGACCCTGCGGCGCGCGGACATCGCCGATGCCCCGGCCGTCGGCGAATGCGCTGTGGAAGCCTTTCGCCACTACATTCCGCGCCTCGGCCTCACGCCTATTCCGATGACGAAGGACTACGGCGCGGCGATCGCCAACGCGCAGGTCTGGGTCGCGCAGCAGCAGGAGCGAATCGTCGCCGCACTGGTGCTCGACGTCACCGACGAAGGCTTCCTGATCGACGTGATCGCGGTGCGCCCCGCGCAGCAGGGCACCGGCGTGGGCCGCGCATTGCTCGAGCTCGCGGAGCACGAAGCGCTGCGGCAGGGCCACGACTCGGTCTACCTCTTCACCAACGAGAAGATGACCGAGAACCGCGCACTGTACGAACGCATCGGCTACGTCGAGTACAAGCGACTCGCCTTCGCCGAGCGCACGCGCGTCTTTCTCCGCAAGCAACTGAGAAAGCGATGACCACGATGCAGCTCGAACGCATCCATCACGTCGCCGTCATCTGTTCAAACTACGCGATATCGAAGCGCTTCTACACCGAGGTGCTCGGGCTGCGAGTGATCGCGGAAAACTACCGTACAGCCCGCGATTCCTACAAGCTCGACCTCGCCCTGCCCGATGGCTCGCAGATCGAACTCTTCTCCTTCCCCGACGCACCCGCGCGGCCGACCCGCCCCGAAGCACAGGGCCTGCGGCACCTGTCCTTCGAAGTGCACGACGTGCAGGCCGCCGCCGCCGAACTCGCGGCGCAGGGCATCGCCGTGGAGCCCTTGCGCATCGACGAATACACGGGCCGGCGCTTCACCTTCTTCGCCGACCCCGACGGCCTGCCGCTCGAACTCTACGAAGCCGCACCAGGCAAGGACCTCGAAGCGCTGCTGCTGGAGCTAGAGAGCGCGCTGCTCCTGCGCGAGGTGCGTGCGAGCGCCGCCCGGCTTGAGGAACTGCTCGACGACGACTTCCACGAGCTCGGCGTCTCAGGCACGGTGTGGACGCGTGCCGCCATCGTGGAGGCGCTGCGCGACGAGGCGTTTTCCGAACGCACGATCTCGGACTTCCGCGTGAAGCGCCTGGCACCCGACGTGGCGCTGGTCACCTACCGCGCGCATCGCGAAGCCATTCCCGAGCGTCCTGCTGCGGACTCGCTTCGCAGCTCGCTGTGGAAACTGCGCGCCGGCCGCTGGCGCATGGCCTTCCACCAGGGCACGCCGCTGGCCTGAGCGCCGCAGTTCAGGCCACTTCGCCGAACGCCACGCTGACACGCAGCCCCGTGGGCTCGGCGGCCTCGAGCCGCAGCTCCGCGCCCAGCAGTTCGGCGTAGCGCGAGACGATCGACAGGCCAAGCCCGGAGCCCTGCCCCAGCTTCTCTCCCGCCGGGCCTTGCGCCCACCGCTGCATCAGGTCGCGCTGTGCTTCCAGTGGAATGCCCGGGCCGTCGTCGATCACGCTCAGCGTATGGCCAGCGAGCTCGACGGTGATGGTGCGCCCGCCGTAGCGCAGCGCGTTGTCGATCAGGTTGTCGAGGATGCCTTCGACCAGCGCCTCGTTGGCGTTCACGATCACGCCGTCGTCGAGGCCGCGCGCGCCCAGGTCGACACCGCGCGCATCCGCACGCGCCAGGTGCCGCAGCACCGTCTGCTCGGCCAGCACGTCGAGGCGCACCGGCACGCGCTTGAGCTCTGTGCGCGCCTCCTCGGCCAGTGCGAGCGCCAGCAGCTGGTCGATGAGGTGGCTGGCGCGCGCCTGGCGCTCCGAAACGCGCTCGAGCTGCTCGCGCCATACCTTGGTGTCGTGCTGGGCCAGGCCGTATTCGGCCAGCGCGCGGATGCCCGCCAGCGGCGTGCGCAGCTCATGCGCCACGTTGCCCACGAACTCGCGCTGCGCCTGCACGCTGTTGCCCAGCCGCTCGAACAGCGAATTGACCGCATTGCCCAGGCGCTGGATCTCGCGCGAGGTCTGCACCACCGGCACCGGGGAAAGATCGCGCACGTCGCGCCGGTCGAGCGCGCGCTGCAGGTCGCCCAGGGGCCGCAGGTCGCTGCGGATGCCATGCCAGAGCCATACCGCGAGCAGGATCAGCAGCACGATCTGCGGCGCGAGCGCATAGCCCAGCAGCTGCCGCACCAGCGCGGTTCGGCTCAGCGTGGTCTGCGCGATGATCACGCGGTAGGGCATGCTGATGTCGGGCTCGGCGTCGTGCTCGAGCACCACCGCACGCAGCGTGCTGCCTTCGTAGTTCACGTCGGAGAAGCGGTAGCGCGAGCCGTCCACCGGCAGCGGCGCCTGCAGGCCCGCCTGGCCCGAGATCAGCGAGCCGTCGAGCCGCTGCACCGCGAAGTACACCTTGTCGACCTGGTCGAAGAGCACGGTGGCCACCTCGCGCGGAGAGAGCATCAGCTCGATGCCGCGCTCGCCGGCCTGCACGTTGGCCGACAGCGCATAGGCGTCGTCGAGCATGCCGCGGTCGAAGGCCTGTTCGGAGAAGTAGTTGGCGATGACCAGCGCGATGACCGCGCCGACCATCCACGTGAGCGCCAGCGGCACCAGCACGTTGCGCAGCACGCGCTGCGTGAGCGACGGCGCGCGCACCGCAGCCGTCTGCGATTCGGCGATGGTCTGTTGCTGCTGCCCGTTCACGCGCGGACCGGCGTCGATCACACCTCGGCTTCGAGCAGGTAGCCGATGCCGCGCAGCGTGCGGATGCTCGCGCCCGTGCCCTGCAGTTTCTTGCGCAGGCGGGAGATGAAGGCCTCCAGCGCGTTGTCGCCGAGCGATTCGTCGAAGCTCGAGAGCTTGTCGGACAGCGCACGCTTGCTCACCGTGCGCCCCGGCGGGCTCATGAGCTCCCACAGCACCTCGAACTCGCGCGCGGGCAGGTCGAGCGGGCCGTTCGCAGTGGAGAAGCGGCGTGCCTTGCGGTCGAGCTTGAGCTGGCCCAGCAGCACGATGTCTTCCGTGCCCTTGGCGCGGCGCACCAGCGCGCGCAGGCGGGCTTCGACCTCGGCCAGGTCGAAGGGCTTGCCGAGGTAGTCGTCGGCACCTGCGTCGAGGCCGGCGATGCGTTCCTCGGTTCGCCCGCGCGCCGTGAGCACGAGCACCGGTGTGCGGTCGCCGCGCGCACGCGCCTGCCGCAGCGCCGTGAGGCCGCTTGCAAGGCCGCTGGTAGGGCTCGCTGTGGCGGGCAGGTTGAGATCGAGCAGCACTGCGTCGAAGGGCTGCACGCGCCACAGGTGATCGGCGTCTTCGACGTTGGTGGAAACGTCGACGCGATGGCCTGCATCGGCAAGGCTGCGCACCATCACATCGCGCAGAACGGTGTCGTCTTCGACAAGCAGAATTCGCATGGTCTCTGAATGGTTGGGGGTAATCTGCCTTGCGAACGACGGGTCAGCGGCCGGTCAGTCGCTCCAAGCGATAAACGCAGCATGAGCATACGACAGCACGATGAATCACGGGCCATTTTCATGGCCCGAACCACACGATGAGTGCGCGCGAACCCTCCGATCTGCTGAGCCTGGTTCCTCCCGAGGTGCAAGGCACCGCGGTGGTCCTGCTGCATGGTTTATGCAGCACGCCTGACGAGTTGCTGACCGTGCAGTCGGCGCTGCGCAGCCGGGGCTATCCGGTCTATCCGCTTTCGATCGAGGGCTACTCGTTCGACCCCAGCGCACCGCTGCAGCACGCGGCGCCCTACGAACGCTGGCTCGACGCGATCCAGGCGCAGGTGAAGTCGCTGCGCGAGCGCCACGACCGCGTGATGCTCATCGGCATCTCGGCCGGTTCCTCGCTGGCCCTGGGCGCAGCCATCCGCTGCGGCAGCGACGTCGACGCGCTGGTGCTCATGTCGACCACGCTGCGGTTCGACGGCTGGGCCATTCCGCGCACGCAGTTCCTGCTGCCGCTGGCCTTCTACACGCCGCTGGGCCGGCTCTGGCAATACCGCGAGCGCCCGCCCTACGGCGTCAAGAACGAACGCGTGCGCGCCTGGATCGAGCGCGAGTTGCGCCACCGCAAGATCTCGCGCGCTGGCAGCTCGGTCATCGGGGTGGGCCACCTGCGCGAGCACGACCGGCTCATCCGTCACGTGCGCCGCAACCTCGAGCGCGTGCAGTGCCACAACGTGCTCGCGCTGCATGCCCAGCAGGACGAGGTGGCCAGCGTGGCCAACCTGGGCATCCTCGCGCGCGGCCTTCGCTGCCGCGCATTCCGTGCCGTCGTGGTGGCCAACAGCTACCACATGATCACGATCGACAACGATCGTCAACAGGTCGTGAGCGAAACAGTGTCATTCGTCGAAGCGGTGGCGCATGGCACGATGCCCGAGCATCCGCTGTACGCCTGACAACCCCGATCACGCCCGAAAGGAAAGCATCTCCATGTCTTCTTCCGATCTCTTCTCGCCCACCTTCAACACCATCGCCGCGATCCTGCGTGACGACTTCCGCGTCGACCCCGCGGCCGTCTCGCCGGCCACCGCGCTGACCGACCTCGGCCTCGACTCGCTCGCGCTGATGGAGTTCGTCTTCGCGGTCGAGGACGCCTTCCACCTGCGCATTCCCGAGGAGCGCCTCGATCCGCGCGAAGCCGGCATCACGCTGCAGCGCCTGTGCGAAGTGATCGACGCGGAGAGCGCGGGCGACGTCGCGGCGCAGCCCGCCGAAGCAACGGCATGAGCAGCGGCGCAGCGCATTCCGTGCTCGCGGCCTCGGCCGCGCGCGCCGCATCGGCCCCCGTGCGCGTGAGCGGCATCGGCTTCGTCACGCCCATCGGCCGCACCGTGGAGGCCTTCGACGAAGCGCTCTTCGCGGGCCGCTCTGCCGTGCGCGCGCAGACGCTGGAGATCAAGGGCATGGACCCGATGTCGCTGGCCGTCGCGGCCTGCGACTTCGACTCGAACGGCATTCGCAGCACCTCTCGCCTGCCGCTGGACCGCGGCACCGCGATGGCGCTCACCGCCGCCCAGGACGCCGCCGCCGAAGCGAAGCTCGACCTCGAATCCATCGACCGCGACCGCCTCGGCATCTTCTGGGGCTGCGGCCTCGCGGGAGCCGGCAGCTTCGACAACACCACCAGCGCGCTCTACGGCGAGCAGCGCCGCATGCGCCCGACCACCGTGCTCACCGTGATGCCCAACGCCGCCGTGGCGGAGCTCGCGCTGCACTTCGGCGCGCGCGGCTCGGCCATCGCCTACGCCTGTGCCTGCGCCTCCTCGGCGGTGGCCATCGGCGAGGCGATGCGCGCCATCCGCGGCGGCTGGATCGACGTCGCCATCGTCGGCGGCCACGACGCCATGCTCACGCCCGGCGTGATGGCCAGCTGGCACGCCATGCGCGTGATGGCGCCGCCGCCGGCCGATGCGCCGTCGACCGCCTGCCGCCCCTTCTCGGGCGACCGCGCGGGCTTCGCCATCGGCGAGGGCGCGGCCGCACTTGTGCTCGAATCGGAAGCGCACGCCGCTGCGCGCGGCGCAGAAGCCGCGCCCTTCGTGCTCGCGGGCTACGCCACCAACTGCGACGGCACGCACATCACCAACCCCGACACCGCAGGCCAGGTGCGCGTGATGCGCGCCGCGCTGCGCGACGCGGGCATCGAGGCTTCCGAGATCGGCCACATCAACGCACACGGCACGGCCACCTCGGCCGGCGATGCAGCCGAGGCCGCATCGATCCGCGAGGTGTTCGGCAACACCGTGCCGGTGAGCGCCACCAAGGCCATCCACGGCCACGTGCTCGGCGGCGGCGGTGCGATCGAGCTTGTCGCGGCGCTGCGCGCGCTGGCGCGCGAGACGCTGCCGCCCATCGCCAACCTGCAGACGCCCGATGCGGCGTTCGATCTCGACTTCGTGCAGGGCGAGGCCCGTGAAGCCAAGGGCATGCGCTATGCGCTGTCGAATTCGTTCGCCTTTGGCGGCACCAACGCAGTCATCGTGGCCGGCCGCGCGGCCGATCACTGAAGACTCGCTGAACGCTTCCTGAAAAATCGCGCGGTGCATCGGCTGGTCGTTTTCGTGGTGCCGGTGTTCGCGCTGCTCATGGCGTGCGAGTTCGCCTGGGGCTGGCTGAAGCGGCGCAACACCTACCGCTTCGGCGACACCATCGGCAGCCTGAGCCAGGGCCTGCTGAGCCAGGCGCTCGCGGTGTGCACGCAGCTGTTCCAGATCGGCCTGTACGCCATGGCCTATCCGATGGTCGCGATCTGGACGCGGCCCGCCTTCTGGGACAGCGCCATGGGCTGGATCGCCGCGGTGCTGCTGTTCGACTTCTTCGACTACTGGCTGCATCGCGCAGGTCACAGGTCGGCCGTGTTCTGGGCCGCGCACTCGGTGCACCACCAGAGCCAGCACTTCAACTTCTCCACCGCGCTGCGGCAGGAGAGCACGGTCGCATTCCTAGGCTGGGCCTTCTACCTGCCGATGGCCGTCATCGGCGTGCCGCCGGAGCAGTTCGGCCTCGCGGGGCTGATCGTGCTGGTCTACCAGTTCTGGATCCACACCGAGCACATCGGCAAGCTGGGCTGGTTCGACCGCGTGTTCTCCTCGCCCTCGAACCATCGCGTGCACCACGCGGTGAACGACCGCTACATCGACCGCAACTACGGCGGCATGCTGGTGGTGTGGGATCGCATGTTCGGCACCTTCGCCGAAGAGACCGAACGCTGCATCTACGGCACGCGCAAGGCGCTCGCGAGCTTCGACCCGATGCGCGCGATCCTCGGTCCCTACGTGCCGCTGCTGCGCGATGCCTGGCACACGAAACGCTGGCGGGACAAGATCGCCGTGTGGTTCAAGCCGCCGGGCTGGCGGCCGGCCGACGTGGCGGCACGCTTCCCTGAAGCCGCGTTCTCGTTGGAAGAAGCGATGCACATCCACGCTCCCGCGCTCACGCGCGCGCAGGTCGCCTCGGCCGCCCTCCACTTCGCATGCTGGGTCGGCGTGACGCTGGCCTTTCTCTGGCGCGCGGACGATCTCGCATTCCACACCGGGCTGACGCTTCTCGCGCTCTCGGTCGGCGGCTTCTGGTCCATCGGCGCGGTGCTCGATTCGCGGCTTCGCCTGCGATGGGCCTGGTGCGCGCAGGCGATGCTTCTGGCGGTGTCGGCGGTGCTGCTCGCCGGCTGAACGGCATCGCGGCGGCGCCCGCTATGCTCGGCGCCTTCATCGTTGCGGGGCATCCCATCATGCGCAGGCCGGCCACTCCCGAAGACATCGACACCGTCTTCGCCCTCTACATGCACGAGAAGGTCGTGCCCTACCTGGGCTACGACCCGATGCCGCTGGAAGACTTCAGGCCGATCTACAGGCAGCTGCTCGACGGCGGCGACTTCTTCATCTACGAACGCGACGGTCGCATCGCCGGCTTCTACCGCGCATCGCGCTACACGGGCCGCGTGCGGCACGTGGCCGGACTCGGCACGCTCGCGGTCGACCCCGCGCTGCATGGCCAGGGCATCGCGATGGCGATGGTCACGGACGCGATCGAGCGGCTCAAGTCGGAGGGCGTCAAGCGCATCGAGCTCATCGTGGAGAGCGACAACGCACCTGCGCTGCGCTTCTACGAAAAACTCGGCTTCGAACGCGAGGGCACGCTGCGCAGTTTCTACAAGCGCGCCTCGGATGCGCAGGCCATCGACGACCACATCATGGCGCTGCTGTTCGACTGAGCGTGAGCGCCGGGCGCGACAAGCTCAGGGCTTCCAGCGCCGCAGCAGCAGCGCATTGGCCATCACGCTGACGCTCGACAGCGCCATCGCCGCACCGGCCACCACCGGGCTCAGCAGCCCGAAGGCGGCGAGCGGAATGCCGGCCACGTTGTAGGCGAAGGCCCAGAACAGGTTCTGGCGAATCTTCGCCACCGTGCGGCCCGAGAGCTCGAAGGCCTGCGCGACCAGCGCGAGATCGCCGCGCATCAGCGTGATGCCCGCGGCTTCCATCGCCACGTCGGTACCGCCGCCCGAAGGCGCCATCGCGATACCGACGTCGGCCGCCGCGAGCGCGGGCGCGTCGTTGGCACCGTCGCCGACCATCGCGACCACGTGTCCGTTGCTTCGAAGAGCGCTGACCTGCGCGGCCTTGTCGGCCGGCAGCACGTCGGCGCGGACGTCTTCCGCCGCAATGCCCAGCCTTGCCGCCATCGCCTGCGCCGCACGCAGGTTGTCGCCGGAAATCATCACCACGCGCAGCCCGCGCGCACGCAGCGTGCGAATGGCTTCGGCCGCCTGCGGCTTGGGTTCGTCGGCGAATGCAAGCAGGGCCTGCACATGCGCGGCGCCGGCTTCGTCGAAGCGCAGCAGTGCGGAGACGGTCGCGCCCTGGGACTGCAGGCGCTCGACTTCCGCGCCGTCTGGCATCGCGTCGAGCTCGCGGCACCAGCGCAGGCTGGCGATGGCCCATTGGACGCCCTCGACCTCGCCGCGCACGCCGCGTCCCGGCGATGCCTGCATCGCGCCCAGCGCGGGCACCTGCAGGTTGCGCTGCGCTGCTGCTGAAAGAACGGCCTTCGCCAGCGGATGCTCGCTGCCGCCTTGCAGGCTCGCGGCGGTGGCCAGCAGCCTGTCTTGCGAGGCCGCAGCGCCGGCCACGGGAACCAGCGCGGTGAGCACGGGGCGGCCGATGGTCAGCGTGCCGGTCTTGTCGAAGGCGACAGTGTCGACGCGGTGCGCGATCTCGAGCGCGCGCGCATCCTTGATGAGCACGCCATGCCGTGCCGCCACGCCGGTACCCGCCATCACCGCAACCGGCGTCGCGAGGCCCAGCGCACACGGGCAGGCGATGACGAGCACGGCCACCGCATGGATCAGCGCGGTCTCGATGCCCGCGCCCGACACCATCCAGCCCGCGAAGGTGGCCAGCGCGATCAGCAGGACCACCGGCACGAACACGGCGGCGACCTTGTCCACCAGCCGCTGGATCGGCGCCTTCGCGGCCTGCGCGTCTTCCACCAGGCGGATGATGCGCGCCAGCACGCTTTCGGCGCCGACCGCGCGCACCTCGACGACCATGCGGCCATCGCCGTTCACCGCGCCGCCGGTGAGCCCATCGCCCGGGCCCTTGGCCACCGGCAGCGGTTCGCCTGTGAGCATCGATTCGTCGACTTCGGAATGCCCCTCGACCACCTTCGCATCGGCAGGTACGCGCTCGCCGGGCCGTACCGCGAGGCGGTCGCCCACCATCACCTCGGCCAGCGGCACATCGCTTTCCTTGCCGCGGGCGTCGAGCAGATGCGCCACCTCGGGCCGCAACTGCTGCAGCGCGCGGATCGCCGACGTGGCCTGGCGCTTGGCGCGCGCCTCCAGCCACTTGCCCAGCAGCACCAGCGTGATCACCACCGCCGAGGCCTCGAAGTACAGGTGCGGCACCATGCCGTGGCCGGCATGCTCGCCGCCGACGGCGCGCCACCAGAGCCACAGCGAGAGCCCGAAGGCCGCGCTGGTACCGAGCGCCACCAGCAGGTCCATGTTGCCGGTGCGCGCCTTCAGCGCATGCCAGCCCGCGCGGTAGAACCGCGCACCCAGCCAGAACTGCACTGGCGCGGCGAGCAGCAACTGGAGCCACGGCGGCAGCATCCAGTCGAGCCCGAAGAGATCGCCCAGCATCGGCGCCATCAGCGGAATCGACAGCGCGAGTCCGATCGCCACGGGCGCGAAGCCGGCCCAGGGGGAAAGCGTCGCCTCGTCGGCAGCACTGTCCGGGGTACGGGGCTCATAACCGGCGGCACGCACTGCGCGGCGCAGTCGGGCGTCCATGCCCTCGATGCCCTCCCCGCCGCCAGTCACCACGCGGGCGGATTCGGTCGCCAGATTCACGCTCACGTCCTGCACGCCGGGCACGTTCTTCAGTGCACGCTCGACGCGCATCACGCACGAGGCGCAGGTCATGCCGCCGACGGACAGGTCGAGGGTGGCGGTGGGGATCTGCGGGAGATGCTGAACTTTTTCCATGGCCCGAGGCTAAGGCCTCACACCATGTCAAGGTCAAGGGTGGAGTTCCAGAACCCATTCCCTGGACATTGACATCGTGGGAAGGTTCAAACTTCGGGTCGTGCGGTCGCCTGATCGGTCGGATGGCCGCTTTCCTTCGTCATCATCATCAATCACCCTCAAAGGAGCAACACGATGAGCCAGAAATTCCAGGTCACGGGCATGAGCTGCGGCCACTGCGTGAACGCAGTGCAGAACGCGGTACAGACGGTGGATCCCGAGGCGCAGGTCACGGTCGATCTGGAAACGGGCCATGTCGACGTGCTGAGCGAACAGCCGCGCAAGGACATCGTGGCCGCCATCGAGAACGCAGGGTACGCGGTTCAATGACGACGGGCCCGGTCAGCATCGGCGAAGCGGCGCAGCGATCGGGCGTGTCGGCCCGCATGGTCCGCCACTACGAGAGCCTGGGCCTGCTGCCGGCGGTGGCGCGCACCGAGAGCGGCTACCGCCAGTACGGAGAAGCCGACATCCACACGCTGCGCTTCATCAAGCGCTCGCGCGACCTGGGCTTCTCGATGGAAGAGATCGCCGAGCTGGTCGGCCTGTGGAACAACCGGCGCCGGGCCAGCTCGAGCGTGAAGCGCATCGCCGAGAAGCACCTGGGCGAACTGGAGCAGCGCATCGCCGACATGCAGTCCATGCGCAGCACGCTGGCGCACCTGGTGCACTGCTGCCACGGCGACTCGCGGCCCGAATGCCCGATCCTGGACGACCTGGCGAACTAGGGCCTGCTCACACTGTTTCCGGGGTCGCGAAGGGCAGCCAGGGCGTGCCAATCAAGGCGCGCGACGACGCGTGTGCATGCGCACGCGCTAGGAGTACAACGCCGAGTGGCGCGACCTGGCTGCCCTTCCCGCAGGGTTGGTGCCCCAAGGGGCACCAACGCGACCCCGGAAACAGTGTGAGCAGGCCCTCAGTACTCCCCCAGGCTTCGCGCACTTCGTGTCGCTTCGCCTACCCCCTCGCCGGGGGCAACACCTGCGGCCCGGCGAAGCCGGTTCCGCGGTGTTCCTGGAATAAGTACTTCAAGCGCCGCGGACTAGCGAGAGCACCTTGCCCGCATCCAGCGTGCGGGCCTTCTCCTGGATGGCGGGCAGGTACTGCGTCTGCAGGTTCTGGCCTTCCTTCACCACGCCCGAGAAGGCGTCCTTCAGCGTCTGCGCCGAGAGCGTGCGGCCGCCGGCGTAGTAGCGCTTGGCCACGTGGCCCAGGGCGTAGGTCGATGCGAAGCTCATGCCCGAACTCACGGCCTGGTTGCCCAGCCCGCGCAGCAGTCCGCCGCCGACCTTGCCTAGCAGGCTGCCGAGCAGCTTGCGCCCGGCCTGCTCCAGGTACTGCGAGGTCAGGCCCACGCCGACCGTCGCCAGGAAATCCTTGATGTGGCCGCTGTCGAGCTCGTATCCATACGACTTGCCGATGCGGTAGACCAGCTTCATCTGCAGCGGAATGATCGCCATCGTCGAGAGCGTCTCGGGCAGCAGCTCGAGCGCTCCGTTGAGGATGGAGGCGTTGAGGATCGACTTGTCCAGTTCCGCCGTGTCGGGGTTCTTCGGTGCAACGGGCACCGACGCCGCGGCTGCCGCTGCGGTGGCCGCCACGGGCACGGCGGCGATCTCCTCGGCCTTCTGCGAGAAAGCGGCCGCCGAAGCGTCCAGGCCCAGCGAGGTGCGCACGTCCGCCAGGAACATCCGCTCCGCCTCCGACTGCGTGCCGTCCGCATCGCAGACGCACACCGCCATCTCGTAGGCGAGCTGCCTCGCTTCCGTGCTCCTGAGCTCGCCCGCCACCGAGGCCAGCGACACCCGCTTCATCAGCACATCCTGGTAGAGCGTGGGCAGGTTCAACCCGTCGGCCTGCGACAGCCCTTCCGCGATGCGCTTGATCTCGGCGCGCTCGCGCTCGTGCTTCTCGCCGTCGACGAAGGCGGCCAGCAGGCTCAGGGTAACGATCGACTTTGTTTCAGAAGGTGACATGTTCGATATTTCCTCGATTTCGACGATTCGGTGGGGTCGGAGCCGCGGCCCGAAGGTTCCTTCGGCCTTTCTCCCCACAAAACTTGGGCAACTCTGTGGATAACGTCGGCACTTCTGTGTAGGGGTCTCGCAAACCATTGATTTCATTAAGGAATCCTTGGTTTGCCCAAATTTTCAGCAATGAATTTCTCCGGACGAAAACCGCCTTTCGCAGATTTCGGAAGGGCCGTCAAAGGACAAGTCTGGGGACATTTCTGGAACAAGGCCTGGTTTATCCACAGGCCCGAAGGGTTACCCAATGTTGTCCATGTGGCGGGTACAAACCGGAAGCGCGGCTGCGCACAGTGACGGCGGTATGACAAGTGCTTGTCGCATAACGAAAAAAACGGCATGTCCACAGCAGGGTGCGACCCTTATCTACTACTACTAATTTGAATAAGAAGAACAAGAGATAGGGGACAGGAAAAGCTGCGCCCGAAAAAAAAGCCGCGAAAGGCCGCGCCGGTCCCGCATGCAGGGGCCGGAACCGGTCCTCCCGGCGTTCCTCCCCTCGCTAACATTCGCGGATGAGCTTCAAACCCCGGATCCTGATCGCCGAAGACGAGTCGGGCATCGCCGACACGCTGCAATACGTCCTGAAGAGCGACGGATTCGTCCCCGTGTGGTGCGCCACCGCCGAGGAAGCCATCGCCCAGTTCGCGCAGGAACCACCCGCCTTGGCCATCCTGGACATCGGACTGCCCGATCTCAACGGTTTCGAGCTCTTCAAGCGCCTGCAGGCGCTGAATCAGTCCATGGGGGGCCCCGAGGTACCCATGGTGTTCCTGACGGCCCGCAGCGACGAGATAGACCGCGTGGTCGGCCTCGAACTGGGCGCCGACGACTACATCGCCAAGCCCTTTTCCCCCAGAGAGCTGGTCGCCCGTGTGCGGACCATCCTGCGCCGCAGCGCCAGAAACGGCTCAGGAGCCTCCCAGGGCGCCGCAGCCCCGAACCACGTGGGGGGGCAGCAAAATCAGGCAAACGGCGCTCCTGCGGCCTCCCAGACCCCCGCATCGCCCTTCGCGCTGGACACCGAGCGCATGCAGATCCGCTACTACGGCAAGCTGCTCGAACTCTCGCGCTACGAATACGGCCTGCTGCGGCTGCTCGTGCAGCGCCCGGGCCGCGTCTTCACGCGCGACGAACTGCTCGAACTGGTCTGGGACGACGCCAGCGACAGCTTCGACCGCACCGTCGACGCGCACATCAAGACCCTGCGCGCCAAGCTCAAGGCGATCGCGCCGGACGTGGAGCCGATCCGCACGCTGCGCGGCACCGGCTATGCGCTGAACGAAGAACTGCCATCAAGGGCATGACGCCGGCCCTGGCCCGCCTTTTCGCGGAATCCCGCGGAACCGGCTTTGCCGGGCCGCAGGTGTCGCCCCCCGCAAGGGGGTGGGCGGCCCAAGCCTGGGGGAGAGCCAGGCCTTGACACGGCGCACCCGGATATTCATCGGCATCCTGCTGATCTACACGGCAGGCATCGCCTTCCTTCTCTATCGCGTCGTCTCCGACATCGACCCGCGCTACCGCGAATCGGCCGAGGAATCGCTTGTCGAAACTTCGCAGCTGGTGGCCAGCCTGGTCGAGCAGGACGTGATCGCCGGTGCCATCAACACCGCGCGGCTCGAGCCCCTGTTCCGCACGCTCTATGCGCGCGAGTTCTCGGCGCAGATCTACAACCTGCACAAGAGCCGCGTCGAACTGCGCGTGTACGTCACCGACCGCAACGGCCGCGTGATGTTCGATTCGCTAGGCAGGCACCTCGGCGCCGACTATTCGAAATGGAGCGACGTGAGCCGCACGCTGGCCGGCGTGTACGGCGCACGTACCACGCGCGACGTCGACGGCGACCCGCGCACCTCGGTCATGTACGTGGGTGCGCCGATCCGCTGGAACAACGAGATCGTCGGCATGGTCAGCGTCGGCAAGCCGGTGCAGAGCTTCGGCCAGTTCGTCGAAGACGCGCGCGGGCGCACCATCTGGGTCGGCGTGGGTTCGGCGCTGGCGCTGCTGCTGCTCACCTTGATCGTCTCGGTCTGGCTGGTGCGGCCCTTCGGCCTGATCCGCGACTACTGGACCTGGGTGCGCGCCCAGCGCACCCTGAGCCTCTCGCGCATGGCGCGCCGCGCGGTCGACGGCGTGCGCACCGGCTTCAGCGAGATGCGCGACGCGCTCACCGGGCGCAACTACGTCGCCGACTACGTGCAGACCTTCACGCACGAGGTGAAGAGCCCGCTCTCGGCCATCCGCGGCGCGGCCGAGCTGCTGCAGGAGCCGTCGATGCCGCACCCCGAGCGCGAACGCTTCCTCAAGAACATCGAGCGGGAGACACAGCGCATCCAGGAAATCGTCGATCGCATGATGGAGCTCACCGCGCTGGAAACCCGGCGCGCGCTCGACCGCACCGAAGCCGTGTCGCTGGCCGCGCTGATCGAAGACATCGCCGCGAGCGCGCAGCCCGCGGCTGCGAAGCGCAACATCAGGCTGCTCGTGAACATCCGCAACGAAGCCCGCACCGAAGGCGACCCGTTCCTGCTGCGTCGCGCCATCAGCAACCTGCTCGACAACGCCATCGATTTCTCGCCGCCGGACAGCGAGGTGCTGCTCACCCTGGAAACCACTTCCAAGCTCGCCCGCGTGAGCGTGCGCGACCACGGCCCCGGCATTCCGGACTACGCGCAGGAAAAGGTCTTCCAGAAGTTCTATTCGCTCGCGAGGCCGCACAGCCAGAAGAAGAGCACGGGCCTGGGCCTGGCGTTCGTCAAGGAGATCGCGGCCCTGCACCACGGCCGCATCGACCTGGGCAATGCGTCGCGCGGCGGAGCAGTGGCAACGCTGACGCTGCCGCTGTCATCGCATCACTGAGCCACCGATCGGATTTCGACGAGCTCGGGGCGCGGCGGCAGCGACTCCGGCTGACGCAGTTCCCAGGCGAGCCCACAGCGTTCGAACAGCCGGAGCATCCACCAGCCCGGGTCCCATTCGCCGGGCGCAAGTCCCAGCCGGGCCGAGCCCGGATAGGCATGGTGGTTGTTGTGCCAGCTTTCACCCATGGTCAGCAGCGAGGTCCATGGAATGTTGCGTCCCTGCACGGCGGCGCCGCGCACTTCGTAGTTCATCTCGCCATGGTTGTGGGCGAACCAGCCGATCAGCCAATGGCCCAGCACACCGGCGGTGACGCGCGCGCACACACCCCAGAAGACGAAAGCCCATCCGCCCCAGAGATGGAAGAGCACCGCGATGGGCAGTTGCTGCAGCATCCAGGTTCTTTCCAGCCAGTACAGGAACCGGTCATTGGCGACAAACGGCTCGATCCGGATGCCGGGCGGATGCGCGAGATGGAGGTCGCAGTGAAGCTGCCACCACGCATCTGTCCAGAAACCGCGGCCGTGTCTCAGGTAGTCGTGACAGTCTGGCAGACGTTGCGCATAGTCGCGCAACTCATGTTGGCGAAGGATGCCCAGCGGACCGGCCAGGCCGACGAGGACGCCGCAATAGATCAAGGCGCAGCGCAGCCATCGCGGACATTGGAAGCTGTGGTGAATCAGCTGGCGATGGCTTCCGAGCGAATGGCCGAACAGCAGCACGAACGCGGTGCTGGCGACGAAAAGCGCGAATGCATCCCACCGGAAACAGAAAAAGCCGCCCACCGCCGCGGAGGCTGCCATGCCGGAGAACCAGAGCGACTTGACTGGCGAATACAGAACCTCGCCTTCGCAGGCGAAATCGGCCTGCCCTGCGTGAACCCGATGGTGATCGAGACCCGTGGGCAGCATCGCGAAAGGCTCAGCGCCCGACCAGCGCGCGATAGGCTTCACGCGTCTGCGGGCTCGCCGCGCCCAGCGCCTGCAGATACTGCGTCTGGTGCTGGCCGATCATGCGGGCCGAGGCCACCGTCTTCGAGCGGCAATACCAGTGGCAGGTGTGCTGCAGCAGGAACAGCTCGGCCGACATCATGTAGGCCTTCGACTTCGGTGTACGGCCTTCTTCGTTGCGCATCACGCCGGCGATGCCGCGTGCATGGATGAGCAACGCCTGGCGCATGTCGAAGGTCGCCGACGGAAAGAACTGGGTGAAGAGGGGAACGGCCACCGGCAGCTTGCTCACGCGGGTGACGGGTTCGGGCATGCGCGAGAACTCGGCTGCGAAGCCGTCGATCTGGCCGGAGAGTTTTTCCTCGGTGCTGCCCAGGATCTGCCAGATCTGGCGGCGGCGCTCGGCGTCGTCCTCGCCGAGGCAGCGCATGTAGCCGGAGGTGAGGCTTTCCATCAGCTTCTCGATCTGATAGCGGCCGAGGTGGCTGGCCAGCAGGGCGATGCGCAGGCGTTGTTCCCTGGACTTGAGGATGTAGAAGCCGGCGGCGACGAGTGCCACCAGGGTGAGGATTTCCATGGATGCGGGAGAAGGAGAAAAAGGAAAAGGCGGGAGGCGGTACCGAGTGTAGGCACCGCGAACCCGCCTTCGCTTCCGGCTCCCCGAAGAAGCCCGGCTACCGGAAGAAATCGAGGATCCGGTTGCGTTCCTCCGGCGGGGGCGGCGCACCGACGGGAGCGCCGGTGAGCTGCTCGACCGGCGGCGGCGGCGTGTCGCTGATCTCCAGGCCCAGGCTCGCCACGTTGTGGCCCGGCGTGAAGTCGTCGAAGTACCACTCGCCGTCGATGCTCACCACGCCCTCGGGCTGGGCCGGATGCGTCACCGGCACGCCCTGCAGCGCGGTCTGCATGTAGCCGGTCCAGATCGGCAGGCTCAGGCTGCCGCCGGTCTCGCCGCGCACGCCGAGCTGGCGCGGCGTGTCGTAGCCGACCCACGCGATGCCCACCATGGTCGGCTGGAAGCCGGCAAACCAGGTGTCGAAGGAATCGTTGGTGGTGCCGGTCTTGCCGAAGAGGTCGTCGCGCTTGAGCGTCTGGTAGGCCTTGAAACCGGTGCCGTTGCGCACCACGCTCTGCAGCAGCGAATCCATGATGAAGGCGTTGCGCTGCGGGATCGCGCGGCGCGTCTCGTCGAGCACCGGCGGCTCGGTTTCCATGATGACCTTGTCGCGCAGGTCGGTGACGCGCGTGACCAGGTACGGATTGACGCGGTAGCCGCCGTTGGCGAACACCGAGTAGCCCACCGCCATCTGCATCGGCGTGACCGAGCCGGCGCCCAGGCCCATCGGCAGGTTGGCGGGATGCTTGTCCTTGTCGAAGCCGAACTTCGTGATCCAGTCCTGCGCATAGGGCGCGCCGATCGACTGCAGCACGCGCAGCGTGACCAGGTTCTTCGACTTCATCAGCGCGGTGCGCAGCGGCATCGGGCCCTCGTAGGTGCCCTCGAAGTTCTTCGGCTCCCAGGGCTGGCCGCCGTTGGCGCTGGCGTCGAAGTACAGCGGCGCGTCGTTCACCACGGTGGCGGGCGTGAAGCCCTTCTCGAGCGCGGCCGAGTAGATGAAGGGCTTGAAGCTCGAACCCGGCTGGCGCCAGGCCTGCGTCACGTGGTTGAACTTGTTCTTGCCGTAGTCGAAGCCGCCCACCAGCGCCTTGATGGCGCCGCTGCGCGGGTCCATGCCGATGAAGGCGCCCTCCACCTCGGGCAGCTGGGTGATCTCCCAGGTGTTCTTCGGCGTTCTCGCCACGCGGATGACCGCGCCGCGGCGGATCTTGATGTTGGGCGGCGCCTTTGCGGCAAGGCCCGACTGCGCGGGCTTGAGGCCCTCGCCGGTGACCTGGATGGTTTCGCCGTTCGCGCGCACCGCGCTGATTTCCTTCGCGCTCGCTTCGAGCACCACGGCCGCGATCACGTCGCCGTTGTCGGGATGCTCGGCCAGTGCGTCGTCCACCGCTTCGTCGATCTCCTTCTGCTCGGTCGGCAGGTCGACGAACTTCTCGGGGCCGCGGTAGGGCTGGCGGCGTTCGTAGTCCATGATGCCCTTGCGCAGCGACCTGTAGGCAGCCGCCTGGTCGGCCGCCACGATCGAGGTGTAGACCTTCATGCCGCTGGTGTAGATGCTGTCGCCGTACTGCGCGTACATCATCTGGCGCACCGTCTCGGCGACGTATTCGGCATGCAGGCGGTTGGGGTCGGCCGCATCGCGCAGGTGCAGTTCCTCCTTCTTCGCGGCGGCCGCCTGCTCGGCGGTGATGAACCCCGTTTCCTGCATGCGGTCGATCACGTACAGCTGGCGCGCACGCGCGCGGCGCGGGTTGGCCACCGGGTTGTTCGCGCCCGGTGCCTTCGGCAGGCCCGCGAGCATCGCGGCCTCGGCGATGGTGATGTTCTGCAGCGGCTTGCCGAAGTAGGTCTCGGCCGCGGCGGCGAAACCGTAGGCGCGGTTTCCGAGGTAGATCTGGTTCAGGTAGATCTCGAGGATCTGGTCCTTCGTGAGCTGCTGTTCGAGCCGCATCGCCAGCAGGATCTCGTAGGTCTTGCGGCTCATGGTCCGCTCGGAGCTCAGGTACACGTTGCGCGCCACCTGCATCGTGATGGTCGACGCGCCCTGCTTGCGTCCGCCCTTCAGGCTGGCCACGGCGGCACGCACGAAGCCCTTGTAGTCGACGCCGCCGTGGTCGTAGAAGCGGGCGTCCTCCACGGCCAGCACCGCGTCCTTCATCACCTTGGGAATGTTGGCGAAGGGCGTGAGGTTGCGGCGCTCTTCACCGAACTCGCCGATCAGCTGGCCTTCCGTCGAATACACGCGCAGCGGCAGCTTGGGGCGGTAGTCGGAAAGCTCCGAGACGTCGGGCAGTTTCGGATAGATGGTCACCACCGCGACGATGGCCGCGACCAGCACCACCAGCGCGCCGGAGCCGACACCGATGGCGCCCCAGCCGGCGATGCGCTTCCAGTCGAAGCGGGAGCCGGGCGGCGCCGCGCCGTCGTCGCCGGGGGCCTTGGAGTTTGAGCGTTTGAACATGGGAAATGCCTGTTTGGCTAGCGAAAGGATTGGAGCCGCCGCACGCTGCCGCGTTCCGGCGTCCGGAGCTCGAGCGTGCCTTGCTGCGCAGCACGCTGCGCGCAATGCATGGCATCGAAGTACTTGTCGTGGTCGAAGGCGATAAGCAGAAGATCCACCCCGCCGTCGAGCGCACGGACAGTGGCGTCGCAGAGACCGCGGTTGTAGGCCGCGCCCATCGTGAGATCGTCCGTGACGAGCAGGCCCTGGTAGCCCCACTCGCCGCGGATCACCCGTTGCACGATTTTGCGCGAGAAAGAGACCGGATAAGCGGCGTCAAGTTCCGCGAGGATGACATGGCCGAGCATGATGGCCGCATCCGAATGTTTCGATACGTCTTGAAACGGCTTCCAGTCGCGGGCCGAGAGCCGGGCGACCGGCGTGCGCAGTTCGGCGGCGAAATGGTGGGTGTCCTCGGCCACGTCCGCCAGGCCGGGAAAGTGCTTGAGCGTGCCTCGCACCCCAGCCGATTCGAGGCCCAGCTCGTAAGTGAGCGCCACCTGCGCAGTGACCGCCGGGTCGGCCGAGATGGCGCGTTCGTCGATGCGGGTATGGAAGTCCCACCGGCCTGGCGCGCGGCCGGTGCGCAGGTCGACCACGGGGCTGAAGTTGAGCGTGATGCCCAGCGCGGCGAGCGCCCTGCCCTGCTGCGAGCCGTAGGCGTGGGCGCGCCGGGCGAGTTCATCGTCGGGCAGGTCGGCTTCGAGCAGCGAGGCGAGCGAGGGCTGGCGCTCGACCAGCGGCGACAGGCGGGAGACGGCGCCGCCTTCCTGGTCGGTGGCGACGATCAGCGGCGCAAGACCGGCCGAACTGCGCAAGGCCTGCAGGCCCGCGATCTCGTCGCGCAGCTCCTCGGCTGTTCGGCCCTGGACGTTGCGGCTGGTGACGAAGATGCCGCCGATCAATCCCTTGCGGGCCAGGTCGCGCAGTTCCCTGGCGTCGTCGTAGCCGACGATGAAATGCGCGCCCACGGCCTGCGCGAGCGGGCCTTCCATGGCGTTCACCTCGGCGCGGTGCTGGCGCGACATCGCTTCCTGGCAGATCGCCGTGAGCAGCGCTGCGAATGCCAGTCCCAGCGCCACGGGCCGCAGCGTGCCTCGTGCAAAACGCCACGCGATCGCGATGCCCCCGAGCAGCAACGCCGACAAAAGCGGCAGTTCCCACGCGCGCATGAAGCGCAGGTGCGGATCCTTCAGGTGCCAGGCCCAGAACCACAGCACGGCCAGCGCCAGCCAGCCCGATGCACCCGCGACGATCCGCAGCAGCTTCATGCGGCGGTCTGCGTTCCAGGTACCGCCATGGGGGCCACGGGCGTCGCTTCGCCGCGGCGCGAGAGCGCATACCAGTCGACCTTGCGCGTCACCAGCATCAGCGTGGCCAGCATGCCGAAGATCAGCAGCGCACCCAGCAGCAGCGCGTTGCTTTCAGAAGCCAGCAGGCCATAGAGTGCGCCGTACAGCAGCGCCACGAACGCGCCGAACGACATGCCGCGCCGCCAGCCGCCGAGCACGGCGCTGAAGTACACCGCCAGCAGCGCGACGCTTGCCGAAGCCGCGCCGGCATAGGCCCACCGGAAGGCGAACTTCTCCGACAGCGCCAGCAGCAGAAGGAAAAAGAGCGCGATCGACAAGCCCACCAGCCCGTACTGGATCGGATGCAGGCGCAGCTTGCGGAACAGCTCGAACATGAAGGCCGCCATCAGCACCAGGCCGATGAAGAGCACGCCGTACTTGCCGGCGCGCGTGCTCATCGAATAGACGTTGATGGGCTGGGCGAGCGACACGTCGAAGGTCTGCAAAGGGCCCAGGTTGCGGCGCGGCGCGACGGCTGGGGCAGCCGAAGCCGCCACGTCGGCACTGCTGGCCACGTCCACTGCGCCGCCGCGGCCCGAAAGGCCTGCGCGCACCTGTTCGCGTGCCGAGGTCACGAGCGAGGACACGCGCCAGCGGGCGTCGAAGCCCTGTGCCGTCACGCTGCGTTCTACCGCAAGGAAGCGGCCGCCGAAGCTGGGATGCGCCCAGGGCGAGCTCAGGTGCGCGGTGGTTTCCTCGGCGATGGGCGCGATGGCGAGCGTGTCCTGCCCGACCAGGCCCAGTTTCATCTCGAAGGGGATCGGCGTGCCGGCCTGCCAGGCCGCGAGCGCCGCGCCGGTGACCGGTGCATGGATGCCGTTGGCGAACCAGGCGTCGTCGTCCAGGCCCGGCACACGCTGCTTGAAGCGCAGGGCCTCGCCGCCCATGGTCATGCCCGGCGAGCCATCGAGGCCGCGCAGGTCGCTCACGTTGAAGGCGATCAGCGGAGCCTTGAACTCGATCTTCGAATCGGCCTCGCTGTGCGTCACGGCCTTGGAATCGAAGGCCGTAAAGCCGCCGGTGAGCGTGGCGTCGAGCGTGTAGAAGGGAATCTTGAAGATGCCGCGATAGCGTTCCTGCGGTGCCATCGTGCCCTCGATGTGCAGCTTGTCGGGGAACACCACGTGGGCCATCTCCTTGCTGCGCGGCTCCTGGCCGATCACCTTGCCCTGCGCGTTGCGCAGCGGCTCCATCCAGCGTTCCACGTACGGCACCAGCAGCAGCGGCCCCACCATGGTCTGGCGCCCGGCGTAGGTGGCGGCGAGCTCGCTGGCCGCCTCTCGCTGGCTCTCGCCGCGTGCGCGGTTGATCGAATCGATCTCCCCCAGCGGAATGCAAAGGAGCAGCAGCAGGAAGAGCAGGCCGGCGACCTTGGCCAGCATGGAACTCATCACGACCCTGAGCAGTTGAAGCATGTTTTTCTCTCCTCGTCTGTAGCGATGGCCGCGATGCTCGCCGCGCGAGCCGAAGGCCGTGTGAAGAGCCCGGGCCGTCTCGCTTCACACAGACTTCACACAGCGGATGCGGGTGGCCGTCGACTTCAAGAGGCCTTCCAACTGGCTTCTCGCGCGGTGGAGAAAGTTGCGGCCGTGCAAGTTCGCACGGACAAGGACCCCCGCCATGGATGCCCAAACCACCCCACGTCCCGGCCGCTGGCTCTGGCTCGCCACCGTGAGCCTGGCGACCGCGGGCTTCATCGCCATGGGCGTGCGCCCGGTGCACGCGCAGGAAGCGCCCGCCGGCCCGCGCCAGAAGACCGAGAGCCCCTATTTCTTCGTGAAGAGCGACGATCCCTCGGTCGACCGCCTGCCGCTGAAGGGCACGGAGGTTTCGGTGAAGATATCGGGCGTGATCGCCGACGTGACGGTCACGCAGACCTACCGCAACGAAGGCCAGCGCGCCATCGAGGCGAAGTACGTTTTCCCCGGCTCGACCAAGGCTGCGGTGAGCGGCCTCAACGTGCGGCTGGCCGACCGGCTCATCACCGCGCAGATCCGCGAGAAGCAGCAGGCGCAGATCGAGTACGACACGGCCAAGAAGGAGGGCAAGACCGCCGCGCTGCTGGAGCAGCAGCTGCCCAACGTGTTCCAGATGAACGTCGCCAACATCCTGCCGGGCGACGATGTGAAGGTGGAGCTTCGCTACACCGAACTTCTGGTGCCGCAGTCGGGCAACTACCAGTTCGTGTTCCCGACCGTGGTCGGCCCGCGCTACAACTCTCCGCAGTCCGAGAACGCGCAGGCCAAGTGGGTCGCGCAGCCCACGCTGGCCGCCGGCGCTGCCGCCGCAACAAGCTTCAGGCTCAAGGCCACCATTGACACGCCGATGGGCATCAAGGAGATCCGCTCGGCCACGCACGCCATCGACGTGAAGAAGAGCGACGAGGACCAGCACGCCGACGTCGTGCTCGCAGCCGACGGCCGCCCCGCCGACAACCGCGACTTCGTGCTCGACTACCGCCTTGCGGGCGAGAAGATCGAATCGGGCCTGATGCTCTACAAGGGCCAGGGCAACAACGCGGAGAACTTCTTCCTCGCCATGGTCGAGCCGCCCAAGGCCGTGGCCGCCAGCGCGATCTCGCCGCGCGACTACATCTTCGTGGTCGACATCTCGGGCTCGATGCACGGCTTTCCGCTCGATACCGCGAAGACGGTGCTGGAGCGCCTGATCGGCGGGCTGCGCCCGAGCGACACCTTCAACGTGCTGCTGTTCTCGGGCAGCAACAAGATGCTTTCGCCCAAGTCGGTGCCGGCCACGCGCGCCAACATCGAGCAGGCGCTGGCCACCATCAAGAACTACAGCGGCAGCGGCAGTACCGAGCTCATCCCGGCGCTCAAGCGCGTATATGCAGAGCCGAAGGAAGAGAACGTGTCGCGCACCGTGGTGGTGGTGACCGACGGCTACGTGACGGTGGAGCGCGAGGCCTTCGAGCTGGTGCGCAACAACCTGTCGAAGGCCAACGTGTTCGCTTTCGGCATCGGTTCCTCGGTCAACCGCAGCCTGATGGAAGGCATCGCACGCGCCGGCATGGGCGAGCCTTTCATCATCACCGACCCGATCCAGGCCCCCGAGCAGGCCGCGCGCTTTCGCCGCATGGTGGAGTCGCCGGTGCTCACGAACGTGAAGGCCACCTTCGGCGGCCTCGACGTGTACGACGTGGAACCGCAGGCGCTGCCCGACGTGCTGGGCGAAAGACCGGTGATCGTGTTCGGCAAGTGGCGCGGCGAGGCCAGGGGCCGCGTGATCATCGAAGGCCAGGGCGCGAGCGGCCCCTATCGCCAGGAAGTGCGCATCGACGGCAGCACCCGCCAGGACACGGCCGCGCTGCGCACGCTGTGGGCGCGCCACCGCATCCAGAGCCTGAGCGACCAGGAGACGCTGGAAGGCGGCACGGCCCTGAAGGACCGCATCACCGAGCTCGGCCTGAAGTACAGCCTGCTCACGCAATACACGAGCTTCATCGCCGTCGACAAGGTGGTGCGCAACGTCGCGCCGCAGGACAGCGTGGGTGTGGACCAGCCGCTGCCCCTGCCGCAAGGCGTGAGCGAGCTGGCGCTCGGCGCGGAGGTGCCGAGTACGCCCGAGCCCGAGTCGCTGGGCGCCATCGCCGTCGTGCTGTCGATGCTCGCCATGCTGCGCCGCCGCGCGCGCCGCAACGACGCGCGCCGCTTCACCGCCTGACCCGTCCGTAAGAAAGAAAAGAATGTCACTGGCAATGCTTGCCCACCGCCATCCGCGCATCGTGGACTGGGGCATCCACATCGACCGCACGCCGGCCGCCGGCTGGATCGGCCTGCAGTTCGTCGCGCTGATGCCCACCTGGGTGTGGATGGCCCAGCGCATGCGCGACGGCTCCGACGATCCGCTGGGCCTGCTGGCGCTGGTCGCGCTCGCGGCGCTGGCCTGGAGCCGCCGGCGCGAGCTGCGCGCATCGCCGCGCCTGGGCTGGCTGGCGCTGGCCGGTGCGGGCACGGTGCTCGCGACGCTGATGCGCACGGGGCTCGGCTTCGTGCCCGCGCTGCCGCCGCTCGCGGCCGGGTTGGTCGCGGTGCTGGCGCTGGCCTGCGGGCTGCTGGCCTTCCTGCCGCGCAAGGTGGCGGCGCTGCCGGTGGCAGGCCTCGCGGTGCTCGCGCTGCCGCTGCTCTCGTCGCTGCAGTTCTATGCCGGCTATCCGCTGCGCGTGGTGACGGCCGAGGTCAGCCGCTGGCTGCTGTCGCCCGGCTTCGAGGTGGCGCGCGAAGGCGCCACCCTGGCGGTCGACGGCCGGCTGGTCATCGTCGATGCGCCCTGCTCCGGCGTGCAGATGGTGTGGTTGGGCTATTTCACGGCCTGCGCGGTCGCGCTGTGGGCTTCGCGCAGCGGCCGCGACTTCATGGCGCGGCTGCCGATGGTCGGCCTGCTGGTACTTGCCGGGAACATCGTGCGCAACAGCGTGCTGATCGCCTTCGAGGGCGCCGGCAATCCGCTCGCGCCGTGGGCGCACAACGCGCTGGGCCTGGTGCTGCTGGCCGCGGTGTGCGGCGCCATCGCCCGGCTGATGGTGCCGGCCCGCCCCGCGCCCGAAGCTGCCGAACTGCCCATTCCGGGCCTGATCACCACCCAGGGAGCCCGCCATGTCGACACCGTTCTTTGAACGCTGGTTCGCGAACCATTTCATCAACCGCATCGGCCACAAGACGGCTTTCGCGCTGGCGATGCTGATGTGCATGCTGTGGTCGGCCACGGCCGCCCTGCGCACCCCGGCCGAACCGATGGCGCCTGCCGTCGCCTCGCACGAGTGGCCGAGCGAGTGGGACGGCGCCGCGCTGCGCCCGCTGGCGCTGAGCGACGTGGAGCAGCGTTTTGCCGACCGCTTCCCCGGCGCCATCGGCCGCATGACCGACGGCACCCGGACGCTGGTGATGCGCGAGGTCAGCCAGCCCACGCGCATGCTGCACCCGGCCGCGGACTGCTACCGCGCGCTGGGCTACCGCATCGAGCAGGCGCGGCTGGAGCGCGACGCCCAGGAGCGCATGTGGCGCTGTTTTGTTGCGCAACGGCACGGAGCGCAAAAAATCCGCGTCTGCGAGCGCATCGTCGACGCCCAAGGCACGGCTTTCACAGACACTTCAAGCTGGTACTGGGCAGCCGCCAGCGGCCAATCGCATGGGCCGTGGCAAGCTGTCACCGTAGCGAGACCGATCTGAGAAACCTGCCTGTGAAGAAGACCCTGCGATTTGTGCTCTATGGCCTGCTGGCCCTGGTCATTACGGCCTGTGTAGCTATCTTTTTGATAGTAAGGCTGGCGCTCGCACCGGCTGCCGGCGAATGGAGCACGACGGTGAAGGCGGGGCCGCTGAATTTCGAGATCGGCGTGCCGACGGCGGTGCGCGTGGCCACCTCGACATGGTTCGCGCCTTACCTCGACGGCCGTTCGTTCGACACCCGCTTCGGCACCGTGCGCTTCGCCTGGAAGCCGGCCGGCGAGATGCTGGAAATGCAGTGCGCGCCGTGCAGCGCCGACGTGCCGGCGCTGGGCACCCAGCCGATCCGCGTCGAACGCCTGGTCGCCACCGTCAGGCGCGACGGCAACACGCTCGCCGGCACCTTCGAGGCCACGCCGCAGAGCAACGACACGAGCCAGCTGCATGGCAACTGGGACGGCAGGCTCATGCCCAGGAACATCCACCTCAACGCCAGCGTGCAGGACGCGCCCATCGCCCGCTGGTACGCCGTGCTTGTGCCCGCGCTGCCCGAACTCCAGCGCGCCCGCATCGGCGGCACGCTCGCGCTGCGCGGCCAGCTGGTGCTGCCCGAGGCCACCTTCGCGGTGCAGCCCACCATCAGCCAGTTCACCGTGGAAGGGCTGGGCACCGAGGCCATGCTGGGCGCGCGCACCAGCTGCGGCCCGTCGGCGAAGCTGGCCAACGACAGCTGGCTGGCGCGCGCCGTCATCGCTGCCGAAGACCAGCGTTTCTTCACCCACGGCGGCTACGACCTGACCGAGATCCTCGCTTCCATCGACAACAACCAGAAGCCTGGCCAGACGCGGCGCGGCGGCAGCACGCTCACGCAGCAGCTCGCCAAGCTGCTGGTAACCGGCAGCGACCGAACCGCCGAGCGCAAGCTGCGCGAGCTGCTCTACGCAGTCGAGATGGAGCAGACGCTGGGCAAGGCCCGCATCCTGCAGCTGTACCTGGACAACGCGCCATGGGGCGGCAACATCTGCGGCGCCGAGGCGGCGGCGAAGCGCTACTTCAAGCGCAGCGCGCGCACGCTCGAGCCGGCGCAGGCCGTGTGGCTCGCTGCCATGCTGCACAAGCCGCAGGCCGTGCTCGAGCAATGGCGGCGCGACGGCCAGGTCGACCCGGAGCGCATCAAGTGGATCGCCGAAGGCATCCGCGGGATCAGCCGCAACCAGCGCGAAGCCCTGCTCAAGAGCGTGGCCGCGGCGAAGTTCACGGCGCCGGAGGCCGTCACGCAATGAGCACGCTCCAACTGTCCGCGGCCGAGATCGAAGCCATCGAGCGGGCCACCATCGCGGCGGTTTCGCCCGACGTGGCGGAAGAAATCGACGGCTGGCTCCTGCCCTTCACGAGCGGCACCGTCAAGCGCGCGAAGTCGGCCGTACCGCTGCACCGCGATGCGGTCGAGGCCGCGACGCTCGACCGCATCGAGGACCGCTACGACAGCCACCAGGCGGCGCCCGCGCTGCGGCTGGCCGACGCACCGTGTTTCGACAGCCTGCGTGCCGAGCTGGAACGCAGGCACTACGTCGCCGACAGTCCCACCTGCGTGCAGATCGCCTCGGTCCGGCGCATGCGGCAGGTGGCGGGGCCGGGCGCGGCATTGGCCGACGTCGACGGCGCACCAGACGGCGCGTGGTCGGCGCTGTTCCTCGGCGAGGGCTTCGACCCGGTGGACGGCGCCCATCGCGTGCGGATGCTCTCGCGCGCCGAGGGCACCCTCTACGCCAGCGTGCGCGAGAACGGGCGGACGCTGGCCGCCGGCGCCATGGCCTTCGGCCACGGCTGGGCCAGCGTGCACGGCATGCGGACCGACCAGGCGCAGCGCGGCCGCGGCCTGGCGGGCCGCGTGCTGGCCGGGCTGGCGCAGGCCGCCTCGGAGCGCGGCTTCGAGCGGGTGTTCCTGCAGGTCGATGCGGGCAACCAGGCGGCGCGCTCCCTGTATCGGCGCGCCGGTTTCGAGACGCACTGGAAATACAGCTACTGGCTGCGCCAGCAGTGGCCCTGACGCGACAGCCCGTACGCGCTGCCGGCTGACAGCGCACGGGTGGCGCGGAGGGGGAGTTAGTGCCACCATGGGCGCATGACGAACGCCAACCACCACGCCAACCACCCCACCGATCCCGTCGCCACGCCGCGCGGCATCGACCACATCGTGGCCGGTGTCTCCACCAGCGATGGTGACGGCGTGAAGCTCACCCGCGTGCTGCAGCAGCCACTGCAGAAGCGGCTCGACCCGTACCTCATGCTCGATGCCTTCGGCAGCGACAACCCGGGCGACTACATCGGCGGCTTCCCGAGCCATCCGCACCGCGGCTTCGAGACCGTCACCTACATGATCGCGGGGCGCATGCGGCACCGCGACAGTGCCGGCCACGAAGGGCTGCTCGAGAACGGCGGCGTGCAGTGGATGACCGCAGGCCGCGGCCTCGTGCACAGCGAACTTCCCGAGCAGGAGGAAGGCTTGATGGAAGGCTTCCAGCTCTGGCTCAACCTGCCGGCAAAGGACAAGATGCGCGAGCCCTGGTATCGCGACATCCAGAGCGAGGAGATTCCCGAATTCACCACCTCCGGCGGCGTGCGCGTGCGCGTGATCGCTGGCGCGAGCCACGGCATCGAAGGCGCCGTGCGGCGCGCCCACACCGAGCCGCTCTACCTCGACATCGAGCTGCAGCCGGGCGCCGAATTCGCGCAGCCGCTGCCGCACGACCACAACGCGCTGGTGTATGTGTTCCGCGAATCGCTGTGGATCGCCGGCAGCGAGATTCCCACGCGGCGCATGGCCATCCTCGCCAACGAGCCCCACAGCGACGGCGTGGTGCTGCGCGCCGGCGCGACCAACCACAGCCCGGCGCGCGCCCTGCTCATCGCCGGCAAGCCGCTCAACGAACCCATCGCGCAGTACGGGCCCTTCGTGATGAACACGCCCGAGCAGGTCAGGCAGGCAGTGCACGACTTCCAGAGCGGAAAGCTCGGCTGAACGCTCGTTGCGGGCAAGGCATGTAGTCGCCCGCCTACCGGAAATCGGCATCGCGCACACGCACCGGCTGCGCGCCGCGCAGCCTAGATTGCGCGCATGCCCCCCACGATCCGGAAAGGACAGGCGCCCGAGACGCTGCAGCGCGCCGAGTTCCACGAACGCTTCATGCAGCCTTTTCAAGACCCGGCCTTCCGCGCCGAGGCCGACTCGCTGCGGCGCATCGAGCTCATCGCATGGCAGGCATACGAGGAGGGCCGCAAGGCGCCCGTCACCCGCAAGGCCGGGCCGGGCTATGCCGATCCCGGGTACGAACTCTCTGTCGACTGGCTGGAGGCCAAGGCGCGCCTCGACGCCGCGCAGGCAGCGTGGAGCCAGCCGCAGACACCTTCGCGCGTGCTGCTGGTGAACGGCTCGCCGCGCAACGACGGCACCTGCCCCGGCGAAGTCTCCAAGACCTGGCGACTCGCGCAGGTCGCGCGCGAGGTGCTGGAGGGCAGCGGCATCGAGACCGACCTGCTCGACCTGAGCCTGCTCACCTCCGAATACGGCCGGCAGATCCATCCCTGCAAGGGCTGCGTCTCCACCGCCATGCCGTTGTGCCACTGGCCCTGCAGCTGCTACCCCAACCATTCGCTGCGCCAGACCGGCGACTGGATGAACGAGATCTACGAGCGCTGGGTGTCCGCACACGGGGTGATCCTGCTGACGCCCACGCACTGGTACCAGGCCACGAGCCCGCTGAAGCTGATGATCGACCGGCTGGTCTGCGCCGACGGTGGGAATCCCGATCCCACGAGCACGCACGGCAAGAAACCCGAGGAGGCCAAGGCGCTGGAGCTGGAAGGCTGGGGCTATCCCAAGCACCTCGACGGCCGTGTCTACGGCGTGGTGGTGCACGGCGACGTGGCCGGCGTGGAAGGCCTGCGCCGCAACCTCTGCGACTGGCTCGACTGGATGGGCCTGATCGACTCCGGCACGCAGGCCCGATTGGACCGCTACATCGGCTACTACGAGCCGTACGCCACCAGCCACGACACGCTGGATGCCGACGCCGACGTGCAGGAGGAGGTGCGCCAGGTGGCCCGCGCCGTCGCCAGGGGTGTCGCCGAGCTGCGTGCGGGAAGGCTTCAGCCGCCGGACCGCGGGCTGAAGCGGCCGCGGCCCAAGTGATGCAGAGCCCGCACGCCGCGGGCAGCCTGCGCAGGGTCCGATGCCCTGTTCATCATTCTTTACGCAAGCTCACGCCGGGCTAACGGATGCGATACAGAGGGCTTCCACACTTCGTCTCACCTGCTGCCCATCGGTGGCAGGCTTCTTCGAAAGGAAGCACTTCTCATGATTTCTCTTCGCCAACGCATCGTCTGGGCCAGCCTGCTGGGTTCGGCCGCCCTCGCCTCCTCGGGCGCCTTCGCTCAAGCGCCGGCAGCCGCTCCGTCCGCAGCCGCGCCCACCGCGGCGGTGGCCCAGGCCGACAACGCCGCCGCGCCCAAGGCGCAGCACAAGCGCATGGATCCGGCCCAGCGCATGGAGCGCATGAAGGAACACCGCGCCAAGCGCCTCGCAGCGCTGAAGGAAAAGCTCAAGCTCACCTCGGCGCAGGAAGGCGCATGGAGCACCTACACGAGCGCGACGCAGCCGCCGGCCGGTCCGCGTCCGCACATGGACCGCGCCGAGTTCGCCAAGCTGACCACGCCCGAACGCCTGGAACGCATGCAGGCCCGCCAGGCCGAGCGCAGCGCGATGTTCGCCAAGCGCGCCGAAGCCACGAAGACCTTCTACGCCGCGCTGACGCCCGAGCAGCAGAAGACCTTCGACACCGAGACCGCGCACTTCGGCCATCGCGGCCACCGCGGCCATGACGGCGCCAACCACGGTGCGCCTGCGGCCCCCGCCAAGAGCTGATCGAGCGCCGCCCGGCGGCATCCAATGAAAAAGCCCGCAACGCGAAAGCGCTGCGGGCTTTTTCATCGGCCATCAGGCCATCGCGGCATGGCCCTTCGTGACTACTTCGGCGTGCCGGTCTTGTCTGTCGGGTTCGTCACCACGTCCGGGCGTTCGCCCTTCTCGCCGAAGCGCGGCGTCACCTTGCGGCCGGTCTGGCTGACCTCCGCGCGGGACATCTCGCCGGTCGGCTGCGGCATGGCATTGGGCTGGTGGTTGACGGTGGTCGTCACCTCGCCCTTGGGCACCGGGTTGTTGGCGTTGTTGCGGTTGTGGGCGCGCGCCTCTGCCTTCACGGAATCGCGCGACATCGGCGCCGAGTTGTCGGGGCGCTGCGGCGGGTTGGCGACGCCGGCCGGCGTCATGGTGCTGGCCTCGCCGCCCACCGACGGGTCGGGCTGGGCTGGAATGGAAGTCGTCTGCGCCATGGCGAAGCCTGCGGTGGCGAGCAACGCGGCCAGGACGGTGGCGCGGAGGGAAGCTGCTTGATGTCTCATGGGTAATCTCCTTGTGGCTGAATCCATTTGTTCATTCCGCATGAAGGAGCAACGGGGCCTTTACTCCTACTCCTTGCTTTCTTTGCGGACCGTGAAGTCACCGTAGGAGCCTCGAAATTCCGCCCGTGTGGGGGTGCGGTATGCATGCCTGTAGGAGCCGGCCGCCCGGGTACGAAGGCGGCGGCAGGATGGCGGCGGGAAGAAGTTGGCGCGTTCCTACAGTCGGCCAGGGCTGGGCCACGTACAACCTGTACGACGATGTCTTCCTCGCCCATCATTCCCGACGCCACCGCGCCCGACGCCGAGACAGCCCAGCCTGCAGGGGCTGCGGCGCAGGTCGCGCCAACCTCGCTGAAGGTGATGACGGTGAACACCCACAAGGGGTTCACCGCGCTCAACCGCAAGTTCATCCTGCCGGAGCTGCGCGACGCCGTGCGCACCGTGGGCGCCGACGTGGTGTTCCTGCAGGAGGTGCTGGGCACCCATTCGCGCCATTCGCGCCGCGTGAGCAACTGGCCCGAGGCGCCGCACTACGAATTCCTGGCCGACACCATCTGGCCGCAGTTCGCCTACGGCCGCAACGCGGTGTACCCCAAGGGGCATCACGGCAACGCGGTGCTGTCGAAATTCCCGATCGTGCATTTCCGCAACCACGACGTGTCGGTGAGCGGGCCCGAGAAGCGCGGCCTGCTGCACTGCGTGCTGCGCCTGCCCGGCCGGGTGGTCGACGTGCACGTGATCTGCACCCACCTCGGCCTGGCCGAGGCGCACCGGCAGCAGCAGCTGGAGCTGCTGTGCCACATCGTGCGCGACGAGGTGCCCTCCGACGCACCGCTGATCGTGGCGGGCGACTTCAACGACTGGCGCGGCCGCGCGCACGACATCCTCGAAAAGGGCGCCTCGCTGCGCGAGGTCTTCGTGCATGCCACCGGCCGAGCGGCGCGGACCTTTCCTGCGCGATTCCCGGTGTTGTCGCTCGACCGCATCTACGTGCGCAATGCAGGCGCGCACGCGCCCGTGGTGCTGCCGCGCCGTCCGTGGTCGCACCTGTCGGACCACGCGCCGCTGGTGGCGGAGATCGATCTGTGAACGGGCCCGACATGAACAACGGCAACGGCGCAAGCAACCACTGGATCCCGGGCAACAGCATCGAGCTGCTGGAAAACGGCGAGGAGTTCTTCCCGCGCGTGTTCGAGGTCATCCGCCAGGCACGGCGGGAGGTGATCGTCGAGACCTTCATCCTGTTCGAGGACAAGGTCGGCCTGCAGCTGCACGCCGCCATGCGCGAGGCGGCACTGCGCGGGGTGAAGGTCGACCTGATGATCGACGGCTTCGGCTCGCCCGATCTCTCGCGCGAGTTCATCGAGGGGCTGACCTCGGCCGGCGTGAAGGTGCGCGTGTTCGATCCGGGCCGCCGCTTCATGGGACAGCGGCTCAACGTGTTCAGGCGCATGCACCGCAAGATCGTGGTGGTCGACGGCGAGCGCGCCTTCGTCGGCGGCATCAACTATTCGGCCGACCACATGCTCGACTACGGCCCCATGGCCAAGCAGGACTACGCAGTGGAGCTGCAGGGCCCGATCGTGGGCGAGATCCACCAGTTCGTGCTGCGCGCCATCGCGCTGGGCGGCAAGGGCGCGGGCTGGTTCCGCCGCAGGCTGCGCCAGGCGCCGGGTGTCGCGCACATGCCGCATGCAGGCACTGCCGACGCCATGTTCGTCACGCGCGACAACCGGCGCCACACCAACGACATCGAGCGGCAGTACCGCGCGGCCATCCGCGCCGCGCGCGAGCGCATCGTGATCGCCAATGCGTATTTCTTTCCGGGCTACCGGCTCATCAAGGAACTGCGGCGCGCGGCGCGGCGCGGCGTGGACGTGCGGCTCATCCTGCAGGGCGAGCCCGACATGCCGATCGTGAAGACCGCCGCCAGCATGCTCTACCACCACCTGCTTCACGCGGGCGTGCGCATCTACGAGTACTGCGACCGCCCGCTGCACGGCAAGGTCGCGCTCATGGACGGCAAATGGAGCACCGTGGGTTCGAGCAACCTCGATCCGCTGAGCCTCTCGCTCAACCTGGAGGCCAACGTGGTCGTGCGCGACGAGGCCTTCAACAGCGTGCTGGCCGAGCGCCTCGACAAGCTGATGCAGTGCAGCTGCAAGCAGGTGGAGGCCGCAGACCTGGCCAGCGAATGGAGCGGCTGGCGGCTGGTGCGCAGCTTCTTCGTCTTCCACATCCTGCGCTGGTATCCCGCCCTGCTGGGCCGCCTGCCGCGCCACGTGCCGCGCCTGACGCCGGCGGAGGCCACCGACCTGGCGAGCCGGCGCGACACCGGCCTCAGCAATCCGACCGGCGGCGCCACGCAGACCGAAGCGGCCTGAGCCGAAGCAGGAGCCGCCCCCTCATGAGCACCATGGCCCTCTCGCGCCAAAGCTGGTGGCCCTGGGCGCGCCGCGTGGCGGTGTGGGGCTTCTTCGCGCTGATCGCGTGGCTGATCGTGCGGCAGGCACTCGTCGTCGAGTGGGAGGACGTGTTCGACGCGATCCGCGCGCTGCCCGCCGCATCGCTGCTCGCGGCCGGCGCACTGGCGGCCGGCAGCTTCGCCCTCTACAGCACCTACGACCTGCTGGGCCGGCACCTCACTCGGCACAAGCTCGGCACGCCCACGGTGATGGGCGTGACCTTCATCAGCTACGCCTTCAACCTCAACCTCGGCTCGCTGGTAGGCGGCGTGGCCTTCCGCTACCGGCTGTACTCGCGGCTGGGGCTTTCAAACGACACGATCACGCGCGTGCTCGGCTTCAGCATGCTGACGAACTGGCTGGGCTACCTCGTGGTGGCCGGCGCGGCCTTCTGCTTCTGGCCGATGGCGCTGCCGCCCGAGTGGAAGATCGGCAGCGAGGGGCTGCGCATCCTCGGTGCGGCGCTGCTGGCGGTCGCGCTGGCCTACGTGGCGGTGTGCATCTTCGCGCGCGGGCGTGTGCTGCGGGTGCGCGGCCATGGCCTCAAGGTGCCGGGGCTTGCGATGGCGGCGCTGCAGCTGGCGATGTCGTGCGCCAACTGGTCGCTGATCGGGGGCGTGATCTGGTTCCTGCTGCAGGGACAGGTGGCGTACGTGCAGGTGCTCGCGGTGCTGCTGGTGGCGGCGGTGGCCGGCGTCGTCACTCACGTGCCGGCGGGCCTCGGCGTGCTGGAGGCCGTGTTCGTCGCGCTGCTGTCCCACAAGGTGCCGCAGGCTCAGCTGCTCGGCGCGCTGCTGGCGTACAGGGGCCTCTACTACCTGCTGCCCCTGGCGGTGGCCGCGCTGGCCTACCTGTTCACCGAGGCGCGGGCCCGGCGGCTGCGCGGCAGGCGCTAGGCGTACCTAGAAGTGATACGTGTAGCGCAGCCGCACGAAGTTCTCGCCCGGGTTGGGCTTCTTGATGCCGGCGTTGGAGAAGTGCTGCAGCCGCAGCGCAAGTTCGTGCGCGCCGTGCTCGCCGAAGCTGCGTCCGATGCCGATCGCCTCGGTGAACTGGAAGGCGGTGCTGAAGCTGCGGTCGGGCGTGCGGTAGACGTGGTCCATCACCGTGGCACCGACGCCGCCTTCGGCGAACCAGGGCGAGCTGCCGTGGTCGAAACGGTAGCGCCAGGTGTAGATCGCGCCGATCTGCGCGTAGTCGTGCGGACCGTCGGCCAGCGCCGGCGCATGCCAGTTGCTCAGGAACAGATCCCAGTAGGTGGTGAGCGCACCCTCCTGCACCGGCTGCCGCGGCGACCACGGAATGGTCATGCCCACCGTCGCCGAATTGGTGCTGCCCCTTTCACCGTGCGCCGCACGGCCGCCTTCGACGTAGAAGCCGCGCTCCTTGTCTTCGAAGGCATGGGCACTGGGCCCCGCCAGACCGAGAAGACCCGCGACCAGAGCGGTTGCGGCGGCAGGCAGGCGGATGTGGAATCTCATGATGTGGCTGGCGAGTGCACCGGATGGAATCGAGAGGCCATCTTCAATCTCCGCTGCTGTTCGCACCCGAGCGGCACGTAATTTCCACATCGGAAAGTAGGACTCGATCAACAAAAATGCACAACCGCCGTTCTTGTGCACCAACCGCTTGCGCCGGCTCGCGCCTATAGTGGCCTCGACTTCCTCTACGGCCCTTCCCACAACATGTCGTCTTCTTCTTCAAGTCCAGTCGCTCGCCTTCAGGCACCGCTCACGCAGCAGTGGCTCGACCTGGCGCTCAAGACCCACGAGCTGCTGCTGTCCTCCGGCCTCGTGATCGGCATGCGCACCGGACGCATGGCCCGTGCGGGGCTCGCCCCCAGCGCGGACGATCTCGCCGAGTTCCAGCTCATGGGGCAGGAAAAGCTCGAGGCCGCGAGCGAGTCGGGCATCGCAATGGCGCGGCAGTGGCACAGCAGCCATTTCTCGCTGGCCAACCGGGTGCTGCAGCAGTGGCTGCAGAGCACGACGGCCTTCTTCTCGCTCGCAGGCAGCGTCACGCCGGCACAGGCGGCCGCGCACGGCGACGCCTTCGTGCAATCGGCGGCGGACACGGTCGATGCGGCGAGCGAGCTGCCCGCGATCGCGGCGGACATCGCAAGGCAGGGCCTCACGCCGATCCACGCCGCCGCCACTTCCAACGCGCGGCGGCTGTCGGGGCTCGAAGAGTCCTGAGCCTCTTCAGGCCTCCGCCGGCACCAGCGTCAGCAGCGTGATCTCGGAAGGCGCGCCGAAGCGCTTGGGCGGGCCCCAGTAGCCGGTGCCCCGGCTCACGTAGACCCACATGTCGTGCAGCCGGTGCAGGCCGGCCGTGAAGGGCTGCTGCATCGGCACGAACAGGTTCCACGGAAAGAACTGGCCGCCGTGCGTATGGCCCGACAGCTGCAGCTGGTAGCCGGCCGCGGCCGCCAGCGGCGCGCTGCGCGGCTGGTGCGCGAGCAGCACGCGCGTGTGCACCAGCGGCGGCGCGTCGTGCAGCGCCAGGTGCGGGTCGCTGGCATGTGCCGCGTCGAAATGGCCGGCGGTGAAGTCGGTCACGCCCGCGAGCACCAGCGCGCTTTCGAATAGCTCTTCGTCGGTCTGCGCGCCGCGCACGTTGCGCGTCTGCAGCACCACGTGCTCGTTGAGCAGCACCTTCAGGCCCAGGCGGCGCAGTTCGTCGATCCAGGCATGCGCGCCCGCGTAGTACTCGTGGTTGCCGGTGACCACGAAAGTCCCGTGCCGTGCGCGCAGCCCGGCCAGCGGGGCGATGTGCTCGCGCAGCTCGGGCACGCTGCCGTCGACCAGGTCGCCGGTGATGGCGATGGCGTCCGCGCCCAGGCGGTTCACCGCGTCGACGATGCGCTGGATGTAGCTGTTGCGGATCGTCGGCCCCACGTGGATGTCGCTGAGCTGCGCGATGGTGAAGCCCTCGAGCGCCTGCGGCAGGCCGCGGATCGGCACCTCCACCCGCTTCACGCCGGCCGTGCGGCGCGCGTTCAGGAAGCCGACCACCGACGTGGCGGTGGCCACCACGAGCACTGCGAGTGCGCTCCAGGGCAGCAGCGCATTCCACGGCACCTGCAGGCCGCCCGCCGCGCCCGCGAGCCAGGCCAGCAGCAGTCCGGCGTCGCGCACCAGCGTCAGCACGAACATCGAGGAGAACCAGCCCATGCTGATCAGGCCGGTCCACTTGAGCAGGTCGCTGTTGCCGGCACCCTCGCGGCGGCCGCGGCGCGAGACGAAAGGCAGGGGAATCGTCACCGCCGACACCACCAGCGCGGCGAGCGCCAGCGGCCAGGCGGGAGTGAGCACGGCCAGCGCCGGCAGCAGGCGCAGCGCGATATAGACGTGCAACAGCGCGGTGAGCGCGCTCAGGGGACGGATCGGCATCGGGGCAATGGGGTCGGGCACTGCCCGGGACAGGCCATCTGCAAGGCGCATGCCGCGCATTCAAGACACCGCGAGGCGCCCTGGGTCGCTATTTTTTCTATAGCTGTCGATGCCCGGATAGCAAGCCTTGCGGCCGGCGAATCCGTGATTGTGCGCCAGATCCGGGGCCGCGTCCGGCGCCCCGGAGCCTCGTGCTACTGCACCGCGCGCGTGCCGGCCGAGGCCATGTCGGTGCCGGCCGGCCAGACGAACGTCGCCTTGGCCGTCGCACCCTCCGGCACGCGAAGCTGCTGCTTCAGCACCTGGCCGCCCAGCCGGGCCTCGACTTCATAGCTGCCCGGCTCGAGCCGCGCCACCATGAAGGGGCCGCCCGAGACCACGTTGTCGAGCAGCGCCTGGCCGCTGCTGTCGCGCACCGTCACGTGCACGTTGGAGGCGAAGTCGGCGCCCTTGCTGTCCTTGACCGCGAATTCGAAGGTGGCGGGCCAGCGTGGAGAAACCGTCTCCATCAGCCTGGCCTCGTCGCTGCCGATGCCGCCGCTCATGTACTCGACGCCGTGCGACATGTAGATCGGCGGATTCATCGCGGCCTGCGCGGGCGAGAGCGCGCCGAACAGGACGGCGCCGCAGAACATCGCGGCCGCCAGCGGCCGCAGCGCGCGCAGCGAGGATGGGAAACGGGAGTTCATGCTCAGGTCCTTTCTTTCCTTGGTCGTCATGGCAACAGGCCACGAAGCCACTGTGCGGCGCACGGCTTAGGAAAGTCTGACCTGGGGGCCTGCCCCCGCCCGCCTTGGCGGGCCGGGCTCAGCGGACGCTGGCGGAGGACTGCGCGAGCGTCTGCGCCTGCGGCGGCGTCACCGAGGCCATGTCGAAGTTCGATGGCCACGCGAAGGAGGCGCGCGCCGGCACGCCCGCGATCACGACCATCGTCTGCGTCAGCGTGAGGCCTCCGAGCGTCACGTTCACGTCGTAGGCGCCCGGATTCAGGCGCGCGAGCATGTAGGGGCTCTGCGATTCCACGCTCATCACCGGCTGGCCGGTGTATTTCTGGCGGATCTCCACCGAGGCCTTGGCCGGAAAGCCCGGCTGCAGTGCGCCCTTGCCGTCGCTGATGCCCAGCTCGATGGTGGCGGCCCAGCGCGGCGAGACCATTTCCATGAACGCGGCCTCGTCCCTGGCGGCGCCGCCGCACATGTATTCGATGCCCTGCGCCATCTGGATGGGCGGGTTGGTGAACGCATGGGCCGTGCTCACGGCCCCGAGGAATGCTGCTGTGCCGCCCAATACCAGCGCGGCCAGCGGCCGGCGGAGACGCTTAGGGTTCATTGCTGTGTGGTCCTCGATCTTGCGTGACGTGAAATCCGTCGGGGATTTTGCTTAGCAAGAGTCGGGCTAGATATAGCGTTTACGAGGAACGATCTGCGGATCGGAACTGAATGCTATTGTTTTCATAGCTGATGACGGCCATGTGACGTGGCCGTGGCCCGATTCGCGGGGCCACGATCAGGAAAACCCTGATCGGCACCTTTGCGGCGCGTTCGTCGACGCGGGCATGGCGAACGCCTACAACGGTGCATGGCGCCCCGGGCTAAGAACAACGGCTGGAAACTGCAACGAAGGAGCTTCAGCCATGTCTTTGGAATCCACGATCAACGAATTCAGGCGCGTCGACGCGCAGCGCGAGGACTACCCCGGCGAGCATCTGGTGGTGCTGGGCGTGGGCGTCCTGCTGCTGCTGGCGGCCGGGCGCAGCCGCTCGCTCGCGGCGCGGCTGGCTGCCGGCGCGGCCGGCGGCGCGCTGATCGGGCGCGCAGCGAGCGGCACCGGCGGGATCGCCAGGCTGACGCGGCAGATGCAGCGCGTGCTGGAGAGGCAGTTCAACCTCGGCTGCGCCCGCACCGGCAACCGTGAGGGCAACGGCACCGGCGCCACGTGATCTGACGTGATGTGACGGATCTCGCCTCCCTATGGCGGCTGCCATGCGCAGCCCCATCGACAAGCGCGGGCGTGTTCCGCATCCACGAGCCGCGTCGCCGCACGGCAGCAGGGATGTTCGCGGGGCCCTATGCTCGGCGGTCTAGAACAACAATCCCCGTCCCGGCCGCTGCCGCGCGACGATCCCATCCATGCAACCGACCGGAACCCTGCGCGGCATCGTGGCGATGCTGCTGGCCTGCGCCTTCTTCGCCTGCATGGACGCCATGCTCAAGACCCTGGCCGGCCATTACCCGCCGCTGCAGGTGACGGCGCTGCGCGGCCTGACCGCCCTGCCCCTGGTGTGCCTGTATATCGCCTGGCGGCGCGAGGCGGGCGGCGTCTTCAACCGCCGGCTGCGCTGGCGCCTGCACCTGCTGCGCGCCACGCTCAACATGGCGATGCTCGTGCTTTTCGTGTACGGCCTGAGGACGCTGGGCCTGGCCGAGGCCTATACGCTCACCTTCATCGCGCCGCTGCTGATGGTGCTCATCGCTGTGCCGTTGCTGGGCGAATCGATCCTGCCGCGGCACTGGGTGGCCATCGGGCTGGGCTTCGCAGGCGTGGTGATCGCGCTGCGGCCCGAGCAGGACGCCTTTCTCTCGCCCGGCGCGCTGGCGATCCTGGTGGCGGCTGTCTGCTATGCGCTGTCGAACATGCTGGGCCGGCTCATCAGCCGCACCGAGCCGAGCGCCGCGCTGGTCTTCTGGACCACCGCCGGCATGGCCCTGGGCGGCAGCCTGCTGGCGGCGCCGCAATGGGTGCCCATCCAGCCGCAGCACGCCTGGGTGCTCGCGGGCCTGGCCCTGAGCGGCTTCCTGGGCCAGCTCGCCATCGCGGAGGCTTTCCGCCACGGGCAGGCCGCAGCCATCGCGCCGTTCGAGTACAGCGCCCTGGCCTGGGGGCTCTTGATCGACTGGCTGTTCTGGAACGCCGCGCCCGATGCATGGACGCTGGGCGGCGGTGCGCTGATCATCGCCAGCGGGCTTTGGCTGGCGCGAAGCGAGGCGCCGAGGTCGAAGAAGCCGCAGGAGCGCGCTGCCTGAGCCGTCACTCGATCAGCGCGCGCTTCACGTCTTCCTGCAGGCTGCGCAGGTGGTCGCGCATGGCGGAGCGTGCGCGCTCGGCGTCACGCTCGCGCAGCGCACGGACGATCTCTCCGTGCTCGTCGTGGTTCTCCGAATGCCTGTGCAGCGGGCTGTGCAGACGGAAGAGCCGCGCGTTGACGCGAAGCTCCTCCACCAGCCGCGGGAACACGACATTGCCGCTGGCCGTGGCGATCAGCAGGTGGAAGCGGTCGTCGAAGTGCCAGTGCTCGGTCTCGCTGTGCTCGCCGCCGCCCAGCGTGGCGATGTCGGCCTCCAGCGCGTCGATCTCCGCATCGGTGATCTTGCCCACTGCCAGTGCGATCGCCTCGCACTCGATGACTTCGCGCGCGCGCATGCAGTCGAAGTACTCCTTGGTGCCGAGCGCGCGCACGGCATAGGAGCGCGCGTCGCGCCGCACCAGCAGGCCCTCGCCCGCCAGCCGCACCAGCGCCTCGCGCATGGGCGTGCGGGAGATGCGCAGGTCTTCTGCCAGCCGTGCCTCCTGCAGCGGGCTGCCGGCCGAGATCTGCCGATCGAGGATCAGCGTGCGCAGCCGGTCGTAGGCCTGTTCGGCCAGGCTGGCGGAGCGCACCTCCAGGGGGGCGATCGTGATGGTGGCGGGCTGCGTGGGGCTGGGAAGGCTGGGCATGCGGGAACGGGCGAAAGCCACGAGGGCGGGTGAGCTTAGCAGGGCCGGCCGGGCGGCCTCAGCGCCATTCTTTCAGAGCCATTTGTCCAGCGGATTGCCGTCGTTGGGCGCGCGCGGCCGCAGGCAAGGCAGGAACTGGCCGGAACCGGGCTCGGCCTGGAACACGCCGTCCTGCCACACGATGCGCCCGCGCGAGATGGTCATGCCGGGCCACGCGCGCAGCCGCATGCCCTCGTAGGGCGTGTAGTCGGCATCGTGGTGGAGCATGTCGTTGGACAGCAGCTTCTCCTGCCCTTCGGGGAACATGTCCCACACCACGAAGTCGGCGTCGCTGCCCACGGCGATGGTGCCCTTGCGCGGGTACAGGCCGTACAGGCGCGCCGGGTTGGTGGCGGTGAGCTCGACGAAGCGGTGGATGTCGATGCGCCCCTTGAGCACGCCTTCGCTCATGAGCAGCGGCAGGCGGGTCTCCACGCCGGGAATGCCGTTGGGGATGCGGTCGAAGGAAGCGTTGTCGCCGGCCACGCGCTTGCCGTCGCTGCCGTTCATGTTGAAGGGGGCGTGATCGGACGAGACGATGGTGAAGAGTCCGCTGGACAGGCCGTTCCAGATGAACTGCTGGTTCGCCTTGTCGCGCGGCGGCGGGCTGCAGATGCAGCGTGCGCCGTGCATCGGGTCGTCGGGGTCGATGCCCAGGTCCTCGGCGCTCAGGAACAGGTACTGCGGGCAGGTCTCGGCGTGGATCGGCAGCCCGCGCCCGCGCGCCCAGTGGATCTGCTCGACGGCCTCGCGGCCCGAGACGTGGACGATCAGGATCGGCGTGTCGACCAGTTCCGCCAGCGCGATGGCGCGGTGCGTGGCCTCGCGCTCCACCGCCATCGGCCGCGAGCTGGAGTGGTAGCGCGGCGCGGTGAGGCCCGCGTCGAGCAGCTGCTCGGTGAGCCAGGCGATGCAGTCGCTGTTCTCGGCGTGGATCATCGTCATCGCGCCGTGGCGGCGCGCGGTGGCGAGCACCTCGATGATCTGGCGGTCGTCCAGCTTCAGGTCGTCGTAGGTCATGTAGATCTTGAAGGAGGTGTAGCCCTTCTCGATCAAGGCGGGCAGCTCGCGCTGCGTCACGTCGCGCGTGGCGTCGGCCACGATGAGGTGGAAGGCGTAGTCGATCACCGCCTTGCCCTCGGCGCGGCGGTGGTAGTCGTCCACGGCCTCCTGCACGCTGCGGCCCTTCTGCTGCGCGGCGAAGGGCAGCACGGTGGTGGTGCCGCCGCATGCGGCCGAGCGCGTGCCGGAGAGGAAGTCGTCGGCGAAGCGCGAGCCGTCGCTGGTGGGCTGGTCGAAGTGGCAGTGGCCGTCGACGCCGCCGGGCGTGACCAGCCGGCCTCGCGCGTCGATCTCGCGCGCGGCGCTCGCGTCGAGCCCCTGCGCGATGGCGCAGATGCGCCCGTCGCGCACGCCGATGTCGGCGGTGTAGCGGTCGCCGGCGGTGGCGATGTCCGCGTTGCGCAGGATCAGGTCGTAGGTGCTCATGGGCTTTCGTTCCTTCCGCTTTCTTTCAGGTTCTTCCTAGCGTTGCTCGAGCGCGGGTTCCGCAGGCACCACCGGCGCCGCGGAGGCATTGCCGTAGGCGCGGCCGTAGTGGCGCTCGATGCGTCGCTGGATGAAGTCCCAGGCGGTGGTCATGAGCAGGTAGTAGATGGCCGCGACGATGAAGAGCTCCAGCACCATGAACTTCTCCTGGATCAGCACCTGCGTGCGGCGCAGCAGCTCCTCCATCGAGATCACCGAGGTGATGGAGGTGGTCTTGAGCAGTCCGTTGATGCTGTTGCCCAGCGTGGGCACGATCAGGCGCATGGCCTGCGGCAGCACGATGTAGCGCATGGTCTGCGCGCTGCTGAAGCCCACGGCGCGCGCGGCGTTGGTCTGCCACGCGGGAATCGACTGGATGCCGCCGCGCACGATCTCGGCGAGGTAGGCCGCCTCGTTGAGGATGAGGCCCAGCAGCGCCGACTCGATCACCGAGAGCTTCAGCCCCAGCTGGGGCAGCCCCGTGAAGATGATGATGAGCTGCACCAGGAGCGGCGTGCCGCGGAACACCCAGATGTAGAAGTGCGCCGGCGCCGCCAGCCACCGGTGGCTGGACAGCCGTGCCAGGGCCAGCGCGCAGCCCACCACCAGCCCGCCCGCGATCGCCGCGAGCGTGAGCCACAGCGTGGTCACCGCGCCGCTGAGGATGTACGGATTGAACAGGTAGTCGAAGAAGCCCGACCAGCTCCAGCCTTGTCCCATGGAAGTTTCCTTGGCTTGCTTGCTCTATGGCGATGCGGACGGCGGCGCGCCCTCAGCTCGCCGGGCCCTTGACCGTCACGGCGCCGTCGGCGGCCTTGACGCCGTACTGGTCGAACAGCTTCTGGAAGCTGCCGTCGGCCTTCATGTCGTTCATGACCTTGGCCATCGCGGCGGCCAGCTCCTTGTTGCGCGCGGCCAGCGCGACCGGCGTGGGGAACAGGCCGTTGAGCACGCGCTCGAAGTCGCCGCGCTTCTGGTATTCGGCGCCGGTCGAGTCGATGGACAGCGCCACCTCGACCTGGCCCGCGCGCAGCGCCTGGAAGGCCATCGCGAAGTTCTCGAAGGTGCGGATGGTCATGCCCTTCATGCCCTTGTCGGTGAGCTGCTTGTCGAGCTCGCGCGCCTTGCGCTCCTCGAAGCCGCCGATCTCCACGCCGATGCTCTTGCCCGAGAGGTCGTCGGGCTTGGCGATCTTCAGCGGGTTGCCCTTGGCGGCGCTGATGCTGATGGCCTGGTCTTCGTAGACGAGCATCTGCATCAGCTTGGCGCGCTCCTCGGTGAAGAAGATGCCGGTGTTGATGACGTCCCAGCGGCCTGCCTGCAGGCCGGGGATCATGGCCGAGAACTCGATGCGCACGTATTCGGGCGTGAGGCACAGGCGCTTGGCGATCTGCTCGCCCAGCTCCACGCGCATGCCCTTGAGAGCGCCGGTCTGGTCGACGAACTGCATCGGCGGCAGCGTCGGGTTGACCGACATGGTCAGCGTGCCCTTCTTGACGAGCGCCGAATCGGGCACCGGCGACTTGCAGGCCTGCTGCGCGTTCGCGGCGCCAGCGAAGGAGATGAGGAGTGCCGTTGCCGACGCGAGAGCGGGAAGCAGTTTCATGGTGTGGTCCTTGAGGAAGGGATCGAGGCGACGAGGTGGGAAGTCAGGGAGAGATGGAAACGAGTTGCCGGCTGCCTCAGGCGCGGATCGAGTCCAGCAGTTCGAGGCGCGCGAGCTCGCGGCGCAGATCGGCGGCATCGGCATCGGGCAGCGGCAGGCGCGGGGCGCGGGGCTTGCCGACCGGCAGGCCCATCATCGACAGGCCGTCCTTGGAGGCCGCGACGTAGCGGTGGCCGCCGACCCAGCGCACGATCGGCAGCATCTTCTTGTAGAGCGCGAGCGCGGCGGGCATGTCGCGCTCGTCGGCCACCAGCTCGAACAGGCGCGCCGACATCTTCGGGATGAGGTTGGAGCACACGGCCACCCAGCCCTGCGCGCCGAGCCAGAACGACTCGTAGCCCAGGATGCCCGCGAACACCGTCATGCGGTCGCCGCACAGCTCGATGATGTCGCGCACGCGGGTGACCTCGAGCGTCGACTCCTTGATGTACTTGCAGTTGTCGATGCGCGAGAGGCGCGCCACCAGCTCGGGCTTGAGGTCGACGTTGGCGGTGGCCGGGTTGTTGTAGACCATGATCGGAATGCCGATCGCCTCGCCCACCTTGCGGTAGTGCTCGAACAGCTCGTCGTCGGTGGGCGTGCTGTAGAAGGGCGGAATGATCATGACGCCGTCGGCGCCCATGCTCTCGGCCTCGCGGCTCAGCCGCACGCACTCGTCGGTCCACTCCGCGCCGGTGCCGATCAGCACCGGCACGCGTTTTGCAGCGGTGCTCACACAGGTTTCGATCACCAGCTGGCGTTCGTCGGGCGTCAGCGAGAGGAACTCACCGGTGCTTCCCAGCGGGATCAGCCCGTGGATGCCTTCCTCGATTTGCCAATCGACCAGCTTCTTCAGCGCAGGCACGTCCACGTGCTTGCCGTCGGCGGTCATGGGGGTGATGAGCACCGTATAGGTGCCGCGGAACGCTGTCATGGGCAGTCCTTGGAAAGAATTCGGGCAGTTCGGTATATGTATACGTTGAGTATACGTATACAATTCGGCGCGTCAATCGTAAGTTGACGTTCTTCCTTCGCACTGCCCATGAGCGCCAGACTGACCCACCCTTTCATCACCCCGGCCGGGCGCCCCGTGCGCTTCTGGTACGACGGGCAGCCCGTCGAGGGCCTGGAGGGCGAGACCATCGCCGCGGCGCTGGCGGCCGGCGGCATCAAGGCGATGCGCCATACCCGCGGCGGCGAGCGCCGGGGTCTCTATTGCGGCATGGGCGCGTGTTTCGACTGTCTCGTCACCGTCGACGGCCAGGCCAGCCAGCGCGCCTGCCTCACGAAAGTGGCGGACGGCCAGCAGGTGCGTTCGACCCAGCCCGCCGGCACGCCCGACGACCCGCTGCAGCCGCTCACTCCGCAGGCCGGCGCCGAACCCGATCGCCGGCAGGTCGACGTGCTCGTCATCGGCGCGGGCCCGGCCGGCCTTTCGGCCGCGCTCGCCGCGCGCCGTGCGGGTGCCGACGTGCTCGTGCTCGACGAGCGCCCGCAGTCCGGCGGCCAGTTCTACAAGCCGCTCGCGCCCTCGCATGCGGCGCCCTCCCCCGCGGACCGCCAGTTCGCGCAGGGCCTCGCGCTGGAAAGCGAAGTCCGCGCCGCCGGCGTCGCCATCGCCCAGGGCGCGCAGGTCTGGGCGGCCTTCTCTGCACACGAAGTCGCCGCACTCATCGACGGGCGAGCCTGCGTGATCGGCTGCCGGCAGCTCGTGATCGCACCCGGCGCGTACGAGCGGCCGGTGCCCTTTCCCGGTTGGACCCTCCCCGGCGTGATGACCACCGGCGCCGGCCAGACGCTCGCACGCGCCTACCGCGTGGCGCCCGGACGCCGCGTGGTGATCGCCGGCAACGGGCCGCTGAACCTGCAGCTCGCCGCGGAGCTTCTCGCGGGCGGCGCCGATGTCGTCGCCGTGCTGGAGTCGGCCCCGCGCCCTTCGCCGCGGCAATGGCGCCACTTGCTGAGCGCGGCGCGCACCGCCCCCGACCTGCTGCTCGACGGCTGGCGTTACCTGCGCAAGCTGCGCGCCCGCAAGGTGCCCGTGCTGTGGGAACACGCCGTCGTTTCCGCGGAAGGCCCGACCGGATTGAGCTCGGTGCAGGTCGCCCGGATCGACGCCCAGGGCCATGCCGTGCCCTCCACGCTGCGCCGCCTCGAAGCCGACACCCTCTGCCTCGGCTACGGCTTCATCCCCTCCACCGAACTCGCGCGCATGCTGGGCTGCGAGCACCGCCTCGCGCCCCGCCATCTCGGCTACCTGGCAACCGTCACGCAGGAAGACGGCGCCACCAGCCTGCCCGGCGTGTATGTCGTGGGCGATGGCGCCGATCTGGGCGGCTCCCGCGTCGCGCTCGCGCGCGGCACGCTGGCGGGTGCCGCAGTCGCGCGCAACCTCGGCCTGAAGGCCCCCGAGCCGGACGAGGCCGTTGAAAAGCTGCATCGCGCCGAATGCTTTCAGCAGGCGCTGTGGTCGATCTACGCGCCGCCGCCCGTCACCCTCGCGGCGGTGCCCGACGAAACCCTGCTGTGCCGCTGCGAGGAAATCACCTTCGGCTCGGTGCGCGAGCAGATCCGCGCCGGCAGCGACACACTGGCCGCGCTCAAGCGCAACACCCGCCTGGGCATGGGCCGCTGCCAGGCGCGCTACTGCGGTGTCACCGCCGGCCGGCTGCTGGCCGAGATGACCGGCCGGCCGCCGCAGGTCGAGCAGTACTTCGCACCGCGTCCGCCCGCCAAGCCGGTGCCGGCCGGCGCGCTCGGCTTCGAGAAACCCGAGTGGGGCGGCCACAAGCCCGCCATCACGCCCAATCTTGCGCGTCCGGTGGAGCAGCCACCCTTCGAGGGCACGCTGCGCACCGACGTGCTCGTGATCGGCGCCGGCGTGCTCGGCTCCTGCCTCGGCTACTACCTGTCGAAGGCCGGCCAGGACGTGACGGTGGTCGACCGCGACGACATCAACCTGCAGGCCTCGGGCGCCAATGCCGGCAGCCTGCACGTGCAGCTGCTGTCCTTCGACTTCGGCGCCAAGGCGCAGGAAGGCGGCGGGCCGGCCGCGGCCACGCTGCCGCTCGGGCCGATGTCGGTGCGCCTGTGGCAGGAGATCGAGGCCGACTGCGGCGAAGACCTCGAGATCAAGATCACCGGCGGCCTCATGGTGGCCGACAGCGAGGCCGGCATGCGTTTTCTAGAAGCCAAGGCCGCGCTGGAGCGCAGCCACGGCATCGACGCGCAGGTGATCGACGGCGCCGAACTGCGCCGCCTCTCGCCTGCCCTGTCCGACGAGCTGCTGGGCGCGGAACTCTGCCCCATGGAAGGCAAGATCAACCCGCTGCGCGCCACCTACGCCGTCGCCCGGCGCGCGCAGCAGCAGGGCGCGCGCATGCTGCGCGGCTGCGACGTGCAGTCCATCGAGGCGCTGCCGGGCGAAGGCGCCGGCTTCATGGTGCGCACCTCTCGCGGCGCCATCCACGCGGCGCGCGTCGTGAACGCGAGCGGCGCCTGGTCGAGCGCTGTCGGCCGCATGCTGGGCGTGAACATCCCCGTCAAGGGCGCGCCGCTGCAGATGATCGTGACCGAGCCCGCGCCGCCGCTGGTCAACCACCTGGTCGCGCATGCCGACCGGCACCTGAGCCTGAAGCAGGCGGCCAGCGGCGGCCTGATCATCGGCGGCGGCTGGACCGCCGCCTTCAACGAAGGCATGCGCCTCAACCGCGCCGAGCGCGAGAGCATCGAAGGCAACCTCTGGGTGGCGGGCCATGTGCTGCCGGCCGTGCGCGGGCTGCACATGGTGCGCTGCTGGGCCGGCATGAACGTGAACATCGACGGCGCGCCCATCCTCGGCGAAGTGCCCGGCCGCCCCGGCTTCTACAACGCCGTGACCTCCAACGGCTACACGCTCGCCCCCGTCACCGCGCGGCTGGTCACCGACCTCATCGTGCGCGGCCGAGCCGACATCGACATCAGCCCCTTCCTAATCGACCGCTTCCTCTGACCGCCATGACCGAAAACGCCTCCCCGCGCGACACGCTGCGCGACTACATCGACGCGCACTTCGACGAGCAGGTCCGCACGCTCACCGAACTCGTGCGCTGCCCCTCCGACAACCCGCCGGGCGACTGCGCCCCGCACGCCGAACTCACCGCCCGGCTGCTCGAATCCATGGGCTTCACGGTCGAGCGCCACGAAGTGCCTGCCGAATTCGCGGCCGCGCACGGCATGCGCAGCGTGACCAACCTGATCGTGCGCGAACGATTCGGCGACGGCCCGGTGGTGGCGCTCAATGCGCACGGCGACGTGGTGCCGCCCGGCGCGGGCTGGAGCGTCGAACCCTACGGCGGCGAGGTGCGCGACGGCTGGCTCTACGGGCGCGGCGCCGCCGTGTCGAAGTCGGACTTCACCACCTACGCCTTCGCGATGCGCGCGCTCAAGCACCTTGCGGCCTCGGGCACGCCCCTGGCCGGCAGCGTCGAGCTGCACCTGACCTACGACGAGGAAACCGGCGGCATGACGGGCCCCGACTGGATCCTCTCCAAGGGCCTGAGCAAGCCCGACTTCGTGCTCTCCGCCGCGTTCTCGCACCACGTCGTGGTGGCGCACAACGGCTGCCTGCATCTCGAGGTCGTCGTGCGCGGCACCTCGGCGCATGCCGCACGGCCCGACACCGGCCACGACGCGATCGAGGCCGCGGCCACCCTGCTGCCCGCGCTCTACCGCTACCGCGACAGCCTCACCGATCGCCCGTCGCTCACGCCGGGCATCACCCACCCCACGATGGTTGTGGGCCTGATCGACGGCGGCATCAACACCAACGTGGTGTCCGACGTGCTGACCCTGCGCATCGACCGGCGCATCGTTCCCGAGGAATCGCCCGAGGCCGTCGAGGCCGAACTGCGCGAGGTGATCGAGTCGGCCTGCCGTCCGCTGCCCGGCATCTCGGTCGAGATCCGCCAGATCCTGCTGGCCCGCCCCTTCGCACCCGCGCCCGGCGCAGACGAGTTCGCGGCGCTCGTGTGCCGCGAGGCCAGCGAAGTCATGGGCAAGCCGGTCACACCGATCGGCGTGCCGCTGTACACCGACGCGCGCCTCTACAGCGAGGCCGGCATTCCCACCGTCATGTACGGCGCCGGCCCCGAGTCGCTGCTCGAAGCCAACGGCCACCGCGCCGACGAGCGCGTGCCGCTGGACGAGTTGCGCAAGGCCACGCGCGTGGTCGCCAACACGCTGCACCGGCTGCTGTCGCGCTGAACCTCATCTCACCGGGACACGACATGATCGAAATCAGCCACGTCGACAAGAGCTACGGCACCTTCCAGGTGCTGACCGACTGCACCACCCAGGTCCGCAAGGGCGAGGTCGTGGTGGTCTGCGGGCCCTCGGGCTCGGGCAAGTCCACGCTCATCAAGTGCGTCAACGCGCTCGAGCCCTTCCAGCGCGGCCGCATCACCGTCGACGGCGTGTCGGTGGGTGAGCCGAAGACCGATCTCAACAAGCTTCGCGCCCGCGTGGGCATGGTGTTCCAGCACTTCGAGCTGTTTCCGCACCTCTCGATCGAGGACAACCTGTCGATCGCGCAGGTCAAGGTGCTCAAGCGCCCGGCTTCGGAAGCCCGCACCGCGTCGATGGCTCTGCTGCAGCGCGTGGGCATGCGCGCCCACGCGCACAAGTTTCCGAGCCAGCTCTCCGGAGGCCAGCAGCAGCGCGTGGCCATCGCCCGCGCGTTGGCGATGAACCCGGTCGCCATGCTGTTCGACGAGCCCACCTCCGCGCTCGACCCCGAGATGGTCAACGAGGTGCTCGACGTGATGGTCGAACTCGCCCGCGAAGGCATGACCATGATGTGCGTCACCCACGAGATGGGCTTCGCCCGCAAGGTCGCGAACCGCGTGATCTTCATGGACCGCGGCCGCATCGTCGAAGACTGCGCGAAGGAGGAGTTCTTCGGCAATCCTGCGGGGCGGTCGGATCGGGCGCGGCAGTTTCTTTCGAAGATCCTGCAGCACTGAGGCTGGGCGCTGGAATGGAAGGCTGACCCAAGGGCTCAAGGTGAGCGCTGCGTGTCGTCCGCCTGACACTTCTTGTTTCAGTCAGCCCTTCGACTGTTACATTTCGTACGCCGCTGCGCCTTCGCGCGGCTTTCGGCGTGCAGAAAGTTCAACTACTCAATCGGAGGGATCTTGAGAAAAATCGCAGTTATTGCCTTGATGTCTGTTTTGTTCACGGGTTGCGCGTCCGTGAAGATGGAAAGTGCCGAGGCCTCGGCGCAGGCCAAGAAGTTCTCGCCACCGTCGCCGGGCAATTCCGGTCTCTATGTCTATCGAGACAGCTTTGTCGGAAAGGCGCTCAAGAAGGACATCTGGGTCGATGGGAAGTGTCTCGGCGAATCGGCGCCGGACGTGTTCTTCCGCACGGAGGTTGCGGGCGGCAAGGAGCACGAGATCGCGACGGAATCCGAGTTCTCGCCAAATACGCTCAAGCTGATGTTCGAAACGGGGAAGAACTACTTCGTGCGCCAGTACATCAAGATGGGCGCGTTCGTGGGCGGCGCCAATCTTGAAGTGATGCCCGAGGCCGAGGGCAAGAAGGCAGTGACGGCGCTGGGGCTTGCTACGCCGGGAACCTGCAGCAAGTAGTCCGTCCGAAGCTCGTTATCAGGCGAGAACTAAGTCGATGCGCGCTGCCGGCAGCGCGCTTGTGCGACGGATGCCGGAAGACGCGAAAAGTGAAAAAGCGGCGTTGATTTCAAACGCGTTTTTCAGTTTCCGTGTCGCAGCGTTCTCGGAACGCGCCACCATTATTGAAAAAATCCCGCAGTCTCGTCACGAAAAGTGAAAATTCGTGCAGCTCACGAGCGATTGTCAGGGGCGTGTTGATTTCCATGCAATCCTGACCCGCGATTTCCATCGAGTATTGACCCACCCT
>NZ_JBQEQC010000037.1:0-41264 GCF_052044195.1 Variovorax sp. 22077
GCAGACTGTCCCCCAGTTGCATGCGCCTCCATGGGCCGGCACGAGGCGAAGCGAGTCATGGAAGTGAAGAGAAGACACGGGCAACTGCAGCCAGCACATGGTCCGGCGAGCGTCGGCGCTTGGAACCACCCGTCCACAGGGGAGCGACCACCTGCCGGGTCGCGGGACGCTGTGCGCTGGATGGCCTGAACCGACATCAAGCGGGCGCGACACACATGGCGCTGTCCGCCGTGCGAAGGCAGCACCGCCGTCGCTGCGTCGCTTCCGGCCAGACACCCAGACTCGTCGGCGGCTTTTGATCGAAGATGACGAGGCGCACACAGCAGCAGTCGAAGGCGGACCGGGCGCGGGCCACGCAGGTGGCCGCCTCATCGCCGCGATGGGCATGGTCACGCGCGGCATGATGCGCCGCAAGGCCACGCACTGCGACGAACCCGGCCCGGACGATCCGAAGTGGACCGACGATGAGTTGATTGAGGTCATGCTACAGCACCCGATCCCCCGTCCACCGCCCCAACGTTGTCACGCCCCTGGCAACGCGCCGGTGCCGGCCATGGAAGCCGGTGCTGGACATGCCGGCCAGCCCGCTACACGGCGCGTTCACCCAAAAGAGGCCGGCGAGCAGGCCGTTGAAGCGAAGGGCCCGCGTATTCCGCCACCTCCAGCGGTCAGTCCCACACCGATCGCCAGGGCCGGCGCGTTCGATCTTGCTGGATCCTCGGCTGGCGCTTTCTTCGCTTTCCATGCCATCTCGAGACAAAGCTCGTGCAGCTTCTGCGCGTCCGCATCGCCGAACTGGAAATCGATACAGTGCGGGAAGCGGAATGGCGGTTCCAGCTGCGGCCCGGGCATCCCACTGATCGCGGTACTCGGTGCACGAGGCCTTACCGAATAGGCCGCATCACTCAATCTAAAGCGATGTCTCGGCCATCCTGACGCTGATCGCCGTGGCGCTCAACGCAGCCAGGGTCGCTGTCGTCTGGTCATATGCGCTGTGGATATCGTGCGGGGCTGCGGTAGCCGGCACGCGGGCGGCACCGCGGCGCGGCGGCTGCCGCCTGCGCGCGTGCGCGCCGCCATCGCGTTCACTGACCTCGTGACGGCCACGCCTTTTTTTCCTCAGGACGCCCTGCATCTGGCCTTCGATGTCGGACGCAGGAACTGTGTTCGCCGCCATTTTGGCGGCCAAGGACGTGATCCAGAAATGCCCTGCCTGATGCCCGCCATGACCTGCGAGGTCATGGCGTGGACCTGCGCTCGCGCGGTAGGATCATCTATGCGCCCCCTGATCACCATCGCTTTGCTACTTGTCGGAATCATTCATCTGCTGCCGCTGGCTGGCGTGATGGGCGCTACGCGACTGACGGGGCTCTATGGAATTGTCATCGAAGAGCCCAACCTTGAGATCCTGATGCGCCATCGGGCTGTGCTCTTCGGCCTGCTCGGCGCCTTCTTCTGCTACGCTGCGTTCCAGCCGCAGCAGCAGGCGTTGGCACTGGTAGCAGGCTTCGTCAGCGTTGGGTCGTTCCTCCTACTCTCATGGATGGTGGACGGCAGCAACGCGGAGCTGTCCAGGGTGTTCGTCGCTGACGTGTTCGCGCTCGCGCTACTTGTCGCTGGCGGCGCGGCCTTCTTATGTTCTAGGAACACTGTGTGAAGGCGCTGGTTTGAGACTCGTCTTACCAGCGCTCCTTCGCCACCATCGTTCGGTGATGCTCTCGCTTCACAGGAATCATCGGGAAGCAGTTCTCCCGCGCTGCCACTTCCGACATCGAGAGAGAGCGGCCTGTCGCGCGCCAGGCCTTTTCTAGGAAGGTCTGATCAACGCCCGTTGCCCGACGCACGCCTTGAAGATCTGCTCTCGCAAGCGCAGCGTGAATTGGGCATTCACCGCAATCCGCATCTTGTCCACCTTGCGTACGCCTGCTGCGTTGGATCTGCGAACAAGAGGCGTATACGGTGAAGGATTTCCAAAGCCCTAAGCTCAACTGCTTAAACGCTGCAAGAGAAGAGCCTGTGCAGCAGCGCTCATTTTCTTTGTGAACAGTGCCAGTTGATCACACGGACGGTCACACTGATTAAACAGACTCTCCCCTCCTTCAACAGTCACATGCCCATCGATCGTCGAACACTTGTTGCAGTCCGTCATTGAGTCGCTCACCCAAACAGGGCTGGCGGATGATGTGGATCAACATGTCTTCAACGCTGGGAATGCGCGATAGCAGCCTGGCTTGGCGAAACGACTTCAATGCTCGATCCGCGAGAGACACCACTTCTTTGGGGATCGGGAAGCAGGTCCGCTTCCACCGCGCGCTGGCCGCCGCGTCGATGTACACCACTGCGGCCGACTATGCGCGATTCATGTCCGAGCTGCGTATCCGTCCGGCCAAGTCATCTGGAAACCGGGGCTGAAGGCAGAAGGGTCGTGTGCACCCAACTTAGTGGACGGGTGGACGTGATGACAGGACGGATAGCGACGGCGCTACAGCGCGGCCTTGAGTGGCGGCGTGAAAGGACTCTGGCGCGCTGTGGACAGGGTAGCGATGGCGTATGGCAGCGAAACCAACGTCGTGAACCAATGCCCGCAACCGGCTCGCGACGGGAGATGGTCACGCCGCGCCAGGGAGCCTGACCCTCGTACTAGACTTGTTCATCATGTCGTCCGCGTCTACCGAACTGTTCTCGAACGTGCGTCCCAGGCTGATGGCAATTGGCTACCGCATGCTTTCGTCCGTGCAGGAGGCGGAGGACTTGGTGCAAGACGCATGGTTGCGCTGGCATGAGGAGACGAAGTCGTCCCAAACCCATGTCTTGAATGCCGAAGCTTGGCTCGTCACAGTGACTACGCGGATGGCGATAGACCGGCTACGGGCGGCAAAACTACGAAGAGCCACATATGAGGGCGCTTGGTTCCCTGAGCCGCTTTTGGAACAGGCGCCGACCACGCCTGAGCAGGCATGTGAAACAGCCGACGATGTGTCTATCGCCTTCCTGCTACTTCTGGACTGCCTGTCGCCGGAAGCGCGGGCCGCCTTTTTGCTGCGTGAGGTTTTCGACGCTGAGTACGAGCAGATAGCCGAGGCCATTGGACGAAGCGAGGCTTCCGCCCGCCAGATTGTCCATAGAGCCAAGCGACGGCTTGAGAACGCACGTGGATCGGCGGGCACCAAGGCCTTGCCAATGCCCGCACCGGCTCAGCTGGAACTGTTGCGACGTCTCGTTCATTCCATTTCGAGCGGCAACCTTGGAGACATAAAGATGCTCCTCGCAGAGGAAGCGGAGATGCTGGGCGATTTCGGCGACGTCAGGCCAAGCTTTACGGGGCCTTTGCTTGGGGCTCAACGCATCGCTCAGCTCTACTTCGCCATGCATCGTCGCCACGGTGACGCCATGCGACTTGAGCTGGCCAAACTCAATGGCGAATGGGCGCTCCTGCGCTACCTCGATGGTGCCCTTGACTCCGTACAAACGTTCGAGTTCACCGATGTTCAGGTCGCTCGGGTTCGCATCCAGCGGAATCCGGTGAAGTTGGCACGGTTGAAGGCAAAGGAACTCGTTTCCTGAGTTTTTGGCCAAACGGGCTGCCACCACGAACCTGATGCTCCGGGAGCGGCCCTTTTTTTGCTGTGGCTGTCACAACGCGATCAAGTCAAACGTCTTGGGATCAGGTTGCTCCTGCAGCCGCTCCCAATCTCTACTTGAAGAAAGCGTCTATGACCCGCGCAGTTTGGTTTCAAGCATCTCCCGAAGGCGCTAAGGCCATCGGTGGCCTGCATCACTTCGTCACCTCGGGCACGTCGTTGCCGAGCCAGCTTATCCATCTGGTGTTCCTGCGAGTCTCGCAGATCAATGGCTGTGCCCACTGCATCGACATTCACACCCGGGACCTGATGACTGGCGGAATGTCGGTTGAGAAAGTAGTTCTCGTCCCAGTGTGGCACGAAGCGGAGTACCTGTTTTCGGAGCAAGAGCGAGCGGCCCTTGCTTGGTCCGAGGAAGTCACCCGCGTCAGCGAAACGCACGCTTCCGATGAAGCCTACGAGGCGGCGTTGGCGGTGTTCGGCGAGAAGGACTTGGTCAACCTGACCCTTACCATCGCCGCGATGAACGCGATAAACCGCATGGGCATTAGCTTCCGCATGAAGCCGCGGGCGAAAGCTTAACGGTTGCGGAGAGCGCAGTTCTGTGGACTGAGTTCGAGGGTTCCCTCCAGCGATGCGGCATCAATTTCCCGATCTGGCTGGCCGGCTGCGTCGGCAGCCGCTCAAGCACGTCGCGAAGGTACGCATAGGGATCAATCCCGTTGAGCTTGGCCGATTGGATGAGGCTCATCACCGCCGCTGCCCGTTTGCCCGCGCGCAGGCTGCCGGCGAATAGCCAGTTCTGCCGACCGAGCGCGATGGGACGGATGCGATTCTCCACCCAGTTGTTGTCGATGGGCAGGTCGCCGTCATCGAGGTAGCGCGTCAGCGCCACCCAACGCTTGAGGCTGTAGTCGAGGGCCCGCGCGGTGGCTGAGCCGTCGGGCACGCGCTGGCGTTGCTGTCGCAGCCACTGGTGGAGGGCGTCGGCTAGTGGCCTTGCGACCTGCCGGGCTTCAAGCCGGGTCGCGCTGTCGGCGCTGGCGGTGGTTCGCTCGACCTCGTAGAGCTGGCCGAAGAACTTCAGCGCCTGCTCGCCGACCTGGCTGCCGTGATTGGCCCAGAGCTCGTGGAACTTGCGCCGCGCGTGCGCCATGCAGCCGACCTCGGTCACGCCCTGCTCGAAGCAAGCCTTGTAGCCGGCGAAGTCGTCACAGACGAGCTTGCCTTGCCAAGCTGGCTGGCTTGACGTGCCAGGCAGTCCGAGGAAGTCGCGGGCGTGCTGGCCACCACGGCTGTCGGCGAAGTCGAAGACGACGGCCTGCAACGCGCTGAACTGCGTGCTGCAGTAGCTCCACAGGTAGGCCCGATGTGTTTTGCCGTCGCGCTGACCGGTGGGCTTGAGCATCGCCACCGGCGTCTCGTCAGCGTGCAGCACCGGCTGGCGCAGCAACTCCGCGATCAACGCGTCGACGAGCGGCTGCAATTGCACACCGCACTCGCCGACCCATTGCGCCAACGTGGAACGCGCGATGGCGTGGCCGGCCCGCTCGAAGATAGCTTCCTGTCGGTACAACGGCAGGTGGTCGAGGTACTTGGCCACTAGCACCTGGGCAAGGAGGCCCGTCGTCGGCAGGCCCTTGTCGATGATGTGCGGCGCGACCGGCGCCTGCACGATGCGCTCACAGCACTTGCACACCCACTTGCCTCGGATGTGGCGCTCGACGGTGAAGACGCCAGGCCGGTAGTCCAGCTTCTCGGCCACGTCCTCGCCGATGCGCTGCATGGTCTGCCCGCAGCCGCAGGTGGTGTCCCGCGGCTCATGGTGCACGTCGCGGCGCGGCAGGTGCGCCGGCAGCTTCTCGCGTCGGGGCTGTTGCCGCTCGCCAGCGGCGCGGGCTGGCTGCAGTGCCTCAATCTCGGCGGCAACAGCCGCCAGGTCGCTGTCCAGCGTCTCGTCCAGTAAGCTCTTCTGCTCGGCGCTGAAGCGCTCGCTCTGGGCCGCGAACTTCAATCGCTTGAGGATGGCGTTCTCGTGCGTGAGCTTGTCGATGACGGCCTGCTTGAACGCGGCCTCGGCGCGAGCGGCCCTCAGGGCGTCGCGCAATTGCTGGGCATCGAGCGTGTCAAGGTCATCGGCAATCACGAGACGTGATGCTGCCCGGCGCAGACCGAGCTGCCCATCGGCAGTTGCCGCAATGGACTCAGAGCTACAGCAGCGTGATGATGCCGGCCTCGCCGACGTGCTGCCAGGGCAGGCCCAGCACCAGCGCGTCGAATTGGGCGCGGTTCAGGCTCACCGTGGCGGTCACGTCCCGTGGCCACACAAAGCGGCCGGCGTTCAAGCGACGAGCCGCCAGCCACACGCCGATGCCGTCATGCACAAGCACCTTCATCCGGTTGGCCCGGCGATTGGCGAAGAGGTAGGCATGGTGGGGCCGGGCAGCACCGAAGACAGCGACAACGCGGCGCAGGGCGGCCTCGTTGCCGGCTCGCATGTCCAGCGGCTCGACCGACAGCCACACGGCGTCGACGCGGATCACCGCAACAACTCGCGAGTCCAGGCGGCAAGCTCTGCCGCCACGCTGACCGGCCAGGTAACCGTGATCGAGACTGGCCCGCGCCGGAGTTCGACTCGGACATCAGGCGCCACCGCAGCAGGCTCCGTCGGCGCAGGGAGCGGGAGCGAGATGAACTCGCTTGTCTTGGCGAGTCCGGTAGGGGCCTGGCCATGAGACAACTGCCTCCAGCGGTGAACGACGTTGGCATTGATGCCGTGGGCCATCGCCACCTTGGCCACCGACGCGCCAGGCTCGCTGCATTCGGCCAGCACCTGCGCCTTCTCCAACTCGCTGTATCGCCGCCGTGTCTTCTTGTCGCTTGTCATGCGTCCACCTACGTTACGTGGACAGCATCCTTGTCGCAGGCGACTGCCGGTTCAAGATGACTTTGCCGGACGGATACCGAGCTGCTGACAAATGATCCGCTGTTGGCCTTGACGCTCGACCAACCAATTGACGTGGACAGCGCATTCGGCCTGCAATGGGGGCTGGGCTGGGGGATCGAACTCGCACAGGGCGGCCCTTATCTCTGGCAGTGGAGCAACAACCCGGGCTTCCGGGCATTGGCGATGGCCTCCGCCAGGTCGAAGGACGGCTTCGTCGTGCTCACCAACAGCGAGCATGGCATGCCGCCGGCTGCGTCGATTGCGCGGCGCGTCTTGCCTGCAGACCACAACGTCTTTAGGCTCTCATGGGTGTCCTAGCAAATGCGCAAGTCCTCGCGTGCAGTCTGTCTGGCTGCGCTGTGGCGGCTGCCAGGAGGCCGAGTGGTGCCAATAGCGAAGTGTGATACCCCTCATGGAAAAGGTTGAAACCGATCGCCACGTTCTCGGACGCTTTTGCCAAGAAAGTCTTTTGCCCTCTTCGAGTATCTGCACCACCAGTGGCCAGGAACCGGCGCCTGAGCACCCCGGAGACGAACCGGTACGCTGAATCTCTCCCTGCCCCGATCGAGCTTGCTTCTCGAAACTGCCTCCATCGGGCCGCGAATGTTTTGCGGCCCATCGATAGCGAGGGAGTTCGTCATGGCAGTTGGCCGTTGTTTCTCTCTCTCCGCACGGCCGCAGCGGCCTCACCGCAGACAGCCGCAGTTTCGCCCGCACCGGCCAATCCTAAGTTTCTGACCATCGACGAAGCTGATGCCTTCGTACGGCTTTCGCCGCGCACGCTGGAGAAGCGGCGCGTGCTTGGCGGTGGTACGCGCTTTCGCAGATCCGGTCCACGCGTGATCGACGCGGCCGTCGATCTGACGGGGCTGGGCGGATCGCAACACCTACGGCATGGACTCGGACCGGGCTAAGTGCAGCGCGAATCCGTGCGCCGAACGGCCGCACAGGGGACCCAAGGCATGTCGAAGCGCCTGAGCGAACACGAACAGCTCACGCTGTTGCACGCGTTGCCGCACGGCGACGGGTCAATGGAATGATCGTTTCAGAAGGTGCGGGGCATGCGCTCTGAAGCGTCAACCACGCTTGGTTCAGCGATCTAGCAGTGCGTGACTTAGCGAAAATCGAGATTGAGGATCACAACTCCACCCACGATCAACGCAATTCCTATCAGCCGGGAGGCATGGACGGCTTCGCCAAACCAAAGCATTCCCACCACTGCGGTCAGTGCGGTTCCCACACCCGCCCACACGGCGTAGGCCAAGCCGACATCCAGATGTCGCACTGCAAGTGACATCAGCCAGATGGCAAATGCATAAAGTCCGCAAGTGAGAAGGGATGGCCACCATCGAGTGAAGCCATCCGCATGGCGCAGTGCAATGGTGCCGAATACTTCGGCGGCGATGCTGGCCGCGAGCAGCAACCACGCAGGGACATGGAAGCCCATGGAACACCTCGTCTTCAGCCAGCGCCATACCGGACGAGGCCAGAGCGAGAGTTGGACGGTACCCCAGGATGTCTAATTGTATGAGCGGTTTCCCGATGGCCATCCTTCGGGCGAAGGCTGCGCCGAGACCTTGCATGACGCTATGCGCTGTTACGTCAGCACCAAGCTATGCCACGGTCCGAGCTGCGACCGTGGACCGCATCGTGCGAAAGAACAGCGGCCTGTTGATTTCCATGGAATCCTGTTCCCAAGTTGGACGGCTACGAAATCCTGATCGCTGGGTTGCGCAAGGCCACTCGGCTCAGCCACCTGGCATGCGGGATCGACCGCGGCAGCAAACCGCGCCGGCGAGGCGCGCCATCGGCGACAGCGCTTGACGGTTGACGGTTGACGGTTGACAACGATCCAGAGGCGTAGCCGCCATCCTGACTACCCGCGACGCACCCGAATTCAGGGCCCGGCATCCGCGTCCAGCAGGCCGCCGCCCAAGGCCTTGTACAGCGCCACCGCACTGCCAAACGCACTGCGCCGCAGATCCAGCTGCGCCTGCCTGGCGGCATAGAGCTGGCGTTGTGCATCGAGGAGTTCGAGGCGTCCCTCCGTTCCCTCACGGTAACGCAGGCTGGACAGGGCCGAACGGCGTTCTGCGCTCGCCACCGCGCGCGCTTGGGCTTCCAGTTGCACGGCGAAGGTCTGGCGCCCCGCCAGACCGTCGGCCACCTCTCGGAAGGCTGTCTCGATGGCCTGCTCGTAAGCCACCACCGCGCTGGACTTGCGCACCTCGGCCAGGCGCAGCTCGCCGCGCAGCCGGCCGGCCGAGAACAATGGGAAGGAGAGCTGTGGCGCAAAGCTCCACGCACGCTGCGCGCCATCGAACAGACTGCCCATGGCCGGGCTGGTGTAGCCCAGGGATGCCGTCAGCGAGAGCCGGGGGAAGAAAGCCGCCCGCGCAGCGCCGATGTCCGCGTTCGCCGCGATGAGCGCCTGCTCGGCCTGCTGGATGTCCGGCCGCCGGTACAGCAGGTCCGAAGGCAACCCCGCCGGCAGCTGGCTCACCACCGGCTGATCCTGCAGCGGCAGCCCATCGGGCAGGCCGGCCGGAATCTCCGTGCCCACCAGCAGCCGCAGTGCATGACCGGCCTGCGCCATGGCGCGCCTTCGCGCCTGCACATCCGCCTCGGCAGTTGCCACCTGACCCTCGGCCTGGGCAACCTCCAGCCCGCTGCTCTGGCGGGCGGCCTTCAACCGGCGCGCCAAGTCCAGCGATTGGCGCCAGTCGGCGAGCGTGCGCTCGGACAATTGCAGCTGCTCCTGGGCCAGGCGCTCGGCGAAGTAGGCATCGGCCACCGCGCCGACCAAGGCGATCTGCGCGGCCCGCCGTCCGTGATCGCTTGCCAGGTAGCGCGCCAGCGCTGCGTCCGACAGGGCGCGCACGCGGCCAAAGAGGTCGATCTCGAACGCGCTCGTGCCCACGCTCACACCGAACTGATTCTGAACGGCGGCGGGAATCGCGGGGTTCGATCCGTCGTTGGCTGCGATCCGTTGGCGCGTCGCGTTACCGGTCGCATCGACCCCGGGCCACCGCGCCGCGCGCTGGATGCCGTACTGAACCTGCGCCGCCTCGACGTTCAAAACGGCGATGCGCAGGTCGCGATTGTTCTCGAGCGCCAGTGCGATCAATCGCTGTAGCCGCCCGTCGCCGAACATGCTGCGCCAGCCGAGGTCTGCGCCGTGCGCCGTGGCATCGGCCGGTACCTGGCCCGGATACATCTCAGGGATCGGCGTCGCGGGTTTGACCAGCCCGGGCGTCAGCGAGCAGGCGGACAGCGCCAGGACGACAGGAAGAACGAGGCGCCGCATCGCGTCAGCCCTCCTGCTCATGGCCATGCCCGACACGGGGGCGGCGCGCCACACGCCAAGCCGCGAGGCGCTCCTGCAAGCTCATCACGAACACGAAGAAGGCGGGCACGAAGAAGATGGCCAGGGCTGTGGCCGTCACGATCCCGCCGAACACACCGGTGCCGATCGCGCGCTGTGTCTCGGCGCTGGCGCCCGAGGCGACGATCAGCGGCACCACCCCCATGCCGAAAGCGAGCGATGTCATCAGGATGGGGCGCAGCCGAAGGCGCGCCGCCTCGACCGCCGATTCGATCAGCCCCTTGCCCTCCTCGCGCAGCTGCTTGGCGAACTCCACGATCAGGATTGCATTCTTTGCCGACAAGCCGATGACGGTGATCATCCCGACCTTGAAGAACACGTCATTGGGCATGCCGCGCAGCAGGACGGCCGCCACCGCGCCCAGCAGGCCCAAGGGGACGACCAGCATCACCGACAGCGGGATGGCCCAGCTCTCGTAGAGCGCCGCCAGCACGAGGAACACCACCAGCATGGACAGCGCCATCAGCATCGGTGCCTGGGCGGCGGACTGCCGCTCCTGCAACGACTGGCCTGTCCATTCGAGGGCGAAGCCCGCCGGCAGCTGCCGAGCCAGCCGCTCCATCTCCGCCATCGCCGCTCCGCTGGAAGCACCCGGTGCCGCGTTGCCTGAAATGCGCGTGGCGGGAAAACCCTGGTAGCGCACCAGTTGCAGCGGCGTGTCCGTCCACACAGGCGTGACCACCTCCTTCAATGCCACCATGCCTGCGCTGCTGTTGCGCACGTGCAGACGCAGCACGTCGTCGATCTGCATGCGTGCGGGCGCATCGGCCTGAATGATGACCTGCTGCATACGCCCCGCATTGGGAAAGTCGTTCACGTAAGCCGAGCCCATCGCGGCGGACAGCGTCTCGCTGATGTTCGAGAAGGACACGCCCAACGCCTCGGCTTTCTGCCGGTCGACATCCAGACGGATGCTGGTGCCCTGCGGCAGCCCATCGGGGTAGACGCCGGTCACGACCTTGCTTCGGGCGGCCAGCGCAAGCAGCTTGGCCTCGGCGGCCTTGAGCGCGGCATGGCCCTGGTTGGCACGGTCCTGCAGCCGCAGGGCGAAGCCCGAGCTGTTGCCCAATTCGTCGATCGCGGGCGGCATGAGGCTCATGACCGTTCCCTCGGTGGTTCCCGCCATGGCCTGCTGCGCCAGAGCCACTTCGCCACTGGCGGTCGCGCCGTCGCGCTGGTCCCAATCGCTGAGCATGGTGAAGGCCATGGCTGCGTTCGAGCCCGAGCCGGAGAAGCCGAAGCCGACAACGGTCATGTTGGACTGGATCGAAGGGCGGCTCGCCGTGTGCGCCTCGAACTTCTTGACGACGTCCAGCGTGCGCTCCATGGTGGCCTCGGCGGGCAGCTGCACTACCGTCATGAAGTAGCCTTGGTCCTCTTCGGGCAGGAAGGCCGAGGGCAGTTGCCGGAACGCGAGGCCCCACACGGCGCAAAGCGCCACGAACACCAGCATGACGCGACTGGCGCGCGCGGCCAACTGGCCGACGCGCGAGGCGTAGCGCGCATTCATGGCATCGAAGCACCGGTTGAACCAGCCGAAGAAACCCCGCTTCTCGTGGTGTCCCTGTGCCACCGGCTTCAGCAGCGTCGCGCACAGCGCAGGCGTGAGCGTCAGCGCCAGGAAGGCGGAGAACAGGATCGCGACCGCCATCGACAGCGCGAACTGCTGGTAGATCACGCCCACGGAGCCGTTGGCGAAGGCCATGGGAATGAACACGGCCGTCAGCACCAGCGTGATGCCGACGACAGCCCCGGTGATCTCCCGCATGGCTTTCATCGTCGCTTCGCGTGGCGCGAGGCCTTCCTTCGCCATGATCCGCTCGACGTTCTCCACGACGACGATCGCGTCATCGACGATGATGCCGATGGCCAGCACCATGCCGAACATGGTGAGCACGTTGATGGAGAACCCCGCCACCAGCATCACGGCGAAGGTGCCGAGCAAGGCGATCGGCGCCACGATGGCCGGGATCAGCGTGTAGCGGATGTTCTGCAGGAACAGGAGCATCACCAGGAACACCAGCGCCATGGCTTCGATCAAGGTGTGGATCACCTTCTCGATGGAGATCTTCACGAAGGGCGCGGTGTCGAACGGGACCGAGTAGTCCATGCCCGCCGGCATGGTGCGCCTGAGCTCCTCGAGCCTGTCGCGCACGCCCTGCGCGGTGCGCACGGCATTGGCGCCCGGAGACAGCTGCACGGCCGCCGCCGTGGCGACCTTTCCGTTCTCACGGTTGATGAAGCCATAGGACTGCGCACCCAGTTCGACCCGTGCCACGTCACCCATCGTCACCTTGGAGCCGTCCGCGCTGGCGCGCAGCACGATCGCCGCGAACTGCTCGGGCGTGCTCAGCTGGCCCTGCACCGTCAGTGGCACGGTCACGCGCTGCCCGGGCAGCGAGGGCGAAGCGCCGATGGCGCCCGGCGCGATCTGCGCGTTCTGCTGGGTGACTGCAGCCGACAGGTCGTTCATCGACAGGCCGTACGAGATCAGCTTGTCAGGGTCCACCCAGATGCGCAGGGCCTGCTCGGCGCCAAACATCTGCACCTTGCCCACGCCCTGGATGCGGCGCAGTTCCTCGACGATGTTGCGGACCATGTAGTCGCTCAACGCCGTCTCGGAAAAACGCCCGTCCGTCGAACTCAGCCCGATGATCATCAGGAAGCCCGATGCTGCGGATTCCACTGCCAGGCCGTTCTGGCGCACTGCCTGCGGCAGCCGCGGCTCGATGGCCTTGAGCTTGTTCTGCACGTCGACCTGGGCCATGGCAGGGTCCGTGCCCGGCTTGAACGTGGCCACGATGGAGGCCGAACCGGAGGCGTCGGCGGACGATTCGAAGTACAGCAGATTCTTGACGCTGGACAGCTCTCGCTCGATAAGGCTGACGACCCCGTCGTTCATGGTCTGTGCCGACGCTCCCGGGTAAGTCGCGGTGATGCTGACGGTGGGAGGCGCCACCGAGGGATAGCGGGCGATCGGCAGCATCGGGATCGCGATGACCCCGAACAGGATGATGAACAGGGCGACGACCCAGGCGAAGACCGGGCGTTGGATGAAGAACTGCGGCATGGCGGCGTTCTCAGCGGGCGGCCGCGGCGCCGACGGCGTCAGTCGCCGCAGCCACATCGGCCGGCTTCCAGTCCCGGGGCGTCACCGATGCACCCTCGGACAGGCGCTCCATGCCCTCGACAACGACCCTCTGGCCAGCACGGAGACCGGAACGCACGCGGTAGCTGCGCTCGACCAACTCACCCAAGTCGACCGCCTTGCGGTTCGCCTGTCCTTGGTCGCTGAGCACCCACAGCTGGGGCTGGCCCGCCACGCGGACCACCGCCTGCTGCGGCACCATGAGGGCCTGGGCATGGCTGGCTTGAGGTACCCGCGCCCGCACGAACATGCCGGGCAGGAGCTCGCGCAAAGGGTTGTCCACGAGCACGCGCAGCAGCACGGCTCCGGTTCCGGCGTCGACGTTCATACCGGAGAACAGGATGCGCCCCTTGGCGGTGTAGGGCTCGCCATGGCTTCGCAGCAGGGTCACCGCCAGACCGCCCCGGGCGTCCGGCTGATGCGTTGAAACCGCATCACGCAGCGCGTCGAGCGAAGCGGCCGGCTGGCGCACGTCCACGTAGACCTGGTCGATCTGCTGGATGCGCGCCATCGGATGGGTGTCGCCGCTGCCGACGAGGGCGCCCTCGGTGACCAGGGCCTGGTCGATGCGCCCGGAGATCGGCGCCTCCACCCGCGCGAACTGGAGGTCGAGCTGTCTGCGCGCCAGGGTCGCGCGGGCCTGCTTCACGTCGGCTGCAGCCTGCTCGCGCTGGGAGACCGCGTCGTCATAGGCCTGGCCGCTGACCGCCTCGGCCTCGACCAGAGGCCGGAGACGGGACGCCTGCGTCCGTGCGCTTGCCAGCGCGGCCTCGGCACGCTGCAAGCTTGCCGCGGCCGTGTCCACCTCGGCCTTGAACGCGGCCGGATCGATCTGGAACAGGCCCTGGCCTGCGCGCACCTCGGTGCCCTGCTCGAACAGCCGACGCTGGACGATGCCGCTGACCTGGGGACGGATTTCGGCGACGCGCACGGCCGCCACGCGACCTGGCAGGTCCTGCGTCAGCGCCAGCCGGGTGGCACGCACCGTCATGACCGAGACGATGGGCGCGGGCGGCGCAGCCTGCCCGGTTTCGGTCTGCGCGCCGCCGCAGCCAGCGATCAGGACCAATGCCAGGGCGAACATGCCGCCCTGACGGAGCAGAGAATCGATCTTCATGAGTGCCTTCGAGAAGCTGGCGGACCTCCGCGAGCAGCAACAAAAGACGATTGTTCAAGGACAGCGTTGAGGCTCGGATGAGCCTGTGTCGAGATTCGATGGAGAAATTCAGGACCAAGGTTGGCCGCAAGCCCGACCATGCCCACCGCGGCCGGGACCTCACCGGTGTCCAAGCCGTCCTCGCCCTTTCCATCGACCGGGAGCGCCCATTTCCGACCTTTGGTCAAAGTCCCTTCGGTGTTCGGGATGCCGGACAGCGAAGCCAAGATAATTAAAAAGGACAGGCATGGGCGAATGTCCGAGCGACGAGCCTGATTGGCTGCCGCCTCGATAAACAAACCTGACGGTGTCGCCGCGAGCCGTTCAATCGCGCAGGGTGAAGACCACCGAGAGGTACGACACCGGCCCCGAAAGGATCGCCTCGATCCCATGCAGCACCGTTGCATCGAACAGCAGCGTGTCCCCTGTCCCGACCTCCACTGATTTCGCGCCTTATCGGTAAGTCACCGCCCCCGACAGGAAGTGCAGGAACTTGAGCCCCGGGCGCTGGAAGGTCGCGTACGGTCCAGCCTCCGGCATCAACGTCACCAAATAGGGCTCCACAAACAGGTTGCCGGACAGCGAATGCCCCAGCAACTCGTACCGGTAGCCCTCCATGGCCCCGATGCGGTCGACCACCAGCCCCTGCCCTGCCCTCACATGGCAGAAATCCGTCCGCCGGGCCTGGTCCCCGAAACGCGACACTGGCACGTGCTGCCCCTGCGCGAGCCGCTCCAAGGTCTCCACCGAGGGCGAGGCCAGCCCCCGTTCGATGCGCGAAAGCATTGAGGCTGAAATCCCTGATGCCGATGCGAGTTGCCCGGCCGATAGCCCCGCCGCCACGCGCAGCGCCCTCACCCGCATGCCGATGCGCGACATGGATGGATTACGCGGCGCAGGCGCCGGCCGCCTTGGCCGGACACGCGTGACCGAGGTCGGCAGACGCAGCGGCTGTGCGGTAGGCAGAGCTTCATCCAGTTGCTCAAGCGAGAGCGCATTCGCCGACAGATCCATTCGACGCGCGAGGAGGCCAGGGCCGATGGTCTTCAACCACATCGAGATGTTCTATAACCCCAGGCGTCGCCACAACACCGCTGGCGACTTGTCGCCCGTAGAGTTCGAGCGACGCCATTTCCAACGGCTCCAAAGTGTCTAGGGAAGCCGGGGCAATTCAAAGGCACGCAGGCGAGAGAATATGTTGACGAGGCTTCCATCCGGATCCCTGAGCAACAAGGAGCGGTTGCCCCACGGCATGAGGGTGGGCTCCTGCACGATCACCGCGGCGCTGCCGAGCAACGACGACACGCGGTCGACGTCGTCGACCTCGAACTCGAGGATTGCGGAGCGATTGGCTGCAGCCGGCGCAGCGCCTGCATTGAAGCGCTGGATCAATTGCTGTGCGCTGATCGCAAGGGTTGCGCCCGGAAGCCGGAACTCCGCGAAACCGTCGGCCAGACCAACGGCAGCGACACCGGAGAGCTGTGCATAGAAGGCGATGAGGCGCTCGACGTCAAGTGTGACGAGCCGGACCGAGGCGAATTTCATGGGACTCACTTGCTTGTTGCTGGAGGAGCCCTTAGCTTAGAAAGGCGCACTGTCAGGTTCTGGCAGGATCGTGCGTCCGCTCGCTTGCAGCGCTCTACGCCAGTCATTCAACATCGCCGTCGGCGATCTGGGCGCGAACTCGTCGAGCAGTTCGATGCGTTCGATGCGATCGGCTCGGAAATTGCGGAAGTCGCCCCGCAACTCGCACCACGCTGCGAGCACCCGCGCTTCCTCGAAATAGACCAGGGCGAACGGCCAGACCACGCGCTCCGAACTCGCGTCGTGCTTGTCGCGATAAAGAAGCCGCATCTTGCGGCCCGAGCGAATGGCGGTGCGCAGCAGCTCGAAGCCGACGACATCGACGGACGATCGCGCCCGGGCGCCAACAAGCAACGCAGACGTCTCCAACTCGCGCCGCAACGCCGCTGGGAGAACCGCCGCGATTCGCGTTGCCGCCTCTCGCGCGCCGACCGCTAGCGCTGGATCTCCGCGATCGGCGACCCACCTCAGCCCCAGCATCAAGGCCTCGACTTCGTCGGACCGAAACATGAGCGGGGGCAGCACGAAGCCCGGTCGCAGCACGTACCCGATTCCGGGCTCACCTATGATCTCCGCGCCTTGCGCCTTCAGGCTCGAAATGTCGCGATAGAGCGTGCGTACGCTGACGGCCAGCTCGTCGGCCAGCGCCTGGGCGCTCACGGGTCGACGATGGCGGCGCAGGGCCTGCAAGAGTTTGAGCAGGCGTTCGGAGCGCGACATAAGCAGGATCATAGGCGAGCGACCGCGCGCTGAATGACTGCGCGTTCGACGCAGGATCATCAACTGTCGGGTGCCAACTGATCGCTGGGCCGTTATTCGCAAGAGGAAATCGCTGTGGCTGCAGCCTAAAGAGACAAGCCCAGCTCTACTGCGTTCGCGGGCATGACCAGAGCAAGCCACGTAGACAGCTAGCAGCGGTGAGCTGTCCCGCGCTGTGGCTTGCATCCGGCCGTGGTGCAGTGGTTGGTGAAGCCGCAACATGGAGCGTGCGAATTGGGCGGGTGTTTGCCTGGCTTGCAGGGCTTGGTAATGGAGATGGCGGGCACACTGCCATTGCAATGCGCAGATAAGCGACGCGTGCGGCAGATGCTCGTGTCACGACTGCTGTTAAGGAGGGCCGCTCCCTTCTCATGTACCGGACCCGCGCCAGCGACTTCTCTGCGTCTCCTTCACTTCGCCTGCGCACCTCTAGCCTCACGATCACGCCCTCTACCCCGCCCGCTCGCAGCCGCTGGCCCAAAAACCGCTACAGCGAGACATCACGAAGAACCATGACAAGTAGCTGCTGTTCTACCCCGAAGCGGGCTTCGTCTAGGTAATGGGCTCGCTCGCCGACAAAGGCCGGTACGACGCTGACCGCTGGTGGAAAGCTCGCCCTGACCGGACCGCGGCAACTGACGAGGCGGAAAAAGTCAGGCACAGTGGCAGCCATGCATCCAATCTGGTTCCTCGTCTTCGATCGATTCCAGCTGCTGGACATCAGCGGCCCGCTGCAGGTGTTCGCGAGCGCGAACGAGGAGCTCGTGCTCGTTGGCCGCAAGCCCGTGTACGAGACCTCCATCCACGCGTTGCAGGCTGGCCCAGTGCAAAGCTCCAGCGGCGTGGAGCTGATGGCGCGTGCGCTTCCCCGCAAACTCGGGCGCGACATCGGCACCGTGCTCGTACCGGGCGGCCCCGGCATCTGGCGCCCGGGCCTGCCGACACCCCATGCGCAGCAGTCGAAGAATCTCGACGACCTGACTGCCTGGGTGCGTCGCGGGGCGCTACGAATGCAGCGCATCGCGTCGGTCTGCACCGGTGCGTTCGTGCTCGCGCGCGCGGGCCTGCTCGACGGCGGCAGCGCAGTGACGCACTGGGCGGTGTGCGGCCAACTGGCCAAGGAGCATCCCGCTGTCGACGTGCAGCACGACGCGATCTATTCACGCTCGGGCCGCGTCTGGACATCGGCCGGCGTCACGGCCGGCATCGACATGGCGCTGGGCATGGTCGAGATCGACCTGGGCCGCGAGGTCGCAATGGGCGTGGCGAAAAAACTCGTCGTTTTCTACAAGCGGCCCGGCGGCCAGTCGCAGTTCAGCAGCGCGCTGCTCGCGCAGACCGCCGACGACGCGCGCATCGGCAAGCTGCATGCGTGGATGACGGCGCGCCTGAACCAACCGCTGCTGGTGGCCGACATGGCCGATCAGCTCTCGATGACGCCCCGCACCTTCGCGCGTTTCTACCAACAGCGCACGGGCATGACGCCCGCGCTGGCGGTGGCACGCATGCGCCTGGAGAAAGCCTGCCAGCTGGTCGAGACGCGGCGCCAGAGCCTGAAGTCGATCGCCCTGCAGTGCGGCTTCAATTCCGAAGAGGTACTGCGGCGTGCGTTCGTGCGACACCTGCGCGTGTCGCCGACCGAATACCGCGAGCGCTTCGCCGCAGCCTGACGTCCGACAAAGTTCAGGCGCCCTGCCGCATCACCTCGCCCACCGCACGGGCCACTGCGTCGACGTTGCGCCGGTTGAGCCCGGCCACGCACATGCGCCCCGAAGTCAACAGGTAGACCCCATGCGCCTCGCGCAGCCGCATGACCTGCGATGCCGACAGGCCCGTGTACGTGAACATGCCGCGCTGCGTGAGGTAGCGCGACAGGGTGGTGCCAGACGGCAGATTCTGCGCCTGGAGCGCCGCGTGAATGGCGCTGCGCATCGCCTGGATGCGCTCGCGCATGCTGGTCAGCTCGCTTTCCCAAGCCGCACGGAGCTCGGCCGAGCACAGCACGGCAGCCACCAGGGTCGCGCCATGCGTGGGAGGATTGCTGTAGTTGGCACGCACGGTGCCTGCGAGCTGACCGAGCATGCGATCGGCCTCGGCCTTCGACGCACAGACGATGCTCAGCGAGCCGACCCGCTCGCCGTAGAGCGAGAAATTCTTCGACAGCGAACTCGCGACCAGGCAGGCCACGTCTGCCTCGGCCAGGGCGCGCGGCGCGAAGGCATCTTCGGCGAGTCCGTCGCCCAGGCCTTGGTAGGCCATGTCGACGAAGGCGATCAAGCCGCGCTCGCGCATCAACGTGGCCACGGTGCGCCATTGCGCCGTGCTCAGGTCGACGCCCGTGGGGTTGTGGCAGCAGGCGTGCAACAGCACGATGCTCTGCGGCGGCAGGCCGCCAAGGGCATTGCACATGGCCTCGAAGCGCAGGCCGCCGGAGGCCGCGTCGTAGTAGGGGTAGGTGCTGACGGCGAAACCCGCGGCCTTGAACACGACACGGTGGTTTTCCCAGCTGGGGTCGCTGATCCACACGCCCGACCCCGGAAAGTTTTTCTTGAGAAAGTCCGCGCCGACGCGCAACGCGCCGGAGCCACCGAGCGACTGGATGGTCGCGATGCGGCCGTCGGCCCGTGCCGGGTGGTCCGCGCCGAACACCAGGACCTGTAGTCTGTCGCGGTACGAGGGCAGGCCCGTCATCGGGAGGTACGGGGTTGAACCGCCATGCGAGCGCAATTCCGCGTCGGCCCGCGCCACTGCGCCCATGCGCGGCAGCGTGCCGCTCTCGTCCACATAGACGCCGATGCCCAGGTTGGTCTTGTTTGCGCGCGGGTCTTTCTGGAAATCTTCGTTGAGACTAAGAATGGGGTCGCCCGCGTGGGCGCCAGTGTGTCCGAACATCGAGGGCATGAAGACGATTCTCTACTGTGGCACGAAGCGGCTCTCGCTCATCAGCGCCGACAGCACGACGGAGGCCTGCGCGAGTCGCTGCATCTGTTCGGCAGGCGTCATCGGCGCGGGGGTCATCACGTAGCTTTTGAACCTGGCCTGCACATCGGGTTTGGAAAGCACACGGTTCAGCGCCGTGTTGTAGCGCGCGACGATCGCGTCGGGAGTTGCGGCGGGTGCGTAGATGCCCAGCAGGTCGGTTGTGTTGTCGAGCCCGCCGAGGCCCGCCTCCGCGAACGAGGGCACACCCGGCAGCAATGGCGTGCTCCGCGTCACGGCAAGAATGCGCAGCGTGCCGGCCTGGTGGTACTGCTGGAAGTCCGAGATGCTAGACACGCCCGCGGCCAGTTGCCCCGCCAGCAGGTCCTGCACCATGGGCGGCGCGCCACGATAGGAAGCCGCCACGGTGTCGGCCTTCAGCGCGCGCGACACCTTGGCCGCCACCAATTCGGGCGCACTCGCGGGTGCGGGCACTCCGATGGCCGATTCGCTCTGGTGCGCCGCGAACCACGCACCCAGCTCCTTCAGGTTGTGGGCATTGGTCTTCGGGTTCACCGCGAGCGCGAGCTCGAAGGTGGCCACGCCCCCCACGGTGCGGAAATCCTTCGCCGTGGCGAACCCAGGGTTCTTCACCGTCAGCGGTACCGTCACCACCGTGTGAGTATTGCTAAGAAAGAGAACGCTGCCGTCGGCAGGCGCAGCCTTCAGCGCCTGCGCGGCAATTTGCCCGCCGGCGCCAGGTTTGTTGTCGACCACCACCGGCTGGCCCAGTTCGGTGCCGAGTCTTTCCGCGAGGATGCGTGCGGCAGTGTCTGCCGGGCCTCCGGCCGTGTAGCCGACCAGAAGGCGGATCGGGCCGCCGCCTTGTGCCTGCGCGGCCAGGCACGAAAGCGACAGCGAGATGCCAACCGCCAAGGCACGAAAGAGACATTGCGAATAAATGGAACGAGACATGTCAACCTCCAATGAAATGAGCGACAACGCAGGTGATCAAGCCGGGGTGACGCGCGCGCGTCGCGTCGCGAGCAGCGCACGCCGCTGTTCGACGACGGGGCGCAACTTGCCACACATGGCTTCCACCAGCGCAGCCGGAGCCTTGCGCGGCGTGCCGCAATCGAAAGGGGGTTGCGGGTCGTACTCGGCGAACAGCTGCACGCTGCGTGCCACGTCATCGCCGCTGGCCAGCGCGATCACCTTCAATGCGCAGTCGATGCCGGAGGTCATGCCCGCGCCGGTGACGCGGTTGCGGTCGACCACCACGCGCTCGTCGACCGGTATCGCGCCTACGTCTTCGAGCAGCGCGTGCGAGCCCCAATGACAGGTGGCCCTGTAACCTTCGAGCAGGCCGGCAGCGCCCAGAACAATCGGGCCGGTGCAGATACCCACGACCAGGGCTGCCCCCGGGGCCTGCTCTGCCAGGAATGCCAGGGTCTGCTCATCCTCCAGTAGCGCGGCGATGCCGGGGCCGCCGGGCACGACGATCATGTCGAGCTGGCCGCAGCTTTCGTAGGAAGCGGTGGCACGGAACTCCCAACCCAGTTCGGTCCTGATGGGGTCGGTGTGCTTCCACACCAGATTCAGCTTGGCGTGCGGAATGCGCACCAGCAGGTCGGCGGGACCGACGTAGTCGATGGCGGTGATGTCGGGAAAAACAAGAATGCCGATGTTCATGGACGGGGATCTCGAGGGGTTTCGGTGCGGCCCAGTCTAGAAACGACGGCATGGTCCTGATTGACAGAATCCCCACGGTTTCTGCCACGACCAGGCGCAGGCTAGAACTCCGCGACCTTGCATCGGCCACGACATCGTTTCGACTTACGGATACCGGGGCGCAGGCGCGGGTGGTGCGCGTTGTGCACCGGCACGTTGCGGGCCGCCCCAGCGACATGGCAAAGATGTCCGACGGCAGCGCCGAGACACGGTTGCAGAGTGAGTGTGGAGCAGATCGCTCGAATGCACGATCAAAGTCGACGTACAAGGTCCCGCCCCCCCAATATCAAGGCACCACTGTCTTGTACGGGCGCCGGATGTAGTCGGTGGCGGCTCTGTAGCCGCCGTGGTAGCCCCTGGGGCTGTATCTCGGCAAACAAGGCACGAGCGCTGCGCGGTGCCTGCTTGGGGCGATGGCTGTCGGTTGTGAGAGCCTGATGCAGGGCCGGCTCGAACCCCGTGAGCTTGCCGTCGAGCTTCACCCGTTCGTACTTCGGCACAACATCGCTGAAAGCCCGAAGCCACTTCTTGACCGTATTGCGCGACAGGCCCGTGCGCTTTGCGATCTAGCTGAGAGAGTTGGTCGCGCAGCCTCTTGCGCCTGACGTTGCCAATCATGTCCATGGTGATCATCTTGAATCCCTGCTGGAATTCTCAGCAGGTCAGTGGGGCACCCTGGTCAATATTGGATTGGCACTTTGCGGTGGGGATGCAGATAAAAAAATGGACTGGTTTGATGCCATAGATCCAAGATCCCTCCTGCAAACGGAGCCGGGGCTCACGCCTTGTGCCCGATGTGGGCACCGCGACTACATATCCAGCATCCAGTTGCCCCACGACGGATACCGAACTGGGCGATCAATGGGTGGCGCACTTTCATCCGGCGCCCTGAATCGCAGTGCCTGTGCGCGGTCTCCCGAAGAGACCTCACGCGGCAGATGCAGTGAGTCCGAAGATGCCGGCGAGAAGCTCTTGACAGTTCGCCAGCTGCTTCATCGTCAGCTACGGATCGCGTTGAGAGAACCGGTCATTCGGTGGGAGCCCGTACCTTGTCTCGCGACTTCCGGCCAGCGCGTACCGATGGAACTTGCTTCGCTGGGACGCGCATACCTGGCTGCGCTCACGCCACAGCGCCGGACCCAGCTCTTACAGTTTCTTCACAACGGCGTCTCAAGTGGAAAGCTGTCGAGTCCGAGATCCGGAAAGCGTGCGCCGACGTCCTCGCACAAGGCTTCCGCGCCGCGGCCTGGCAGCCCAAGGTGGTTTGCGCTGGCCACACCGCTGGAGGTGGAAGGCACCATCTACGCGTTGAACGTCAGCCTTTCGACGCAGGAGTCGATCGAGACGATCGCGCAGGACCTCGGACCGTAGCTGCTCGGCCTGGCGCGGGCCGTGCGCCACGAGCTCGTGCTGCAGGAGCCGAGGGGATGAACTGACCGTCTTGCGTGGATTAAGCTATTCGGGATCGATCCGGAACAATTGAGAAAGCAGATGGAAACATGAATGCGGAACGACTGTTTGCGCTGGTCGGAATGACCAATACCGACGACAACGTGATCGACGCGGTCCGGGCCCATGGGGGGGCGATCGGAGCGCTCTCCGAGAAGAAGCTGGCGGAGCTGACGATCGACTTCATCCAGCTGAACACGCTCGGTGTCGCGCTCGCATTCACGCCGAAGGAATTCTTCTCCCGGAACTATCGCGATCCGATCGGCACCGGCCCGTACGCGATGAGCGGCGTTTTCTACTACCCCAATGGGGCGCCGAAGGTGTCCGCCTACCTGGGAACCGTTCCGTTTTCCGCCGGCCCGGTCGGCAACCGCGGCGAGGCGCTCGCAGCCTTCGGTGAGCCGCAAGAAACCGAGGAAGAGGATGGCGATGTCTACTGGGATATCTGGATGAAGGACGGCCGGCAGATCAAGGTCGACTACAACGATGAATTGGCCGTGAAGACGGTTCTGGTCTCGTTCCCCATGAAGGGTTGAGGCGGCGTTTCAACGTTTGGGGAGCAAGGTGTGCGGGCGACGCTGCGGTTGTCCTGCGCGTCGATGTCCACGGCGAGACGATACGAAGGACCAGGGCTGCTTGAAGGAGTTGGGCTTGCAAAGGGAAATCAATCAGGTCGCGGAGACCACCGAAGGCATCGCGTTCATGGGCCTGGCGTACCCTGCAGGGGACGTCGGTGCGGCGGTCGGAAGCCTCTATCGGCTCGCCCCCGGCAGCAAGGCCGGCGATCAGGCCGTCCACATCCTCTCGACCAACGATGCGCTTCGTGTGCTGTGGGTGTCTCCTGCCGACAGCCTCTGGGTAGGCAGCGCCGACGGGCGTGTGGGCACCACCGCATCGACGGGGTGGGCGGCGGCCGAGGGAGACCTGGCGTACGAGGCATTGAACGGAGGGCCGGCCTGGACGGTCTCGACCCTGCCCCGCGACCGTGTCAAAGGCTTGCTACCCAATATCACCGCCATGTGGGGCAGCGCGGACGACGACGTTCATGTGGGCGTGCACGGCGGACACCTGTACCACTGGAATGGCAAGCAATGGACCCAGACGCGAGACGGCGACGGCACGGCCGACCAGACGATCCGGACCATCCGTGGGCATGCAGCCGATGATGTCTACGCGGTGGGGGCTGTCGGCACGCTGCTGCACTACGACGGGCAGCGGTGGCGCAATCTGCCCATTCCCGGGACACCCACGGAAGGGGAATCGCTCGGTGGGATCGCCTTGCTGCCTGACCGGACCGTGATGGTTTGCGCATCCGGCGTCCACGGACGGCTCTTGCGTGGCAATGCCGCGGGCTTCACGGAGTTTGGCCGCTATCCCATGCAACTCAACAGCGTGGCGGCACTGGGCGATCGCCTGCTGTTCGCAGCTTGGGACGGCGTGGCGGAGCTCTTCGGACGCGAGGTCCGCATCGTCAAGGACAACTTCAAGACGGCGGGTGCGTTCGAAGGTCGAGGCCGTGTGTTCTTCACCGAGCCCGCCGCGCCCCGTATGCAGTACATCGTGCATGACCCGGCCAACCAGGCGACGCCCTGGACTCGCAGCAAGTTCTGAGTCGGGCCACCGGAAGGCGCCGGCTTCCGGAGTCCGCCGTCCAACGAGTCTTCGGATTCACCTTTGCTTCCTCCTTGATTGACGAGCTACCTTCCCGACAGGCGCATTGAAGCCTTGGGCCGGCCCCAAGCCAAGGTCATGGCTGTGGACATGGATTCGCCTTGCGATCGGCGTGGCCGACAGCCTGGTATCGACGCTGTTCGGCATTCCAGTGCAGCGTGGGAAGCTCATACGCCCCACCGACGCTCGGCGTGCCGACATGGACGCGAATCTCCTGCGGAACGCCGTCCAACCAACGCCCGTGCCTGAGCTCGAGCATGGCCGGCTGATCCCACGGAAAGAGCTGATCGATGCCGCCGACACAGCGAAACTCGCTGTCCACCAGCAACGGTGTCGGGAAGCTCTCCCACGGCGCGTTGGCCGGTCTGCCTTCGTAATAGGCGGATGCAAAGATGGTGACCAGCGCCACCTGCGGCCGTGCACCGGGCGCCGCCAGTTCGCAACGGCGGGTCGCCGCCAGGTAAGGCGTCCACGCGGCTGGCAAGCGGTCCCGATCCTTCGCTTCCAGCTGCGTGCAAGACCCCGGCTGTAACTTCCGCCAGGCGTCAACCGGCTTTCCGGCACCCTTCGCGGATGCAAGCTCAGACCATGCAGGTGTGCCCAGCAGGATGCCAGCGGCCATCAATACCCTTGGGATGGTCGCCCATCCGCTGGTGCAGGTTGGAGATAGTTCCAGGCCCATTCAGTTTTTCGACTCGTTCAGATCGATATCGCCCGCGGTATGCCGCAGGTCCGTTCATGGTGACGTCTCGATCCGAGTATCGGACAGGCGGCCATGATGCGACACTCTTCCGATGCCAACACCCAAGAGCGTCGCGCGCTATCCCGTTGTTCTCTCCTGGCGCTCTGCCGGCTCAGCATCGCTGGACGACGCGCCTGGGCTCGAGCTCTTGTGGAAGACCTGGAATGACCAGCTGTCGTCCATGGAGTCAGTGGCCAGCGGCCGCGGCTGGCAGATCGAGCCGCTGGCATTCGGTGCACCGGTTTCCGGAAAGACGCTGAATGCACTCGATGCCAAACTGATGCGGCGCACGGGACGCCCGTTACCCGCGCAACTGCGCTGGCTGCTGACCCGCGCCTCGTCCTGCGCCTTCGGCTGGCGCACCTCGGCCGAAGACGAGCCGGATGGCAAATTCGCCGCCTGTTACGCAGGCGGCGCAGGAGCGCTCTGGGACGTGGAGCAGATCGACCCCACCGGCCAGGCCTTGTCCAGTTGGGTTGACGGCTGGGTGGAGGACCTGCGGGAAAACGAGGAGGACGCCGAGGCCACCGCGATGCAGGCGCTCTGGGATCGACATCTGCCATTCCTTCACCTGCCCAACGGTGATCTGCTGGTGCTGGACCTGAGCAGCGACGACCCTGCTCGCCAGCCCGTGCGCTATTTCAGCCATGAACGGGACGGCCTGCACGGTCATGTGCTCGCTGCCGACCTGTTCGAATTCCTCAGCGGCTGGATGGCCCTGGGCTGTGTGGGCTCGACCTGGCATTGCTGGGATCTGTTCACGGCCGACGAGGGGCCCGAGCGCGTGCGCCTGGACACCGCAGGCCCAGCCGCCGAGCGCTGGCGCATGTGGCTGGCCGACGACCCAGCGTTCGCCCCGGAGGGGGGCGTGATGCGCCCCAAGCCCGTACGTGCGAGCACGTCGGCCGATTTCGCATTGCTCGAGGCCGCGGTCAAGGGAGACATCCGCGCCGCAGAAACGGCGATTGCCGCGGGTGCCCGGCTGGACTGCGCGGACCTGGACGATCACTACAACGACGAGAACACGGCCGTGGTCCTTGCCGCTAAGCGCGACGATCTTGCGATGCTGGAGTGCCTGTTGCGCCATGGTGCCTCGCTCGCGCCTCACAAGCTACCGCTCGTGGCCGCCATGACCACGGCGCAGGCCCCGACGCTGCTATGGCTGATCCGCGCCGGCGCCCGCATCGATCCCTGGCCCGAAGAGCGCTTCGCGGCCCTGCACCGGCTGCTGGACGCTGAACAGCTGTCAGACGACGAGTACTTCGCTGTACTCGACGCCATGCTGGCTGCGGGAGCCAACCCCAACGTAGGGTGGGACACCGCATCCAGCGGAGCGTCGACCACGATGCTGATGCGCACAGGCCCCATGAGCCAGGCCCGTCTGCTGGCTGCCGGCGCCGATCCACATATGCGCGACCTGCAAGGTCGGACGGCCATGCACCATGCGCGCTCGCCGGAGCAGATCAAGCTACTGGCCGATCACGGCCTGGATGCGAACGACTTTTCCCGCCCTCCGCCCGGTGACACGGGCACCACCCCTTTGCAGGATGTGCTGGGTGAATGGTCGGAGACAGCACCCGCCGAGGCCGTACAGGCCTTCCTGTCGGCCGAGGCCGATCCAGCCCTGACGGACTCATTGGGGAACAACGCCTGGGCATACTGCAGGCACCTCACATGCGCCCAGCTGCTGGCCAAACATCTGCCCTTCGATCCCGCCTGGCGTAATGCGCGGGGCCAGACCTGCCTGCATTTCGCGGTGGAACAGGGGCAGCGCCTCTATGTCCATTCCATTACCTTGTGGCCCCAGCTGGTGCGCTGGGGGCTGGAGATCGACGCTCAGGATGCCGACGGCAACACGGCGCTGCACCTCATGGCCGGGTATGTCGACAGCGAGCACGACTTGCCCAGCGTGCAACAGTTGATCGATATGGGGGCCTCGTGGGAGGTCCGCAACCATGTAGGCAAGACACCGAGGGACCTGCTCAAGAAGAAGTACCGGACTTCGGCTGGCGCCTTGCGGAAGCGATAGGCGCCCGGGTCACCACTTCGACCCGGTATCTGGCGATGAGGAGTGCAAAGAAGGCGCCAAGTATGTAAGCGCGCGGCGAACCCGTCTTGACGACGGCGCGGATCAGCAAGCCGTGGTTGGCAACCAGCGATGCGGCAGCAGCTCTGCAATACAGCTGGCCGGGTATGTAGGAGTGGGTGACGCCTACCGAATTCGCCCGCCGTTGCTGGCTGCAGGCAGCAAGGTTGATGTCAGAGGAGCCGGGAGTTTCTATCCCGAGAGGTACTGATTCGGGGACAGACTCTCCCATCTGAACATCGGGCTCAAGGCTCAACTTCCCTGCCGGAGTGTTCCCGTCCCGGTCCCACCTGTCTGGCCCACGCCCGTGCCGGTTTGCCGCGGGACCAGACCGATCCAGGCAGCGATATCCCGACCATCTTTGAACGCCGTTGGCGAGCCCATGCTGGAGACGACAGCCGTGGCCCTCGTGAGCTCGACGCCGGGAATCTCGGCCACTGCCTTGCACGCACTACTCTGGCGCAGCTGATGCGCGAGGCTACGCTCGATGGCTCCGATGTTCGCGTGCAGTTGCCGCCCAGTGTCGGAAACGCCATGTGCTCCAGCTCTTGGCATGGGAGTTTCCGGGCCGATGGGTCATCGATAAAGACGCTCAGGATGCGGGTGGGAATGTCGGCGTCGGGCAATCGCCTGCAGCCCGCACATGCGCCAAGCCGGCGAAGGCTCCAGCGCCACCGCGCCGGCGTCGATACGATGTCGCACCACGTGGAAGAACTGCGTGCTGCTGCTGTCGAACTCGGCCGGGAGCGATCGAGCCGGGTACAGTCTTGCGGATGCACAGACTGGCCTGCTGCGCCCTTGCCGCACTCGCACTCATGAGCTCCATCCCGCCCGCCCAAGCCACTCGCCCTGCTGCCGGCCAGGAAGTCGACGAATCGCGTTCGATCGAGCTTCCGGGCGAGCTTCCCCGGCCGTGCATCGCCGTGCCTGGCGGACAGGCCACAGTGCTGCTTTCGCGTCGCGAACTGGAGCAGATGGCCGCTGGTGCGCCGACCGCATGGGCCACCGAGGCCGAGCGCCAGGCGCTCATCCAGGGTCGACGAGCCGCCGCGGTGCTGAAGGCGGCGGGAGACGGATCGACTGCCGACGCCAACGGCTGCCAGGCGCTGCAGGGCCCTGCCGATTCCGACGCACAGCACGTGGTCGCGGACTTCCTGGAGCGGGGCATCGCATCCGTCCTGCTCTCCGGCAAGGCTCAGCCCCGGATCACGGTCCGCTACCTCGGCTTGAAATGCGGGCCGACCTGCGGCAGGGGCGACATCCTGTTCCTTGTGCCGGGCGAGCCGGGTCCGTTCTTCGTGGTGCCGTGGTGGGTGTCGTGACCGCTGTCGACCGGGCAGCAGCAGCCTCAGCTGCTCTCCAGGCTCCCGTGCACACGGGAGAAATCGCCTAGCGCCAGGTCCTTCTCGTGGATGCTGAAGGTGAAGGTGCCCGCGTCCCAGAAGCAGAAGCCCGGGTTGCCGTCGGAGCACAGCGTCAGCAGGTTGACCCACTCCACGGGCAGCCCGCCCTTCTCGCGCGATGCCTGCTCCTGCGGATTCTCGTGCTGCGTGAAGACGTGGGCGTTCATCAGGTGAGCGGCGTTCCGGCGCTCGCCGTCGCCAGCCAGTTCGGCTTCGAGTGCCCAGTAGGCCTCCTGCAGCGCGTCGTCCCTGTCGATCTCCAGCAGCACGGTGTCGTCGCCCAGCAGACGCCCGTTGCCGGCGTTGTAGAGATTCGGCAACGACACGGTGACCTCGACGCTGATCTTGTAGCCCTCGTACCCATCGGACACGCTACAGCCGTCGGCGAACTCGGCGTCTTCCGGCCAAGCGTGCGTGCGCAGCGCGTCGGCCGGCGCATCTGAATACAGCACGCGCACGCCGTCGTCTTCTTCCTGGCCTTCGCCGAAAAAATAGAGGCGGCCCGAGCGCGGCAGCCACGGTTGCAGCGGCGCGATGTCGGCCAGGTCGATCTGCGCGTAGAAGCGCCAGGGTTTTCCGTCGGTCGCGGGGTAGTCGATGTCGGGCGGCAGGTCGGGCCTGCCGCCGATGCGGCTGTTGCCCAGGCTCGCGTAGTCTTCGGGTTCCACGGTGCGCAGGCGCAGCGCCTGGCGCGCATGGCGCAGGAGTGCGTCTTCGTAGCGCTGGAGGCCGTGCCGCGCGAGGGCCTCGCCCAGCAGCGCCACATGCCGCGGACTGCCGCGTGCCATGAGGGCCTCGCGATCCACCACGGCCTCGACCTCGGGGCGGTAGCGGATGTCGCGAAACAGGGCTTCGTTCTTTCTCTCGACGTCGACCTTTTCGATGTTCCTCAGCGTGGCCGGTAGCGACTCGAAGGGGTTCTTGTTGATACTCAGGTACATGAGGGCCGGCAGGTTGCCCACGGACTCGGGCAAAGTCGAAAGCCGGTTTCCGTCGAGCAACAGGCGCTGCAGACGCACGAGCCGAGAGATGCTGTCAGGCAATGCCTCGATGCGGCAGTACTCGAGCGAGAGCACTTCCAGCGATTCGAGCGCACCCAGGCCATCGGGGAGGCGTGAGAAGACAGGGCTGCGCAGGTACAGCTCGCGAAGCCGGGTCAGCGTGCAGAAGGATTCCGGGAACGTGGTGGCCGAGTTCGCCGTATCAGTGCCCCACGCATGCTGCAGCGACAGGTGCTCGAGCCGGGTGAAGCGCAGCAGTTCGTCGCGCCAGCGGCCGTTCCAGTCGCCGATGAACAGCCGGCGCACGCGCTCGGGCGGAACGTCCATCGCCTCTTCGAAGCTGCCGTAGGTGTACGGGCGCACTTCGACCTCTCCCGGCGGGCAATGCCACACCACATGCACCGGCACACCCTGCGCGTCCGTCTCGTAGTCGTGCCGCAGCAGGCCCTGCAGTTCGATGCGGTCGGGGCGCAGGTCGATCTCGCCGAAGAAGCGCGTGCCGAAGTCGAAGCCCTTCTCCCAGAGCGCGAAGAAGCCGTTCGTCGGCTGGTTCTGGAGATAGCTGATGCGCCGCTTCGGCGTGTCGTGGTTGTCGTAGAAGTGGAAGGTCGACGACCGGAACGAGGGAGCGATCCGGCCGGCCCCGGGATTGTCGGAGCCCTCCGGGTCGAAGGGCGGCGTGTGCCGCGCCTCGTCGTAGCCGACGGGCCGGGCCTTGAGGTGGAAGGACATGCCACCGTCCTCAAACGCGACCTCCGTCTCGGGGTCGAACTCGAATGCGCATTTGCCGATCTGGAACTTGTTGATGGACACGAGGGCTCCGCGGGGAAACTGGCTTCCGAGCCTATCAGCAGGCGCAAGGCCCTGGTAGTTCTTGAAGGTGGCTGCGATTCCTTTGCGCGCATGCATCAGGGAGGCCCGCATCCGATCATCTTCTCTTTAGAAGCCATGGGCTGCTGCCGGTCTCATAGACACCGACCTCAGCTTTTTGAGCTTTCTCGAACTCTACCGGACTGACGTAGCCGAGCGTCGAATGACGGCGCGTCGGGTTGTAGAACCGCTCGATGTAGTCGAACACGTCGGCTCGGGCCTGTTCTCTGGACCGGTACACCTTTCTGGCTGTGCGCTCAGTCTTCAGTGAACTGAAGAAGCTCTCCATGGCCGAGTTGTCCCAGACCTCACCCGCGCGGCTCATGCTGCAGGTGATGCCTTGCTCCTTGAGCAGCTCCTGGAAGTGCTCGCTGGTGTATTGGCTTCCTTGGTCGGAGTGATGCAGCAACGCGACCGGCTTGCCCCGGCGCCACACTGCCATCATCAACGCATCGGCCACCAGCTGCGAGGTCATGCTGTTGACCTGCTCGGTTTAGTCGAGACAGTTTTTCTAGAAGACGGCGGGTTGCAGTTCTTTGTGGAGTTCCTATTTGAACTCCGCCGGCGTCAGGTATTGCAGGCTGCTGTTGGGACGTACCTCGTTGTAGTGATTGCGCCAAGCTTCGATCAGAACAGCGGCTTCGCGGCGTGAGCGGAACCACTCGATGGACAGGCAATCGTCGCGGAACTTGCCGTTGAAGCTTTCGTCGGTGCCGTTCTGCCAAGGCTTTCCCGGATCGTTGAGCACGGTGGTGTTAGCGCCAGTGCAATCGAGACCAGCGGGGGGTGCCAATCGAACATTGACCGGGGGCTGGAGCTGGTTCCGCTAGGAGCCACCTGTGAATAACCATAGGGCGGATGCCTCGGTGGGCCCTCCTCTTTTTTGAACCGGTGGTTGGTATTGCCGACCCTTCAGGCGAGGCCCCTTCCTCCACGACCTCGCTCATCTGGGCGGCCGCTGCCCTCCTGGTCTGCTCGCGCGTTTCGATGCACCCCTTGGCTTCGTGCGTGCTGTGGCGGAAGCGGTAGGACTCGTTGCCCGTCTCGATGATGTGACAGTGATGGGCCAAGCGATCCAGCAGCGTTGTGGTCATCTTGGCGTCGCCGAACACACTGAACCCCTCCGCCAACGTCAGATTGGTGGTGATCGTCACGCTGGTGCGCTCGTACCGGGTCATGCGGGGGTGCGTACCGTCGCGGAGAAGTATGGCTTCCTGCACATTGGCCATTTCGCGGCCCAGTACCGCTCGCGCTTCGGCGAACGACCGTGCGAAACGCGAACGCTGCGCGCACCCTGAGGCTGCCGTGACACCTTGCGCCAGCCCGTGTCATGGCATTCCCCCCCACGCCGCCGAACGCGCTTCCGCATACTTTCTCTGGCGGTGGGCACGTGGCACCGCTCGACGTGCAGACTCTTGAGCGATGTCTTACGCCATTCGGCCCTGCCGGAGCGCGGCGTCGACCCGATGCCCGGATGGTCGGGGCCCGCATGGCCGCGCAAGGCCACGGTGAGCTCAGCGGTCCCGCCGGACCACATTCCTTGCCACGGAGCGCGCGACATCGACGAACTTGAGCAACAGGGGATCGCGATTGTCCGTGCGAAAGACGAGTTCAATTTCGCAGACGATCTCCAGGCCTGAGACCCTTTTCAGCACGATGTTCGATGGACATTGCTGCTGGTACGACGCAGGCACCACCGCGCAGCCGACGCCCGTTGCCACCAACCCCATCAAGGCCGGCATGTCGGCGGCCGTCGGGCTTGCAAGCGACTTGACCCCGGCCAGTTCGAATGACCGGACGACCATGTCGTACAGGAATGGCGATCGATCCCTTGGGAAAAGGACGAAGCGCTCCGTCGATAACTGGCTGAGGCGCCGGACTCGCCCCTTCGCCAGCGACACGGCGCGCGGCATGGCGACAACCATCTCGTCGCGGTGTATCAGTTCGCCCGCGAGTGTCGGATCAAGAAGCGAGCGCCACACCACGAGGCCCGCATCCAACTTGCCCTCTTTGATCGCCGCCATCTGGTTGTTTGACAGTTGCGTCTCCAGGGCGATCGTGACTTCCGGCGAATCCTGCGTAAAGACCTGAATCGCACTGCCAAGTGCCGGCAGTGCGCTGTGGCCCGGCATGACGCCGACGCGCAGGGTACCGACGCTTCCCGTCGCCGCTTGCGCGACATGCTGCTGCAGTTCATTCGCATCCTGCAACACGCGCGCGGCCCGCCCGACGAGCTCCCTGCCCGCGCGGGTCAATGCGACACCGCGAGGGAGACGGTCGAACAGCCGACTGCCCATCTGGTCCTCGATCGATGCAATCTGTCGCGACAGGGCGGGTTGCGCGATGTGCAGAACGCGGCTGGCCGCCGCCACGCTTCCGTGCTCAGCGACGGCCAGAAAGTAGCGAAGTTGGCGGAGCTCCATGTATGCCTCAAGGGTATATGCGGGATCGGAATTCGGTAATTGTGACGGCCAGATGTCCTGCCTAGCATCGATGTCAACACACATTTCACTCAGAGCACGCATGAATCTTTCGAGCGACGTAGCAGACGCTTCGAACCCGATCCTTCGCGATTCGGGCAAGAGTCGCCGCAGCCTCTGCGCCCTGAATCCGCAGAGCGCCTCGGCGTTCACGCGCATCGATTTCGACAAGCCGGGCCGTCAGATCGGCTTCTTCCATATCCCTCAGTCACCCGACGAGGACGCATGGGGAACCGTTCGAGTGCCGCTCGCCGTGCTTGCGAATGGAACAGGGCCCACCGTTGCCCTCGAGGCGGGCAATCACGGGGACGAGTACGAAGGACAGATCGTCCTGGGCGAACTCATCCGAAACCTCGATCTCTCGCGGCTGCACGGTCGCCTCATCGTCGTACCGGCCATCAACAGTCCGGCCGTAGACGCCGGCCGGAGGACCTCGCCGCTGGACGGGCTCAACATGAATCGCGTCTTTCCCGGGGATCATGCGGGATCGATCACTCAGCAGATCGCCGCCTTCGTCAGCGACGAGGTCCTCGGCCGAAGCGACGCGCTGCTGACCTTGCACTCAGGCGGTTCGTCGATGGACATCGCACGTTGCGCCATGGTCCAGTCGTCGAGCGATGCGCGCTTGACCCAGCGCAGTCTGGAAGCGGGCCAGGCCTTCGGAGCGCCGCTGGTGATGGTGAGCGATGCGCTGGGCGACACGCGCACCAGCATTGCTGCTGCCGTCGCCGCGGGGCTGACCTGCGTCGGTGCAGAGATGGCCGGCACCGGGAGCGTCAGCCAGATTGCCCTCGACACCTGCCGAAAAGGCGTCGTCAACGTGCTGCGTCACTGGGGCGTCCTGGATGGCCCCCTCTCCCCCACCGAGGTGGTCGCGGCGCCGATCTACCGGGTGCCGGGGATGGACGGGTTCGTCCTGGCGCCCAGCCACGGTGTCTTCGAATGCTTCCATGCCGTCGGCGACGGGGTGGAGACGGGCCAACCTGTCGGCCTGATTCACTCGCCGACCGACCCTGGACAAGTGCCCGTCGAGGTGCGTTGCGCGCACGCCGGGATCGTCTTCGCCCGACGCCATCCTGGTCGGATCCAGGCCGGCAACCTGTGCTGCGTCGTTGCTACGCGTAGCGATTGATCCGCGCCATCTTGTCCGTCGCCCCGATTGCCCTCCCCGCCTTGCATGCCCACCAAATCCCACACCGCACATCATGAGCAACCCTACGGCCTCCCTTTTGCCCGGCAGACAGGCAGTCGCGCCGCCGAGCACACTCAAGGTGATCACCACCATCTCGATCGGCAACGCGCTCGAATGGTTCGAGATCGTTATCTACGGCTTTATGGCGGTCACGATCGCCAAGCTGTTCTTTCCGGCAGAGAACGCGGCGGTCTCGCTGCTGGTCGCTCTAGGCACCTTCGGTGTGACCTTCGTGATGCGGCCCGTCGGATCCGTCGTTCTGGGCGCCTATGCGGACGCGGCCGGCCGAAAACGCGCATTGAGCCTGTCCATGGGTCTCATGCTCTGCGGCACCTTGCTCGTCGCGGTGACGCCGACCTTCGCCCAGATCGGCTTGTGGGCGCCGGCGATCCTGATCGTTGCACGCCTGATCCAGGGCTTCGCGGCCGGTGGCGAATTCGGTAGTGCGACGGCGCTACTTGCCGAACAGGATCCGAAACGCCGCGGTTTCTTCGCCAGCTGGCAGTTTGCCAGCCAGGGCATCACCACCTTCGTTGCGGCCAGCTTCGGCATCGGATTGAACACGTTGCTGACGCAGGAGGAACTGTTGTCCTGGGGTTGGCGAATCCCCTTCGTCTTCGGATTGCTGATCGGGCCGGTTGGTCTCTACATCCGCCGGCATCTCGGTGAAGGCGCCGAGTTCGCCAGGTCCGTGCAGGAGCCGAGCCCGGTGCGCACGACGCTCATCGACCAGCGGGGACGCACCCTCACCGCCATGGGGCTGATCATTCTTGCCTCGATCCTCGCCTACACCGGCCTGTTCATGCCGACATTCGCGGTCAGACAGCTCGGTCTGCCACCATCCGTATCCTTTGCCGGGACCTTCTGGCTCGGCCTGCTCCAGTTCTTGCTGGTGCCCGTGTTCGGCAGCCTTTCCGACCGCATCGGGCGCGTTGCGCTGATGCGCACTTCGGCACTTGCGATGCTGGTCGTGATCGTCCCGCTGTTCTGGTTCATGGTGAACCATCCCTCCGTGGCCACGCTGATGCTCACGGTCACGGCCATCGGTGTGATCGCTTCGGCTTACTGGGGTCCGATCGCCGCCGCCATGTCCGAGCTCTTCCAGGCGACCACTCGGGGGACGGGGCTGTCGGTGAGCTATAGCCTGGGAGTGGCCATCTTCGGTGGCTTCGCGCCCTTTATCAGCGCCTGGCTGATCACGGCGACCGGCAGCAAGATCGCGCCGGCCTTCTACGTCGTCTTCGGTGTCCTTGTCAGTCTCGTAGCCCTGCGCAGCGCCCGCCGCTACGGCGTTCGCTAGTCGCCCCAACCCTCACACCCATACCCATACCCATACCCATTTCGATCATCATGAAGACCATCCATCTCGCGCTCATCGCTTCACTTGTCGGCCCGTCCGGTGCGCTGGCCCAGTCGGTCCAGGTCGTGCGCCTCGGCCATGTCGGGCCGACTTCGGGCGGGATGGCGCACTATGGCAAGGACACGCGCAACGCGGCCGTGATGGCCATCGACGACCTGAACGCCCAAGGCTTGGTCATCGCTGGCAAACGAATCGAGTTTCAACTCGAAACCGAAGACGATGCCGGTGATCCACGCCAGGGCACGCTTGCTGCGCAGAAGCTCTGCGATTCCGGCGTGGCAGCCGTCATCGGCCACATCAACTCGGGTTCCGCCATCCCCGCATCGCGCATCTACCGAGACTGTGGCATTCCGTTTCTCAGTCCTGGTTCCACAAATCCCAAACTCACCCAACAGGGCTACAAGAACACGTTCCGCATGCTGGCGAGCGACAAGGCGCTGGGAGCAGCCGTAGCGACTTATGCAGCGAGGGAGTTGAAGGTGAAGACGGTTGCCCTGGTTGACGATCGCACGGCCTACGGTCAGGGGGTCAGTGAGGTTTTCAAGGCGCGCGCCAAAGCGGCTGGCATCGAAGTGGTTGCCGAGGAGTTCACGAATGACAAGGCGACTGACTTCTCTGCGATCCTGACAAAGATCAAAGGCAAGAACGTGGACGCCATCTTCTTTGCAGGCGGGGATGGCCAGGCCGGCCCGATGCTGCGCCAGATGCATCAGCTCGGCATGAGCGACACGCGCATGCTCGGTGGAGACGGCATCTGCACGAGCCACCTGGGCGAACTGGCCGGAAACGCGCCGCCTCTGTCCCGTGTGGTGTGCGCCGAGGGCGGTGCCTCGCTGGCACGAATGCCGGGCGGGAACGAATGGAAGAAGCGCTATGACGCTCGCTTTCCCAATGAGTACGTCTTGTTCTCGCCCTACACCTATGACGGATTCATGGTCGTCGCCGACGCGATGAAGCGGGCGAACTCCGTGGAGCCGGGCCAGTTCGGCCCCAGGATTTTCGCCGCCGATCTCAAGGGCGTCTCGACGCACGTCCGCTTCGATGAAGCGGGGGACCTGCAGGCTCCCGCGATCACTCTCAACAGTTACAGGAACGGCGTGAAGACGCCTTTGGAGTGAGCAGGATGGATGCCCCTCTCCATTCGGTAGTTCTCGATGGGCGCAGTCTCGATGCTCGCGCCCTGGTCGCGATTGCCCGCTTCAATGCGCCGGTGCAACTGGGGGCGGCGGCACGCGCCCAGCTGCAGGCAACGAGGCAGTACATCGATCATCACTGGCTCACAGACGATGCGCCGCTGATGTATGCCTTCAACACAGGTGTGGGGGCTTTCAAGAACGTCCGGGTCGGCGCGGATCAGATCGCGCAGTTCCAGACCAATCTCATCCGTGCGGCGTCGGCGGGCACTGGGGAGCCCGTGCCTACGGAAGTCGTGCGTGCAATGATGGCACTGCGCGTGAACGCCTTTGCCAGTGACTATTCGGGCGTGCGCCCGGCGATCGTGGATCGCCTGGTCGCCATGCTCAACCACGGCATCACCCCGCGGATCGCGGCGCAAGGCAGCGTGGGCGCGAGCGGAGACTTGGCACCCCTCGCGATGATGGCCGGCGCCATGATGGGGCTGTCGCAGAGCAAGGTCGACTTTCAGGGCCGGGCGATGGCGGCCGCCGACGCTTTCATGGCGGCGGGAATGGCCGCGACGATGGATGTCCAGGCCAAGGACGCCACGGCCCTCATCAACGGGACCGCGGCCTCGCTGGCGTATGCGGTCTTGACGGCACACGACGCGCGACGGCTGCTGAGCGACGCCACGATCTCGCTGGCCTTGTCGCTGGAGGCACTTCGCTGCGAAACCTCTTGCTTCGACGAACGCGTGATGCTGGCGCGTCCCCATCCCGGGCAACGCGCCGTGGCTGCATCGATGCGCCGGGTGCTGGACGGCACGCAACGCTGCAGCGAAGGAGCCCGCCAAGTGCGTCTGCGCAGCATGGCTGGGCTCGATGACACGCTAGCGGGGTCGCCGCACGTGCCGCCGATCCCACCGCGCATCCAAGACGCCTACTCCTTGCGCTGTGCGCCGCAGGTGCATGGACCCGTGTGCGACGCACTGGACTACATCGACCGCATCCTGGCGACGGAGATGAACAGCGCAACGGACAACCCGTTGATATTCAAGGACGATCCAAGCTACCAGGTCGTCTCGGGCGGACACTTCCACGGGCAGTACATCGCGCAGGCGATGGACCTGCTGGCGTTGGTCATCACGGACCTGTCGGCCATCTGCGATCGCCGCAGTGCCCGTCTCGTCGATCCCGCCTGCAATTTCGATCTGCCCGCCGGACTGGTCGCCGAGCGCGCGGGCGTGAACACCGGCCTGACGGGCGTCCAGAGCATGGGCACGGCCCTGGTCCTAGAAAACATGGGTCTTTGCAGCCCCGCGAGTGCGACAAGTCTGCCCGCCAAGGGCAACACCGAGGATCACATCAGCAATTCGTGCGTTGCGGCGCGACGCTCGCGCACGGTGGTCCGGAATGCGCAGACGGTGGTTGCGGTCGAGATGCTGCTGGCCACGCAGGCGCTGGACTTAGCCGAGCGAGACCTGGCGGCATTTCACGTCGGGACCGGCACCCAGGCTGCCTGGGACGCCGTGAGGGTCCACCTGCCTGCATCGCTTGGAAATGATCGTTGGGTCTTCGAGGACATCGAGATCCTCAGGTCCCTGGTAGAGGATGGGAGCATCTTGCGCGCCGTCGAAGATGCCGTCGGGCCGCTATGGCCCCAGACGGGCCTGTCTTGAGCATTCTCATTCCTCCAAATCGCAATCCACCCTTCAGGACACGTGCATGAAGAAACCAACAGACAGCCGAGAGCCGCCGAACGGGCGCCGCCATGCCATGCTCTGCGCCCTGAGCTGTGCGGCGGCGCCCTTGGCTGCGATGGGCGCGCAGGAGGACAGGCCTGTACCGGCAGGTCCGGTGGTGTGGCGTGGGCTGACTCAGAAGCAGCTCGACCAGGCCTTCGACCAACTCGCTTATGCGCCCAATAGCCAGCAGGTGCTGCACCGCTACCGCAGCCGAAGTGACGACGTGGCAGGCAGGCTCGTAGCACCGCAGCGTCTGCAGTACGGCGCCTCGGCGAGTGAGTTCGTGAACATCTACCGGACGAGCCGCCCGAACGCGCCCGTCCATGTCTTCGTCCATGGTGGTGCGTGGGTGATCACCGACGCCAGGGACTATGTCTTCCTGGCCGAGATGTTCGTGAATTCGGGCGTCCACTTCGTGATCCCTGACTTTGCCTCGGTCAAGGACCTCGCCGGCGACCTGGTGGCCCTCGCCAGGCAAGTCCGGGAAAGCATCGCATGGATAGCACGACATGCATCGACGTTCGGGGGTGATGCCAAGCGGCTGCATTTCTCGGGTCACTCGTCAGGGGCACACCTCTTGGCGGTCGCGCTCACGCACGATTGGAAGACAGAGCAGGGCATCTATCCGGATGGTTTCCGATCCGCACTGCTACTCAGTGGCATCTACGACCTTGAACCCGTCAGCCTGTCCGAGCGAAGCAGTTACGTTCGGCTTACCGACAAGCAGGTGGTCGCCGCGCTCAGTCCCCTGCAGAATGCGTCCCATTTTGCCTGCGCCGCCACTGTCGGGCACGGCTCGCTGGACACACCAGAGTATCAGCGGCAATCCCGCGCGTTGGTCGATGCGTTGATCGGAAGTGGCCGCAAAGCCCAGCTGATCAAGGCCGAGTTCTACAACCACTTCGAACAACTCGAGACCCTGGGAAATCCGTATGGCACGTTCGGTCGCGCGGCCTTGGATTTGATCAGGACTGAATGACCCCCAAATCACATGAAGTAGCCTAACGCAAGGAGTTCAGCTTGCCTGATGCAGCCATGGCATTGCGAGTGCAGGTCGCAACCGTGTCTAAGTCCATCCTTTCGCGGATGATTGCTATCCGTTCTGACTTAGGGAACGTCTGATCAAGTCGTAAATTGGCTTGTCGGCGAAGGTTCGTGGTTGGGCCGTTGCGCTCGCAGGCTCGTCTCACCGAGGATCCCATGCGTTTGAGAGCCCCCGTGGCCCCTTCACGTTGCCTGCGGGCGCACCTGCACCATCATCGCAATCAGTTTCCTTCTGGCCATCCACAGGTTCGACAGCGCAAACAGCGTGATCACATGCGCCGTGTTCTTGGCCAGCCCCTTGAACCTCACCTTCGCCAGGCCGAACTGCCGCTTGATCACCCGGAACGGGTGCTCCACCTTCGCCCGGATGCTGGCCTTCTGGAACTCCTGCCTGCGCGCTCTGGCCTTGGCTCGGCCCTCTGGCATCTTGGCCATGTCGCTGGGGCGCCCCGCAATGTGCCATCGCACATCCTGCTTCACTCGGCTCTGTGCTCCGCGATAGCCCGAGTCTGCCCACACCGCGTTTTCTTTGCCGTGCAGCAGATCGCTCACCTGCTCCACGTCCGCCTCGTTGGCTGCAGTGGTCGCCACCGTGTGCACCAGCCCCGAATCTGCGTCCACACCGATGTGAGCCTTCATCCCGAAGTGCCACTGGTTACCCTTCTTCGTTTGGTGCATCTCAGGGTCTCGCTCGCCGCTCTCGTTCTTGGTCGAACTGGGCGCCGCGATGATCGTGGCGTCAACGATGGAGCCGCGCTTCAGCAGCAGACCCTTCTTGGCCAGGTGGGCGTTGACCTGCTTGAAGATGTCCTCGGCCAGATCACTGGCCTCCAGCAGGTGACGGAAGTTCAGGATCGTCGTCTCGTCGGGAATCGACTCCAGCCCCAGCCCCGCGAACGTGCGCAGCGAGGCGATCTCGTAAAGTGCCTCCTCCATCGCCGGATCGCTCAGCGCGAACCAGTTCTGCATCAAGTGCACGCGAAGCATCGCTTCGAGCGGATACGGCCGGCGCCCACGTCCTGCCACCGGGTAGTGCGGTTCGATGACTTTGAGCAGTGCCCTCCAGGGCACCACCAGTTCCATCTCGGCAAGGAAAATCTCCCGGCGCGTCTTCTTCCTCTTACCCGCGTGCTCAGCATCCGAAAAACTGATCTGGCTCATCGTTGGCGATCCTTCAGCATCCGTGATCAACGTTCAGATTGGCCATCCGTGGACTTGATCAGACGTTCCTTAGAGGGTCAGCGTGGTCCAAACATGACATCGGAGCGCAGCGCGTATTTGATGCCCTTCAGGACCTCGGCACCCTCGTGTATCAGGCCATGTTCAAAGACCAAGGCTTGCCCCATACTGCCCATGACCTTTGCGCCTTCAAATCGAGTCGAGCCTCCTTCGTAGTCAGAGTTCAAATAAACCATGAATGTTAGGAGACTGATATCCCCGTTCGGCCGATGAAATGGAGCGTCTGAGTGCCATTTGAAGCGCTGGCCCGGGCTATAGCGATAAAGGCGAAAGCGTTCGTTTAGACCGATCGCTTTGCGCCCGTTTATCGCGCCGGGAATCATGCCTCGGGCACGCAGCCAGAGCGACTCTGAGAGTGCCGAATCATCAAAGACGTAGCGGTCGTTGTCTCGTGTCGCGGTGTCCACCTGCGTGCCGCGAGCCGTGATGATGGGAGCCGCCTCGAACCCATTTTCTTCACCTCGCCGAACAAGGGCCTCGCATTCGGCCAGGTCGACCAACCGGTCGATTACGAAAATCCCACTGGCTACATCGATTCGGTTCATGCGATACGTCAAGGTTTAAGAGCATGTGAATCCTGCAACAAAGGCGGATGACCGCTCCTGGCCGACTGTAGCCGGTCGCGACAGCATCGTGAACGGGCCCAAACCGGCTGTG
>NZ_JBQEQC010000038.1:0-41228 GCF_052044195.1 Variovorax sp. 22077
AGGCGCCGCCGGCCTTGAGCACCGCCAGGATGCCCACCATCATCTCGACGGAGCGCTCCACGCAGAGGCCCACCAGCACATCCGGGCCCACGCCCGAGGCGATCAGGCGATGCGCCAGGCGGTTCGCGCGGGCATTGAGTTCGCCGTAGCTCAGGGCTTCGTCGCCGAAGACCAGTGCAGGCGCCTGCGGCTTGAGCCTTGCATGCGACTCGATCTGCCGGTGCACCGGTTGCTCGCCCTCGTGGCGCCGATCGTTCTCGCTCCACGCCGCAAGCTGCGCGCGCTCGGCTTCGCTCACCAGCACCACATCCCCCACCGCCTGCTGCGGCCGCTCGACCAACGCCCGCAGCACCGACAGGTAGTGCCCGGCCATCCGCTCCACCGTCTCCCGGTCGAACAGCTCCGAGGCGTAGACCAGGCTCAGCGTCAACCGGTCATCGGGCGTCTCGCGGGCTTCCAGCACGAGCTCGAATTGCGCCTCTCCATCCGGCAGCGCGTGGTGCGCCACCTCGAGCCCCGGCAGCTGTGCCAGCGCCCGGTAGTCTTCGATCAAGTGATTGAACATCACCTGGAACAGCGGGCTCTGGCTCAGGCTTCGCTGCGGCTGCAGCGCCTCGACCAGCTGCTCGAACGGCAGGTCCTGGTGCATCTGTGCGCCCAGCACCGCCTCTTTCGCCTGCGCCACGACATCCGACAGGCGCATGCGGGCGCCGATACGGTTGCGCAGCACGAGTGTGTTGACGAAGAAACCGATGATGTTCGCCGCCTCGACCCCGCGCCGATTCGCCACCGGCGCGCCGACGCGAATGTCCTCCTGCCCACTGTAGCGATGCAGCAGCGCCTGGAAACCGGCCAGAAGCACCATGAACAGCGTGGCCCCCTCGGCTGCCGCCGAGCGGCGCAAGCCAGCCAGCAAATCTCCAGGCACTTCGACGCCATGGCGTGCAGCGCGATAGCCGATGCGGGCCGTGCGCGGATGGTCTGTCGGCAGAGCCAGCACCGGATGCTCTTCGCCGAGCTGCGAGCGCCACCAGTCCAGCTGCCGCCCGGCCTCGCCTTCGGCCAGCCAGTCGCGCTGCCACGCCGCATGATCGACATACTGGATGCGCGCCGCAGCGCGGCGCGAAGGCGCACCGCCCTTCAGCCTTTCGGCGTAGCCGGCAGCCAGCTCATCGAGCAGCACCTGCATCGAAGCGCTGTCGGAAATGATGTGATGCATCACCACCACCAGCAGGTGCGAAGTGTCGGACAGGCGGATCAACGCAACGCGCAGCAAAGGCCCCTGCGTCAGATCGAATGGTGTGGCATGCAGGCGCTTCACCTCATCTGCCGCGCGCGCTTCGCGCTCGGTAGCGGTTGCGAGGTGGCGCAGGTCGATCAGGTTCAGGAGCGGCGCCCACGACGGGCTGATCAGCTGTTCGGCCGTTCCGTCTGCTCCTGCCAGGAACACCGTGCGCAGCGACTCATGGCGCGCGGCGATGTCCTCGAATGCCGCGTGCATGGCGGCGGCATCCAGTACGCCCGACAGGCGAAGGGCGCCGCTCATGTGGTAGGCCGTGCTCTGCGGCGCGAGCTTCCACAGGAACCACTGGCGCTCCTGTGCGTGCGACAGTGGCAAGGGCCGCAGCCGGAGCTCGGCGGACAACGGCTCGACGCCTGCGGTGCCGTGCACCGGACTGTCCTTGCGATTTCGCACGATGGCCGCGCAGGCGGCCAGCCGGGGATGCTCGAAGAGGTCGCGCAACTCGAACCCGATGCCCCACTGCCGGGCAATATGCGCGCAGGCTTGAACCGCTGCGAGCGAATTGCCGCCCGATATGAAGAAATGCGCGTCGTGCGCGAGCTCACGATCCTCGGGCCACCTGAGCACGTCCTTCCAGATGGCCGAGACCGCCAGCGCCACTTCATCGAGCACCGGCGCCTCCGGCTGGGTGCAGAGCCCATTCCCGCCGTGCGTGAAGACACCGCGTTCGTGGACCGCATAAGCATCGAGGCTGCGCGCTGCAAGCCCCGCACGGCACGCCTGGCGTTGCAGCTTGCCGCTCGACGTCTTGGGCAGCGCGCCCGGATTGAGCAACACCACGGCGGCAGGCGCCTCGCCGAACACCTCGCTGACGGCGGCACCCAACGCATCGACCAGCACGTTCGGCGGCACGAGCTTCTGCATGCTGCGCGAAACTTCCGCAGCCACCCCGATGCCTTCGCCATCGGGCCCCGACACCGCGAAGGCTGCGACGCGCCCCTTGCGCACTGCATCGATCTCGGCCTCGACCGTGCGCTCGATGTCCTGCGGGTAGATGTTGTGCCCGCGCACGATGATCAGGTCCTTGATGCGACCCGTGACGTAGAGCTGCCCGTCGTGCATGAAGCCGAGGTCGCCCGTGCGCAGCCAGCGTCGCCCCTCGTGCATGGCGAAGGTCTCGCAGGTCTCGCGCTCCTTGCCCCAGTAGCCGGCACATATGCTCGGGCCGCCCGCCCAGATTTCTCCGACGCGGCCCGCTTCGAGCGCAGCGAGCGAATCGGGATCGGTGATGCGCACCTCATGGCGGTCCGGCGAGGCACCGCAGCCGACCAGCATCGTGCCTTGGGCGCTCTCCGCGCCCTCACCTCTGGCCAGTGCATCGGCGGAGAAAGTGCGCGCGACCAGTCCGGCACCGCGCCGGCCGCCGGTGACGAACAGGGTCGCTTCCGCGAGTCCGTAGCAGGCATACACGGCATCGGGTTCGAAACCAGCAGGCGCGAATCGCTCGATGAATTCGGTTTCGGTGTCGGCACGCACGGGCTCGGCGCCCGTGTAGGCGACACGCCATGTCGACAGATCCAGCCCCGCCAGGCGCGAACCTCTCACGCGGTCGAGACAGAGGCGGTAGGCGAAGTCGGGGCCACCGCTCAGGGTGGCGCGATGGCGAGAGATCAGCTCGAGCCAGCGAACCGGGCTTTCGAGAAAGTAGCGCGGCGAGGTCAGCACCAGCGGAATGCCGCTGTAGAGCGGCTGCATGAGACCGCCGATCAAGCCCATGTCGTGATAGAGCGGCGCCCAAGACACGAACTTGTCGTCCGGGCCGATGCCCATTCCGTCGCGGATGGCTCGCTCGTTGGCGATGAGGTTGCCGTGGGTCACGATCACGCCCTTGGGGGCAGAGGTCGAGCCCGAGGTGTATTGCAGGAACGCGGCATCGTCCGCCGCGGGCGAGAACGGCATCCAAGCATCGGCAAGGGCGAGATCCACCTCATCGACGGCGACCATCTCGGCCTGTGCGAACGCGTCGGGCGCGCCGGTCATCGCGGCGCGCATCGCCGCCGAGGTGAGCACGCAGCGCGCCTGCGAATCCTCCGCTATGCCCGTCAGCCGGGCGAGGTGCTGCGGCCGCATCGATTCGGGCGGAAACACCGGCACCGCGATCACGCCTGCATAGAAGCACGCCAGCATGCTCACCGCATAGTGGTCGTCGTTGTCCAGCATGACCAGGGCACGCTCGCCCTTGGCGAACTGCCGCTGCAAGCAGGCCGCGAGCGCACGAACGCGCGCCTCGAAGACAGCGTAGGTGATCGGCTTCTCGAAGTAGGCGCCATCCGCTTCGCCCGCCACCGTGAGCCAGACATCGTCCGGCCGGCCTTGCGCCAATGCCCGCAGGTGTTCCACGAAATTCGCGGACATCGGGTGATGCCCCAGATCCAGCGTCGTTGCCGCCGTGCGTGCCATCTCGCTCACTCCAGAAAATTAGAAAGGGCGCCGCCGGCGCCGGCCCGGCAGCGTTCACTCATGCCGGCGTGCTGGCGCACCACGCGGCGGCATCCGGCCGAAGGGCCTCGATGCCTGCTGGCAATGCGTCACGCAACCGCATGAGATGCATGCCGCCCTCCCGCCACGGACAGCCCCAGGCGGCGCGCCAGTGCAGCCAGGACTGCAGCCTCGTGCTGGCGGATGAAGAAGTGGCCGCCATCGAACCAGTCGAGCGAGAACGCGCCGCCTGCATGCGCCGACCAGGCCTCGACGCGCGCGGCGTCGATGTCGTCCTGCCGGCCGGCCAAGACATGCAGGGGCATGGGCAGAGGCGTGTCCGCCGACACGTATTCGAAGCTCCGGCAGACGCGGTAGTCCGCACCCAGCGTGTCGAGGGTGATGCGCATCAGCTCGGCGCTGGCGAAGACCTCTTCGGGCGTGCCGCCCTGCCTGCGCAGATCAGCGATCAGCGCATCGTCGTCATGCGTGTCGGGAAGGCGGTCCGGATCGCGCTGCGACGGAGCGGCACTGCCCGACGCCAGGAGCGCCAGCGGCAATGGCCGGCCAAGCATGCGCAGCCGCTGCGCGACGCCATGGGCCAGCAACGCGCCCATGCTGTGGCCGAAGATCGCGAAGCTGCCTTGCATCGCGGCCGCCTGCTCCGCGCAGATCCGCTCGACCAATGCGTCGTAGGTCTCCACGAAGCGCTCGCCCATGCGCATGCCCCGGCCCGGCAACTCGACGGGCATGACCTCGATCCAGCGCGGCAGCAGCTGCCGCCAGCGCAGATACATCGTTGCGCTGGCGCCCGCGCAAGGCAGGCACAGCAGCGAAACCCTCGCCGGCCCGGCCATCAGCTTGCGGCAGCTTCCGCGGAAGGCGCGCGATCCTGCGCAGCCATCCAGTCGCGCAGCGACCTGGGACGCATGTCGGTCCAGTTCTTCTCGACGAACTCGAGCGCGGCCTTCTTGTCGCCCTTCACGCCATCGACGGCCTTCCAGCCGCTGGGCACGGCCTTCCAGTGGGGCCAGATGGAATATTGGTCTTCCTCGTTGACCAGAACGATGAAGGTTTCGTCTTCGCGATCGAAGCAGCTGGTAGACATGGGCGGTCCTTGTGCGGTTGATGGAGGAAGCTCGCGGGCAAGCGGGCCGGCAGGCGGTCGATTGCTGCGCTTCTGATCAACATGACGATTCGAGACCGAATCTGTTCACCCCGGGACTGCGGGGGAGGATGGCGGCCGAGAGGCCGGCCGACGGCGATCAGGCGTCGCGGCCGGTTTCCGGGTCTTCGGAGATGGCTGGGCCCTGGCTCTTCTTCCACGCATCGACGTCGATGGTGGGCGGCACGAGACCTGCGAGCAGCCAGAGCCGGGCGGCCTTGTCGTAGGCCTTGCGGTGGGCGGGGTCGGCGAGCAGCCATGCCACCAGTTCGACACGCGAGCCCTCGCCGAAATTCTCGCGATCATGCTCGCGCCGCACCCAGTTCCATGCGGTGCGCCAGATGAGGTCGTCTTGCTCTTGTGCCATGCGTGTACGGCTTTACCTTACACCAACCGGCACCGGAGCTCACTCGCGCAACTCAATCCTTGATCAGGTGGCGCATCGCGCCGATGGCTTCGTCCGCCTCGGCAATCAGTCGGTTCACGAGCCCGAGCGCGCAACCCATCTGCACCGCGATGTCGCGCTGCGTGAGCCCTTCGAGCCGATAGAGCTGGAAGGCCAAGCGCGTCCTCGGGGACAAGGCCGACAGCGCCTGCTCGATCAGGCCGACCGCCTGCCTGTCCCGCATCACGCAGTCGGGCGACGGCGGGCCCGGGACGTCCAGCGTCTCCACGTCCACATCGAAGGTGCGGTAGGTAGCTTCGAGCGACTGGCGGCGGCAGTGGTCGAGCGCCAGATTGCGCACCACCTGACAGCAGTAGCCCATGGGCTTGTCGACCTTGCGGTCACAGGCGCCGTCGGCGATCCGGAGATAGGCGTCCTGCACGACGTCGTCGGCAAGGTCCGCGGTACGAACGATCCTGCGCGCCACGTGGAGCAGTTGGGCCCGGTTGGCGACAAAAACATCCCCCAGAGAAGACTCGGACGAGAGTGACAGCATTTTTTGAACAACTCCAGATTGGGCCAGGCATCGAATCTCGAAACGGCTCACGCCGGGCGCCTTGGCGTGGTCGCAGTCCGCCCATCGGGGGCACCCGTCTCGAAAACTTAAATAAGAATCATTAATATTTATGAAAGAATCACAGCGCAAATTTGCAAATGTGTCCTTGCTCTTATAGACGTTTGGACGCACCAAACAGAGACACCTCTACGGCGCGTCGAAGGCGACGGCGGGCGCCTCTAAAATCGCGCCCCTTTGCCCCGCTCCGTTTCCAGCCCCCTCATGAACATCGTCGTCAACGAAGAACTCAAAGCCTACATCGACCCCATGACACCGGAGGAGTACGAGGCGCTGGAACGCAGCATCCTCACCGAGGGCTGCCGCGATGCGCTGGTGCTGTGGGGCGACGTGCTGGTGGACGGCCACAACCGCTACGGCATCTGCCAGAAGCACGGGCTTCCATTCAATACGGTGCAGAACACGCGCTTCAAGTCCATCGAGGACGTGCATCTCTGGATGATCGACCAGCACCTGGGCCGGCGCAGCATCTCCGACTTCCTGCGCGGCGTGCTTGCGCTGAGAAAGAAGGACATCGTCGACCGCCAGCGCGGTCGCCTTGCGACGGTGTCGGAGTCCGCTGCGGAGGCCTCGGACGATCCCCCCTTCGATGTCGATACGCCTGCCGACGGAACGACTGAATCAGCCGCTGGCATGATCCAGATACCGCCGCCCGCCCCTCTAAACAGCCGCGAGGCCATCGCCCGGGCCGCCCGCCTGAGCAGCAGCCAGGTCGGGATGATCGAGAAGATCCAGAAGCAGGCTGCGCCGGAACTGGTGGCTGCGGTGAAGTCGGGCGTGATCTCGATCAACACCGCAGCGGCGGTGGCCACCCTGCCTGCCGAGGAGCAGGTGTCGGCCGCGAACGCCGGCAAGGACGAACTCAAGCAGGCGGCGAAGCGGGTACGGGAATCGAAGAAGAAGCCGCGTACTGAATCCGCCGAAGCAGCAGCTTCAGACGGCGACGCGGAACTCGATGCGGTGCAGGCGCTGCAGCAGCGCGTGGCCGAACTCACGGCCGAGAACGAATCGCTGCGCAGGCAGGTGGCCGACCTGCAGGCCCAGTTAGGTCACTGAGCCCGCAGCCGGCTGGCCGGATGAAGAAAAGCCGCCGTTACTGCTACGGCTGGATCTCGGAGATCTTCGCGCCCGACAGCGACACGCCGGCCTCCAGGCCCACGTTGGTCATGACGAAGCCCACCACGGGCTGGCGCAGTGTGTTGGTGTCGATGCTGCCGTTCGCACCGATGGTCGCGAGGGCCACGGTGGCATCGGCGCCGGCCGTCCAGCCCTTGCTGTTGCGGAACTTGTCGAGTGCGGCCTGGGTGTTGAACAGGTAGATCACGGCCTTGGACTGTGCGCCCGCCTGGAATCCCACTGATCCGGCGGTGGTGCTGTAGTAGGACTGCGTGCGCCCGTTCACGCGCAGCGCGCCCCGGCCGTACTCGGCGCCCACGCCCATGCTGGCGCCCACCACGGCGGGGAACACCAGCACGCCGCTGGACTTGGAGACCAGCTCACGCGAGCCTTTCACCGAGTCGTACAGCTTGGACAGCGAGGCATCGACCTGCGCGTCGATGGAGGCGCGCGAAGACGCGCTGCTGGCCTGATCCTGAGGCCGCGTGGTGGTGCACCCGACGAATGCCAGGCTGCATGCCACCATCACGGACGAGAACGCCAGCGTGCGGAGATTCATGGTTTTTTTCATGACGGAACCCTTCCTTTGGATAGAACTTGAATCGGCGATGAGTCTCTGCCCGAGGGCAGATTCGTCCATGCTAAGACCGCCAAAACCGCGCAAATCGAGTTGAAGGCGTTGGCCTACGCGAGATCACGGCCTAGGCGAAACGGGTACGCCTGAGGGACGTCCAGGCGGCGCAATGTTCGTGCAATGCTGGTTCGTAGCATCGCGGCTCTGGTGCGGACGGCCGTACACGGCCATCCGCGATCTGGCACACGAATCCACATCGCGCACTCCCATGACATTCGAACCCGCAGCAATACTGCCGCGCCGATCGCACGGCGGCAGCATCTGCAGAACTGAACTGACGGACGCGCTGCGTGGCTTCGCGCTGCTCATCGCGCCGGCATTCAGCCTGCTCGGCAGCTCGGCGCTCGAAGTCGTCGCGTCATTGGCGGCGCTGCTTTCATTGCTCTTCGGCATGAGTCTCGCGACGCGCAAGGATCGGACCGAAAGAAGACCGGCATCCTTCCGCCTGCTGGCTCGACGCATGCTGATGGAGTCCGTCGCGTACCGGCATCTGTGGATTCGCCTGTTCAACGCAGCGCTTGTCGGAGCCGCCGCCATGACGCTGCTGAAGCAGCTCATGCCGCTGGCAGCGTCTGTGGTCATCTGCTGCCTGGCAGCTTTCGTCCTGCTGTTCCAGCGATCGCAGTGGCGACACATGCTGGTCAAGCTCGCCCCCATGGGCCGGATGGCGCTGGTGAACTCGCTCGTGCAGATGCTGGCCGCCGTGCTGCTGTTTCATGCGCTGGAGCCGCGCTTCGGGTTCCTGCTGGGGGTCGCCCTTCCCTTCGCTGCGCTGCCGTTGCTGCAGGCGATGCTCAGCTGCAGATGGCTCGCACGACGCCCGAGGAGGCATGTGGGGACGGCGTGGCAAGGGCTGGCAGCCGAAGGGCGGGCCGGCTGATCACTGCCGGCCTCTTGCTCAGCTACCGTCAGCTACCGCCCACCCCTCAAGGCGCGACCGTGATGCGATCCGTCGCCGGCGGGGTCAGCGGGCTGTTCGCCTTGATATAGGCCTCCAGGGCGTCCACGTCCTGGTCACCGCCGAGCGCATCGGTGCCCTGGTTGAAGACGGTGAAGTTGTCGCCGCCGGTGGCCAGGAAGCTGTTCATGGTCACGCGGTAGGTGGCGCCGTCTGTCATCGCGGTGCCGTTGAGCGACATGTTGCTGATGCGCGATCCGGCGGGCTGAGACAGGTTGTAGGTGTAGCTGAAGCCCTTGGAGGGCAGTAGCACCCGGGGCGAGCTCACGGTGTTGGCGCCGCTGTTGAACTGCTGCTCCAGCACCGCCTTGATCTGCGCACCCGTCATGGTCTTCACCACCAGGCTATTGCCGAAAGGCTGCACGGCGAAGATCTGGCCGTAGGTCACGCTGCCGTCGCCCGCAGGCGCCAGATCGGCGCGCACGCCGCCCGGATTCATGAAGGCGATCTGCGCTTCGCCCTTGCCGGCGGGCTTGGTGGCGGCAAGCTGCGCATCGGCGATCAGATTGCCCAGCACGCTTTCCTTCGACGTGGTCTGCGTGCGCGTGGCAGTGGCGGTGAGCGAACCCACCACGCGCTGCACCAGCGGTCCGGCGATGGAGAGGTACTGGCTGATGAGCGCAGCCACTTCCTGGTTCTTGCCGAAGACGGGGTACTGGTCGGTCAGCGCGACGGTCGTCGAGCCGCTGGTATAGGCCTCGCCCTGCACGATCACGTTGTCGGCGCTCTTGGCCGTCACCTTCCGGGTCTTGGTGTCGATGGTGAGGTTGATGTCGGTCAGCAGCGTGCCGTACTGGCCGGCGCTGGTCAGCAGGAAGGGCCTGGCGGGGTTGGTCTTGGCGTAGTCGCAGATATAGGAGCGGTGCGTATGACCCGAGATCACCACGTCGACGGCCGGATCGAGCTTGTTCAGGATCGGCAGGATGTCGCCGCTCAGGCCGGCGCAGCTCTTGTCGTTGTAGCCCACGGTGGTCGTGCCGCCTTCGTGGATGACGACGACGATGGCGTCGGCACCCTGCGACTTCAGCTGCGGGATCAGCGCATTGGCGGTATCGGCCTCGTCCTTGAAGCTCAGGCCGGCGACGCCGGCGGGCGTCACGATGTTCGGCGTGCCCTTCAGCGTCATGCCGATGAAGGCCACTTTCACCGTGGCGCCGTCCTTCGTGAAACTCTTCATGCCGGTGGCGGGAAACAGCGTGTTGCCGTCGCTCTTCACCGTGTTGGCCGCGAGGAAGCCGAAGTTGGCCCCCGGGAAGCTCTTGTTCACGCGGCAGGGCTCGAGCGCGGTGTTCTTCGCGCAGCCGCCGTTCTTCATGCGCAGCAGCTCGGTCTGGCCCTTGTCGAACTCGTGGTTGCCGACCGCGTTGAAGTCGATCTTCATCGCGTTGACGGCCTCGATGGTCGATTCGTCCAGGAAGAGCGCAGAGACCAGCGGCGAGGCGCCGATCATGTCGCCGGCCGACACCACGGCGTTGTTCGGATTCTTCGCCTTCAGCGAGGCGATGGCGGAGGCCATGTAGGCCGCGCCGCCGGCAGGCACCGCGACCGTGCCGCCAGCCTTGGCAGGCGCGTTGATCGACAGCTTCGGCGGCTCGAGGTTGCCGTGCAGGTCGTTGAAGGCGATGAGCTTGACGTCGATGGCGCCCGGAACGGCGGGTGCCGGAGCCGGCGCCGGTGCGGGCGGATTGCTCGCCGTGGGGGGCGGCACGAAGGGAACGAAATTGTTCGAGTTGTCGCTGCCGCCGCACGCGGTCAGGGTGGCCACCACCACGCCGGCAAGGGCGAAGTGCTTCAACGATGCATGCATGGGAACCTCTCTCTCCTTGTTTGGGAACGCAGCGGATGCTGGCCACCGCACATGACGAGGCCGTGAAGGCCCCGCCGCGCCACGAGGAGATGGACAGTCGAGTCAGGGCAATCCGACGACGCGAATCACGACGCCAGGGCCGAATGCGGCTTGCAGGAGTGCCTTCGCCTGCAGGCTGCGCTCGTCGGCGAGCGACTGCACGGCGAGCCGCCCTTCCGTCGGCCAGCGCTGCAGGTGCCAGCCTTCCTGTCCGAGGAGCACGAGCCGGGCGAGAGCCCCGGCGTCGGAGACCGGCAGTGCAGCCGGCGTGATGTCGAGCCAGTCGATCACCTGTTCGCTCTCGCCGCCCAGGCGCGCGGCTGCGCTCGCGGCGAGCGCCTGCTGAGTGGCCGCATCACGCACCGCCCCCTGCAACACGATGCCGCCGCCATGCCAGCGGATCTCGAGCGACGGGGTTGAGCCGGCCACCTGGCCGTGCTCTTCGCCGCCGTCTGCAAGGCGCCAAGCGGCGCCGATAGCCAGAATGGCGAGGCAAGCCACAGACAACCAGGTGATCCAGATGCGCTTCGTCATTCGGGACGGGAGCGTGCCACACCACGCGTGACCAAGGTGTGACGGCGGCGGCCGCGGCAGACAGCCATTCGGCCTACACGGATAAGCGAGGGACGGCGCAACCGCGCGAGATCGGATTCCTATACGCTTGGGTTCCGTCCCCCGCATCCCCCACCACTCCGAGGAACGAACATGGCAGCCAATGCGAAAGTCACAGGAAATGTCGAATACCGGGCCGGCGACGGCCCCCTGATCCTCATTCCCCAGGGTCCCATCGAGATCCAGCTGGCACCCGACAGCGCCGTTCTGAGTTGGGGCGATGCCGGCAGCATGCAGACCACCGCGATACCGATTGCCGAATACCAGCGCTACCTGAGCGAAGGCGTGATCCAGCCGGACTGACTGGATGATCTAGAGCCCACCGAATAGTCGAGGTGGTGCTCACGCCAACCACCAAAGAAAAACGGCCCCGAGGGGCCGTTCTTCATGAAGCATCCCGGGCTCGCGGCCTGGATGCCAGCATCACTGCTCTTACTTCTTCTTGGCAGCCGCAGCCTTCTTGGCGGGTGCGGCAGCCTTCTTTGCTGCGGGCTTGGCGGTCGCAGCCTTGCTGTCGGCCTTGCGCTTGGCAGCCTTGGGGTCCACGGCGGCCTTGAAGGCAGCGCCCGGCACGAACTTCGGCACCTTCTGTGCGGCGATCTTGATCTTGGTGCCGGCGCTGGGGTTGAAGCCCGAGCGTGCGGCGCGCGCCACTTGCTTGAAAGTGCCGAAGCCGACGATCTGGACAGGGTCGTCCTTCTTCACGGCAGCGACGATCGAGCTGGTGATGGTCTCGAGGACGCGCGCGGCTTCTGCCTTGCTGAGGTTGTGGGCGACGGCGATTTTTTCGACGAGTTCGATGCGGTTCAACTGAGTTCCTAATAAGTTTGATTTCGCCATGTTGCCTATGGCGGCGCAGCACGAATCACGCTGCAAGCGGGCGGGAGTTTATTCGACTGCGAGAGGCCAGATGTAACGCGGTCGCTTCCAGCTGTCGTTGATTCGCCTCATTCGGCACCCGTGAGGGGGTTGTTCCTGCGTGCGGGCACGCGTAGCGGGGGGATCTGCATGCGCGATGCATGTCGAATGTCCCTCCATCTCCGATGAGAAGCGAACTCGTCGCGATGAACAAAACCTGGTATCGCACCCAGATTCGCCGAGGAAATTTGATGGCGTCGCATCTGCAGAACCTATTGCCACTCTTGCGCAAGATCATCGGCGGCAAGGCTATGGTCGCTGCGAAGCTATGCATCGAGCACGTATGTACCACGCTGCTCTCCAACGGCATCAGCGTCGTTGGCCGATGCGAAGGTGTGCATCTTCGGATCGCACTGAAGCCAGTTCATAGCTCTGCTCGACAGGCTGATCCTCCCTGCGGGATTACTCCCTCGACGTCACGGAACCAAGCCGTGACATGTCTCGCGGTGATGCAACAGAACACACGCGATTCAGTTGAATGAAGAGAGAAAGGAAGAGAAAGCCAGAAAGTGAAAAGCCCCTGCAGCTTTTGGCTGCAAGGGCTTCTGACTGGCGGAGTGGACGGGACTCGAACCCGCGACCCCCGGCGTGACAGGCCGGTATTCTAACCAACTGAACTACCACTCCTGGTAGACAACGTTCGCTCCTTGCGGAACCGAGTGTTGACGACTCGTGCCGGCTTCACCGCAGTGAAACTGGCGACCCTACGGGGATTCGAACCCCGGTAGCCACCGTGAAAGGGTGGTGTCCTAGGCCTCTAGACGATAGGGTCAAAACCTTGGACGTGCTGCGATCAGCATCTCAAACCATCTCGACACTCTGGTGGAGGTAAGCGGGATCGAACCGCTGACCTCTTGCATGCCATGCAAGCGCTCTCCCAGCTGAGCTATACCCCCGTGTGGGTGTCGAGCCTCAGATTATAGCCTGAATTTCAGGCCTTTTTCAATCGTTCGATAACTTTTTCGCGAGAAAAAATTTCGAGGACTGAATCCAAGGACGGTGTTTGCGGTGTTCCCATCACAAGCACTCGTACTGGCATCGCTAACACTGGCATTTTCAATGCGTGTGTCGCGAGGACTTCCTTGATCATAACTGCGATCGAGGCCTTATCCCATGCGACCGTCATCATTTTTTCTGCGAGTGTTGCGATCGCGGGCTTCACTGCATCGGTGATGTGCTGTGCGCGGTCGGCGTCGCTCACGGTGATGTCCGCATAGAACGCCGCGGCCCAGTCGGCCAGCGCGACCGTGGTCTCACAGCGATCCTTGAAAAGCGCGCAGATCGCCGGCAGGCGCTCGTCCGCAACGATGCCACGCTTCTTCAGCTGCGCCGCAACGAGCGGTGCGAGTTCGTCGCCGGTCTTCGCCTTGATGTACTGCGCGTTGACCCATGCGAGCTTGGCCGCATCCCACTGCGCCGGGCTCTTCGACAGGTGCGAACCGTCGAACCAGCTCACCATCTGCTCGCGCGTGAAGAGCTCGTCGTCGCCGTGGCTCCAGCCCAGGCGCGCGAGGTAGTTGAGCATCGCCTCGGGCAGGTAGCCATTGTCCTCGTAGGCAGTGACGCTCACCGCGCCACGGCGCTTCGAGAGTTTCTGTCCGTCGTCGCCGAGGATCACGGGCACGTGGCCGAACTCGGGCAGCGGCGCGCCCAGCGCGCGGAAGATGTTGATCTGCCACGGCGTGTTGTTGATGTGCTCGTCGCCGCGGAACACGTGCGTGATGTTCATGTCCCAGTCGTCGACCACCACCGCGAAGTTGTAGGTCGGCACACCGTCGGGCCGCAGGATGATGATGTCGTCGATCTCGCGGTTGTTGATGGTGATCTCGCCCTTCACGAGGTCGTTCCAAGTCACGTCGCCTTCGGGCGGGTTGCAGAAGCGCACCACGGGCGGCACGCCTTCGGGCACGGGCGGCAGCACCTTGCCCGGCTCGGGTCGCCAGCGGCGGTCGTACAGCGTCTTCTCGCCACGTGCGCGCTGCGCCTCGCGCATCTCCTCGAGCTCCGCGGGCGTGCAGTAGCAGTAGTAGGCAGTGCCTGCCGCAAGCATCTGCGCGATCACCTCACGGTAGCGCTCAAGGCGCTGCATCTGATAGATCGGACCTTCGTCGTATTCGAGGCCCAGCCAGCGCATCGACGCAAGGATCTGGTCGGTGGAATCCTGCGTGGAGCGGGCCACGTCGGTGTCCTCGATGCGCAGCACGAACTCGCCGCCGTAGTGGCGCGCATAAGCCCACGAGTAGAGGGCCGTGCGAGCCGTGCCCAGATGAAGAAAACCCGTGGGGGATGGTGCGATGCGGGTGCGTACTTTGCCGGTCATTTCGTTATCGTGGATTCAGTGTGCTCAGGCCGCGCGCGATGTCGGCCTTGATGTCTTCGATGTGCTCGAGGCCGACCGCGAGGCGGATCAAGCCCTGGCCGATGCCCGCGGCCTGGCGCTGCGCTTCGGTCAGCCGGCCATGCGAGGTGGTGCCGGGGTGCGTGATGATGGTCTTCACGTCGCCCAGGTTGGTAGCACGGCTCACCACGCGCGTGCTGTCCATCACATGGAAGGCATTCGCGCGCGCCGTCTCGGGCGAGTCGCCGACCACGTCGAACGACACCACCGCGCCGCCCTGCCCCGACTGCTGTTGCATGGCCAGCTCATGCTGCGCATGCGACGCGAGCCCGGGGTAGTACACACGCGAGACGCCCGGCTGCTTCTCGAGCCACTGCGCAATCTCCATCGCATTGGCGCAATGCGCCTTCATGCGGATGCCCAGCGTCTCGATGCCCTTGAGCACGACCCACGCATTGAACGGCGCCAGCGCCATGCCGGCGGTGCGCACGATGGGGCCAAACACGTCGACGATGAGTTTGGAAGGACCGCAGATCGCGCCCGCCATCACGCGGCCCTGGCCGTCGAGATGCTTGGTGCCCGAATGGATGACGAGGTCGGCCCCCAGCGCCGCCGGACGCTGCAGGATCGGCGTGCAGAAGCAGTTGTCGACCGCGAGCAGCGCGCCCGCGGCATGCGCCACGTCGGCCAGCGCACGGATGTCGCAGACTTCGGTGAGCGGATTGGTCGGCGTCTCGGCGAACAACAGCTTGGTGTTGGGCTTCACAGCCGCGCGCCATTCGGCAACGTCGGTCTGCGAGACGAAAGTGGTTTCGACGCCGAACTTGGCGAACTCCTTGCCGAACAGGTTCAGCGTGGAGCCGAACACGGAGCGCGAGCACACGACATGGTCACCGGCCTTCAGCAGGCCCATGCACATCATGAGGATCGCGCCCATGCCGGTGGATGCGCCGATGGCCGCCTCGGTGCCTTCGAGCGCGGCGATGCGCTGCTCGAAGCTGGTCACCGTCGGGTTCGAGGTGCGCGAGTAGGTGTAGCCCGGCTCGGTGCCCGCAAAGCGGCGCATCGAGGTCTCGGCGTCGGGCTGTACGAAGCCGCTGGTCAGGAAGAGCGCATCGGAATGCTCGCCGTACTGGCTCGGTGCGAGGCCGGTGCGCAGAGCGAGCGTATCGGGATGCAGCCCGGGCGGCAGTGTTCTATCGTCGTCGGTCACTTCGGCTGCCCTCACTCGCTGTGATTGGGAAGCGCGAGGCGCGAAGAATCCTCTTCGGTCTCTTCGATGCGCGGGCGGTTGCCGTTCATCCGTGTGATGGCCTCGGTGTCGATGTCGCCGGTCACGTACACGCCGTCGAAGCACGAGGCATCGAAGCCGTCGAGCTTTGTGTTGAGCGAGCCGATGGCACGCTTCATGGCGTCGACGTCCTGGTAGATCAGCGCGTCGCAGCCGATGAGTTCGCGCACTTCTTCGACCGTGCGGTCGTGCGCCACCAGCTCGTCCTTGGTCGGCATGTCGATGCCGTAGACGTTGGGATAGCGCACCGGCGGCGCGGCGCTGGCCAGGTAGACCTTGCGAGCGCCGGCGTCGCGTGCCATCTGCACGATTTCACGGCTGGTGGTGCCGCGCACGATGGAGTCGTCGACGAGCAGCACGTTGCGGCCCTTGAACTCGCTGGCGATCACGTTGAGCTTCTGGCGCACCGACTTCTTGCGCACGCCCTGCCCCGGCATGATGAAGGTGCGGCCGACGTAGCGGTTCTTCACGAAGCCCTCGCGGTACGGCACGCCCAGCAGATGAGCCAGCTGCGTGGCGCTAGGGCGGCTCGACTCGGGGATCGGGATGATCACGTCGATCTGGTTCGGCGGCACGGTGGACACCACGCGCTTGGCCAGCGTCTCGCCCAGGTTCAGGCGTGCCTGGTAGACCGAGATTCCGTCGAGCACGGAGTCCGGACGGGCCAGGTAGACGAATTCGAAGATGCAGGGGTTGAGCGTCGGCGACTCGGCGCACTGCATCGAATGCACATTGCCCTCGAGGTCGATGAACACAGCCTCGCCCGGGTTGATGTTGCGCTCGAAGGTATGGCCCGAGCCTTCCAGCGCGACCGATTCGCTCGCCACCATCACGGTACCGTCAGCGCTGCGGCCCATGCACAGCGGGCGGATGCCGTACGGATCGCGGAAGGCCAGCAGGCCGTGGCCGGCGATCAGCGACACCACGGCATACGAGCCGCGCAGGCGCTTGTGCATGCTCTTCACGGCAGCGAACACCTCGGCCGGATGCAGCGGCACGCCGCGCGAGGCGCGCTCGAGTTCGTGCGCCAGCACGTTGAGCAGCACCTCGGAGTCGCTCTCGGTGTTGGTGTGACGGTGGTCGGTGGAGAACAGCTCCGAGCGCAGCGCGTGGGCGTTGGTCAGGTTGCCGTTGTGCACCAGCACGATGCCGAAGGGCGCGTTCACGTAGAAGGGCTGCGCCTCTTCCTCGCTGTAGGCATTGCCGGCGGTCGGGTAGCGCACCTGGCCCAGGCCCACGCTGCCGGGCAGCGCGCGCATGTTGCGCGTGCGGAACACGTCGCGGACCATGCCCTTGGCCTTGTGCATGAAGAACTTGCGTTCCTGCAGCGTGACGATGCCTGCGGCATCCTGGCCGCGGTGCTGCAGGAGCAGCAGCGCGTCATAGAGCAGCTGATTGACGGGTGCGTTGCTGACAACGCCGACGATTCCACACATGAACGATTCCCCTTAGGGCAGGTAGCTGGCCAACTTTTCAGGCAGGGAGGGCTTGAGGCCCTGCAATGCCGCATCGAGAACAATGGCGCTGCGCGATTCGTGCCACCAGGCACTGTCGCTCAACACCAGCAAATGGACAACGACGGCGAACACGAGCAGGGCGACTACGCCCCGCGCCGCGCCGAACGCCGCGCCCAGAATCCGGTCCACCGGCCGCAAACCCACGACCGTGATCAACTTGCGCGTGAGCGCTGCCACCAGCCCCACGCCGAACACCACCGCCACGAACACCAGCACGAAGGCCAGCGGGTAGCGCCACGCCCCCTGCGGGTCGCCGAACGGCAGCCATGCCGCCACGCCCGACGCCAGCCACTGGGCTGCAATGAAGGCGGCCACCCATCCGATCAGCGAAATCACTTCGAACACCAGCCCGCGCACGAGGCCGAAAAGCATCGACACCCCGATGAGCGCGACGGCGATCCAGTCGAGCAAGGCCACGGCAACGGCTGGCGACGACTCTTACAACGTGAGGATCGCGGCCGACAAAGACAAGCCCTTGACCTTCTCGGCCGCACGGTCGGCCTCGGCACGCGAGCTGAAGGGACCGACACGCACACGCGTGCGCTCGCCGTCGGCCGTCTTGGCCACATGCACGTAGGTCTTGAGGCCGGCCCTTTCGAGCTTCTGGCGCACTTCGCGCGCCTTGTCCGCATCGGCGAATGCGCCGACCTGCACCACGAAGCGGCCGGCCTCGTCGGCGGCGGCGGGCTTGGCGGCCGCCGCGGTGACGGGCTTGCCCTCCAGCAGCGCGCGGGCGCGGGCGCCATCGTCGACGGCGGCGGGCTTCGGCTTGGCTTCGGGCTTGGGTTCAGGCTTCGGCTTGGCTTCCGGTTTCGGTTCCGGCTTGTGCTCGGGCTTGGGTTCGGGCTTCGGCTCCGGTTTCGGCTCGGGCTTCGGGTCCGGCTTGCGCTCGGGCGCCGGAGCCGGCGTTGCGCTGGCGACCGGCTTGCCGGGGTCGATCTCGGTGCCGTCGGCGGCTTCCGTGATCATGCCGCTGGAAGACGAGGCGGATGCCACGCGCGAAGTACCGTTGTCAGGCGCCGCGGGCGTGGTGCTGCTGCTCGTGGCAGGCGCGGGCGTCGCGGGAACGGGCAGCGGCTTGACCTTGTTGCGGTCGGGAATCTCGATGGGAATGTCGACCGACACGGGCCGCGGCTGGGTATCGAACAGCAGCGGGAAGCCGATCACGCCGAGCAGCACCAGCACCGCCGCGCCGAGCAGCCGGTGGCGCGCACGGCGACGCATGGTTTCGACACTTTCCGCGGGGACTGCGGCCGGGGCGCTGCGTCCTTCGTTGCCTTGCGGGCCGCGCGTGCGGAACTTGAAAAACGCCATGAAGTTCGATCCCTGGAGGAGTGCAGCGAGGTGATGCCAGAAGGTGCCAGACGGTGCCAGACGATGCGTAAGGCCCGACGATCAGCCGCCCGGCGACAGGTGTTTGGCTTGCAGCCGGGGGGTGCCGTTTTCGAGCACGCCACCCACGGTGAAGAACGATCCGAAGACCACGATTCTATCAGCGGGCCCTGCCTGGCCGATGGCCGCGCGCAGCGCCTCCATCGGGCCTGCGTGCACGCTGGCCGAGGCGTCGGTGCGTGTGTTCTGCGCCTGCCAGGCTGCCAGCAGGTCGGCCGCCTTGGCGGCGCGCGGCGTGGGCAGGTCGGTGAAATACCAGCGGTCGATCAGCGGGCCGATGCGCGCCAGGATGGGAGCCAGATCCTTGTCCGCCATCACGCCGAACACACCGTGCGTTGTGGGGTAGAAACCCATCGCGTCGAGGTTCTCGGCCAGCGCCGCCACGGCATGCGCGTTGTGCGCCACGTCGAGCACCAGCGCCGGCTCGCCCGGCACGATCTGGAAGCGCCCCGGCAGCTCGACCATCGCGAGGCCGTTGCGAACGGCCTGCGCCGTGATCGGCAGTTGCGGCCGCAGCGCCTCGAGCGCCGCCAGCACGCCGGCCGCGTTGATGAGCTGGTTGGCCCCGCGCAGTGCCGGATAGGCCAGCCCGCTGTAGCGCCGCCCGCGGCCCGACCAGCCCCACTGCTGCTTGTCGCCCGAGAAGTTGAAGTCGGTTCCGAAGCGCCAGAGGTCGGCGCCGATCGCGTTGGCATGGTCGACCACGCTCTGTGGCGGCACCGGGTCGCTCACGATGGCGGGCTTGCCCGGGCGCATGATGCCGGCCTTCTCGAAGCCGATGCTCTCGCGGTCGGGCCCCAGGTATTCCATGTGGTCGAGGTCGATGCTGGTGATGACCGCACAGTCGGTGTCGACGATGTTGACCGCGTCGAGCCGGCCGCCCAGGCCCACCTCGAGGATCGCCACGTCGGGCTTTTCCTCGGTCATGCAGTGCAGGATGCCGAGAGTGGTGAATTCGAAGTAGGTCAACGCCATGTCGCCGCGCGCCTTCTCGACCACTTCGAAGCTTGCTATCAATTTGGAAGCATCGACAGCTTCGCCCCGCAGCCGCAGGCGCTCCTCGAAGTGCACCAGGTGCGGCGAGGTGAACACGGCGGTGCGATAGCCCGCATGCATCAGGATCGATTCGAGCATGGCGCAGGTCGAGCCCTTGCCGTTGGTGCCGGCCACCGTGATCACGGGGCAGCCGAAGCGCAGGCCGATGCGCTGCGCCATCTCTTTGGCGCGTTCGAGTCCGAGCTCGATATTCTTGGGATGGAGCCGCTCGGCGCGCTCGAGCCAGTCGTTCAGGGTTTCCATGGAGGCGGGCATTGTCGCCGACCCGTCGGCCGGGGCATCATCGCGGCCATGACAACCCTCTACGGCATTCCGAATTGCGACACCGTCAAGCGCGCCCGCGCCTGGCTCGACGAACACGGCGTGGAATACACCTTCCACGATTTCAAGAAACAGGGCGTGCCCGAGTCCGAGCTCGACCACTGGCTGAAGAAGCCCGGCTGGGAGGCGCTGGTCAACCGCAAGGGCACCACCTGGCGCAAGCTTGACGACGCGACCCGCGAGGGCGTGGTCGATGCCGCATCGGCCCGTGCGGTGCTCCTGGCCAACCCCAGCCTGATCAAGCGTCCGGTGGTCGACTGGGGGCCGAAAAAACCTGTTACGACCGGCTTCGACGCCGAAGCCTGGGCTGTCAACGCCGTGTAAATCGCGGAACCCGGTCTGTCACGGGGCGTCGAATCTCGATCAGCAGGAGAGACACACCATGAAAAATCGCAGTTTCCGCACTCTCGCAGGCCTTTCGGTCGCCGGCTTGCTGGCCGCCGGCACCGGCCTCGTTCATGCACAGCAGAACCAGGTGGTCCAGGCCCGGGTGATCTCCGCCACCCCGATCCGCGAGACGACCGGCAGCGACGTCAACTACAACGTCACCTACGAATACAACGGCCGCCAGTACACCACCCGCATGAACACGCGGCCCGGCGCGACCATCCCGATCCAGGCCAGCGCTTACGGAGTGACCGGGGTAACGGGTGCCACGACGTCCCCGGTGGCGCCGCAGCCGCAGCTGCAGCCCTATCCGGTCGAGGCCAATGGCGGCGGCTACGCCCCGCAGTCCGGCGGTTCGCCCTGGGACAACGTGGTGCCCGAGCCCGGCGTCGTCGTCTCGAGCGCCCCTGCACCGGTCTACCAGCCGGCGCCGGTGTACGCAGCGCCCGCCCCCGTCTACGTGGCGCCTGCCTATACCTACCCCTATGCGTATCCCTACGCCTACCCGCCCGTGGGCATCTCGCTGAACCTCGGCTATTCGCGCGGCTGGGGCGGCCACTACCACGGCTATCGGGGCTGGGGCGGCTACCGCGGCTGGCACCGCTGATCCGCCGGCCGGCGGCGTGCGGCGCCCGAGCCCCTAAAATCGGGGACTTTTCCAACCCTTGACGGGTGCGCCGCTGATGCGGTGCGTCCTCGATTCGCCGGCCGCCAAGGCCCAGGCGCCACCCAATGACGACGACTACCGACACTCTGAACAGCGCCGCAGTGGCCACCAAGGCCAATGTGTATTTCGACGGCAAGTGCGTGAGCCACAGCCTCACCCTCGCGGACGGCACCAAGAAATCGGTCGGCGTGATCCTGCCGTCCACCCTCACCTTCAACACCGGCGCCCCCGAGATCATGGAAGGCACCGCCGGCAGCTGCGAATACCAGCTTGCAGGTTCCGACGACTGGATCGCCTCGGGCCCCGGCCAGAAGTTCAACGTGCCCGGCAACTCGAGCTTCAAGATCCGCGTGACGGGCGAGCCCTACAGCTACATCTGTCATTTTGGGTAAACCCCCAGGCTTCGCGCACTTCGTGTCGCTTCTCCAACCCCGTTGCAGGGGGCGATGCCAGTGGCCCGGTGAAGCCGGTTCCACGGTATCCACGGCACACAGCCGCGCCACGAATGTCATGAACCATTGAACCGCGCCAACACCAACGGACCTCCCATCATGTCGACCATCCTCCAAAACGTTCCCGCCGGCCAGAAGGTCGGCATCGCCTTCTCCGGCGGCCTGGACACCAGCGCGGCGCTCCACTGGATGCGCAACAAGGGCGCGATTCCCTACGCCTACACCGCCAACCTCGGCCAGCCCGACGAGCCCGACTACGACGAGATCCCCCGCAAGGCGATGCTCTACGGCGCCGAGAACGCCCGCCTGATCGACTGCCGCGCCCAGCTGGCCAACGAAGGCATCGCCGCCCTGCAGGCCGGCGCCTTCCACGTCACCACCGCGGGCGTCACCTACTTCAACACCACGCCTCTGGGCCGCGCCGTCACCGGCACCATGCTCGTGTCGGCCATGAAGGAAGACGACGTCCACATCTGGGGCGACGGCAGCACCTACAAGGGCAACGACATCGAGCGCTTCTACCGCTATGGCCTGCTGACCAACCCCGCCCTCAAGATCTACAAGCCCTGGCTCGACCAGGTCTTCATCGACGAGCTGGGCGGCCGCGCCGAGATGTCGGCATTCATGCAGAAGGCCGGCTTCGCCTACAAGATGTCGGCCGAGAAGGCCTACTCCACCGACTCCAACATGCTCGGCGCAACGCACGAGGCCAAGGACCTGGAGCACCTGAACAGCGGCATCACCATCGTTCAGCCGATCATGGGCGTTGCCTTCTGGAAGGACGAGGTCGAGGTCAAGCGCGAGACCGTGTCGGTGCGCTTCGAGGAAGGCGTGCCGGTCGCGCTGAACGGCGTGCGCTACTCGAACCTGGTCGAGCTGATCCTGGAAGCCAACCGCATCGGCGGCCGCCACGGCCTGGGCATGAGCGACCAGATCGAGAACCGCATCATCGAGGCCAAGAGCCGCGGCATCTACGAGGCTCCCGGCCTGGCTCTGCTGTTCATCGCCTACGAGCGCCTGGTCACCGGCATCCACAACGAGGACACCATCGAGCAGTACCGCGAGAACGGCCGCAAGCTCGGACGCCTGCTCTACCAGGGCCGCTGGTTCGACCCGCAGGCCATCATGCTGCGCGAGACGGCCCAGCGCTGGGTGGCGCGCGCCATCACCGGCGAAGTGACGGTCGAGCTGCGCCGCGGCAACGACTACTCGATCATGAACACCGAGTCGGCCAACCTCACGTACAAGCCCGAGCGCCTGAGCATGGAGAAGGTCGAAGGCGCGTTCACGCCGCTGGATCGCATCGGCCAGCTGACGATGCGCAACCTCGACATCGCCGACACGCGCGAGAAGCTGGGCATCTACACCCGCACCGGCCTGCTGTCGTCCAGCGAAGGCGCATCGCTGCCGAAGCTGGCGAACGACGGCGACGCGAGCTGACCGGCAACGGAACGCTCCAATGACAACGGGCCCCTCGGGGCCCGTTTTTCATGGGTGACGCGAGGAGAAGATCAGTCTCCGCCGCCTCCGCCGCAGCCGCCTCCGCAACCCCCGCCGCCGCATCCGCTTCCGCCATCGGACGAACCGCCGTCGCTGGAGCCGCCATCGCTGCTGCTGCTCGACTCGCTGCCGCCGAAGCCGCCGGCGTCGCCCGAACTGCCGCTGTCAGAAGATGAATCACCGAAACTGGTGCCGCAGTGGGCGTCCGAGCCGATGTGCCGCTCAATCGCGCGGCAGTCGGGCACGTAATGGAAGCCGCCTTCGATGGCGAACTTGATGTCCAGCGCGAACAGCAGCGGCAGCCGCGCCGGCTTGCGCGGGTCGATGCTCTCTTCCTTGCAGGCCCAGTACCAGGTGCGGCGCAGGCCGTCGTTGCGCTTGGGGTCGCGGCCCAGCACCTCCGCCGGGCTGTGGTGCAGCATGCCGCCGAAGGCCGCCTTGCACCAGTTCTGGTAGCCCTGCGTGTGCAGGATGAACTCGTGCCACGCCGTGTCGACCACCTTCGAGGGCATGGCCACGAACTTGCGATCGCTGCGCAGGTGCGCCATGAAGAACTGGCGCAGGCCGCGCAGCACCAGTTCGGCGTCGCGCCGGCTGAGCTGCGGATGCGCCTGGCACAGCTTGCCGACCAGGAAGGGCGGCAGCCGCGCCTCGCGGATGAACTGCCGCCGCAGGCTGGTCTCGAGGAACTTGAGGACCGCCGCGAACAGCAGCGCGAAGACGATCACCGCCACCATCGAGCCCCAGCGACGCGTTCCGAGGAAGAGCGCCAGCAGTGCGACCACGGGCACGGCTCGGCGAGCCCAGACGAGGGCGCCGATGCGGCGGCGGAAATTCAGGTGCAGGAAGTCGAGATCCATGTCGCCCGACGATCCGTCAGACCACCACCGGTTCCGGCTCCAGCCGGATGCCGAAACGCTCGTACACGCTGGTCTGGATGGCCTTGGCGAGCGTCATCACCTCGCCGCCGGTCACAGGGTTCTCGCGGCCGCCGCGATTGACCAGCACCAGAGCCTGCCGCTCGTAGACGCCGGCATTGCCCACCGACTTGCCTTTCCATCCGCAGGCGTCGATGAGCCAGCCCGCAGCCAGCTTGATGCTGCCGTCGTCCATCGGGTAGTGAACGATCTTCGGGTCGCGCGCGATGATGTCGGCGCACTGCTCGGGCGTGACCGTCGGGTTCTTGAAGAAGCTGCCGGCATTGCCCAGCACGCGCCAGTCGGGCAGCTTGGCGCGGCGGATGGCACAGATCCAGTCGAAGATGTCCTGCGCGCTCGGCGTGAAGTTGCCGCTTTCCTCCATCTTCCGCTCGAGATCGAGGTAGCCGACCACCGGTTTCCACGGCTTGGGCAGGCGAAAGCGCACCCGGGTGATCACCGCCCTGCCCGCCAGGCCGAAGTCGTTCGGGCTGCTGCGCGCATGCTTGAAGACCGAATCGCGGTAGCCGAAGGCGCACTGGGCCGCGTCGAGGCTGAAGCTGCGGCCGGTCTCCCAGTCGAAGGCGTCGAGCGAGTCGAAGCGGTCCTGCAGCTCGACGCCATAGGCGCCGATGTTCTGCACCGGCGAGCCGCCCACCGTTCCCGGGATCAGCGCCAGGTTCTCGAGCCCCGGATAGCCGTTGCGCACCATCCATTCGACGGCGTCGTGCCAGGTTTCGCCGGCGCCGGCCTCCACGATCCAGGCGCGCGGGGTTTCCTCGAGCAGGCGCAGGCCCTTGATCTCGACCTTCAGCACCAGCGATTTCACGTCGCCCGTCAGCACGATGTTGCTGCCGCCGCCCAGCACGAAACGGGGCGCGTCGCGCCATGCCGGATCGTCGCGCAGCGCGGCCAGATCGGCCTCGCCTGCAATGCGCGCGAGATGCTGTGCGCGCGCGACGATGCCGAAGCTGTTGTAGGGCTGCAGCGGGACGTTGGACTCCACGATCATGGGAGAATTGTCGCATCTGCACCCGTGAAGAATTCAGGAGAGAGTCCATGCCGTCCTTCGATACCGTCTGCGAACCCAACCTTCCCGAGGTGAAGAACGCAGTCGAGAACACCGCCAAGGAAATCGCCACGCGCTTCGATTTCAAAGGCACAGCCGCCGCCGTCGAGCTCAAGGACAAGGAAATCACGATGATCGGAGACGCCGAGTTCCAGCTCGTCCAGGTCGAGGACATCCTTCGCAACAAGCTCACCAAGCGCAACGTCGACGTGCGCTTCCTCGACAAGGGCGACGTCCAGAAGATGGGCGGCGACAAGGTCAAGCAGGTCATCAAGATCAAGAACGGCATCGAGAGCGAGCAGGCCAAGAAGATCACCCGCGTCATCAAGGACAGCAAGCTCAAGGTTCAGGCGGCGATCCAGGGCGACGCGGTGCGCGTCACGGGCGCCAAGCGCGACGACCTGCAGGCGGCCATGGCGCTGATCAAGAAGGACGTGCCGGACATGCCCCTCACCTTCAACAACTTCAGGGACTGATAGCGGTCCTCCCCCCAGGCTTGCCCACTTCGTGTGGCCGCCAACCCCCTCGCCGGGGGCAATACCGGCGGCCCGGCGGAGCCGGTTCCGCGGTATTCCTGGTCTATTCGGGTCGCACGACCGATATCTGGCACTTGGAGCAGCAAGCCTCGTATGAAACATCTTCTCGTCGCCGCGCAGCTCTTCGTTGCCGCCGCCGTGGCGCACGCAGCTGGCTCGGTCACCCTGACCGGCAGCATCGGCAGCCGGGCGATCCTGATCGTGAACGGCAATCCGCCCAAGACGGTGGCGGTCGGCGAGAGCTACCAGGGCGTGAAGCTGATCTCGCTGCAGGCAGAGCAGGCGGTGGTCGAGATGGAGGGCAAGCGCGTCAACCTGCGCATGGACACGCCGGTGAGCATCGGCGGCGGTGGGGGCTCGGGCGGCGGCGGAAGCCGCGTGGTGCTGTCGGCCGACAGCCGCGGGCACTTCATGACCCAGGGCGCCATCAACGGCCGGCCGGTCACCTTCATGCTCGACACGGGCGCCACGGCCATCGCGCTGTCGGCCGACGACGCCCAGCGCATCGGACTGGACTACAGCAAGGGCCAGCGCGTGCTGATGAACACCGCCAACGGCACGGCTACCGGCTACAAGCTGCGCCTGCAGTCGGTGCGCGTGGGCGACGTGGAGGTGTACGACATCGACGCCATCGTCTCGCAGCAGGCCATGCCCTTCGTGCTGCTTGGCAACAGCTTCATCAACCGCTTCTCGATGCGCCGCGACGCGGACCAGATGGTCCTGGAGAAGCGATATTGATTGCTCGCCCCCAGGCTGCGCGCACTGCGTGCGCTTCGCCAACCCCCTACCGGGGGCGGGCCGGCCGCTTCGGGCGGCCGTGCGCGGCGGCCCTCGCGAAAAGAACCCTGTCGGATCAGGCCTGGGCGGCCGTCACCACGATCTCGATCTTGTAGGCCGTGTTGGCCATCTTGGCCTGCACGGTGGCGCGCGGCGGCGTGTTGCCGGCCGGGATCCAGGCGTCCCACACCTCGTTCATGGCGGTGATGTCGTTGATGTCGGCCAGGAAGATCTGCGTCATGAGGATGCGCGACTTGTCGCTGCCGGCCTCGGCGAGCAGGCGGTCGACCATGCCGAGCACCTGCGTGGTCTGGCCGCGGATGTCCTGCGTGGTGTCGTCGGGCACCTGGCCAGCGAGGTAGATGGTGCCGTTGTGCACGGCCGTCTCCGAAAGACGCGGGCCGACGTGGTAGCGGGTGATGGAAGCCATGGAGCGTGTTCTTTCTACGGTTCAGGTTGATTTCTTCTTGGAGCCGAGCTTCGACTCCGTGCCGGCGGCGAGCCGGCGGATGTTCTCGCGGTGCCGCCAGATCAGCAGCAGGCTCATGACGATGATCGCGACCAGCGCCGTGCGGTCCAGCGGCCAGGCGATGCCGCCGCCGATCAGGTAGTAGGCCGGCGCGAAGAAGGCGGCCACCAGCGACGACAGCGAGGAGTAGCGGAAGAAGATCGCGATGATGAGCCAGGTGGCACCCGTGGCCAGCCCCAGCCACGGCGCGATACCCACCAGCACGCCGGCCGCCGTGGCCACGCCCTTGCCGCCCTGGAAGCCGAAGAACACCGGGTACAGGTGGCCGAGGAACGCGGCCACGCCAGCCACCGCGGCAACGCCCTCGCCCAAGCCCCATTGCGCGCCGAACTGGTGGATCAGGAACACCGGCACCCAGCCCTTGAGCGCATCGAGCAGCAGCGTGGCGAGCGCCGCGCCCTTGTTGCCCGAGCGCAGCACGTTGGTGGCGCCGGGGTTCTTGCTGCCGTAGCTGCGCGGATCGGCCATGCCGAGCGCCTTGCTCACGATGACCGCGAAGGAAAGCGAGCCGATCAGGTACGACGCCACGATGGCGATGATGGAAGGCAAGGTGAAGCTCAAGACGGCACTCCGCGGAGGGTGGTTGTTGTTCTATTCGGCGACGACCGCCTGGATGCGCGAGAGGGATCGCTGGAGGGTGAGGGACGTCGCCATGGCGGCGGCTATTCTGCCAGCGCGCATTGCACGGGCTTCGCGCCCAGCAGCGCCACGCACACCTGAGGATCGATGCCTATCAGGTAGCCGCGCCGCCCGCCGTTGAGCACGATGCGCGGCAACTCGAGGATGCTCGACTCCACGTACACCGGCATCTCGCGCCGCGTGCCGAAGGGCGAAGTGCCGCCCACCATGTAGCCGCTGTGCCGCTGCGCCACCTCGGGCTTGCAGGGCTCGACCGACTTGGCGCCGATCTGGCGCGCGAGATTCTTCGTCGACACCGTGCGGTTGCCGTGCATCAGCACGATCAGCGGCTTGGCGTCCTGGTCCTGCATCACCAGCGTCTTGATGACAGTGAACGGGTCCAGCCCCAGCATCTCGGCGCCGCGCTGGGCGCCGCCGTGCTCGACGTATTCGTAGGGATGCTCGGTGAAGGCGATCTTGTGCGCGCGCAGCAGCTGCGTGGCGGGTGTCTCGGAGGTGTGGGCGCTTTTCTTGGCCATCTGGGTGGCAACTTCTGGTTCAGGATCACTTCAGAAAATCCGATGCGCCGCAGCAAGAATCTGCCGCACCACATCGAATTCGCTCGAGCCATGCAGCATACGCCAGCCCCGGTGAACGCGATTTCGTTCCCTCCGTTGCGCCGCCCCGCCCTCACGACGCTCGTGCTGATGGTCGCGGCAATGCACGCGGCGGTGCTCTGGCTGCTGGTGGTTGCGACAAAGCCGCATGGACGCATCGTCGGGACGGCGGAACGCATCGTCGTGGAAATGGTGCGGGCACAGCCTCCCGCAAAAGCGGTGGCGCAATCGCCGCCTTCCGCATCGTCGCAGCGCCCTGCCGTCAGGCGTCCCCCGCAATCCGCTCGCGCCAGATCGATCCCCGCTCCCGAGACACCGGTCGCCGCTGCTGCGCCGTCACAAGCCGAAAGCCAGGCGTCCCCGCCGCCGCTGATCCTCCACTCGGAAAGCACGCGCCGCGCCCTGCGCGACATCGGCCGTGAACGCTCCTTCGCCGAACGGGCCGCCGAGGACCTCGACGGCAGCCCGCGCTCGGGCTTCGACTCCAGGCTCGGCTCGGGCGTCGCAGGCGCCGCGCGCGGCGACTGCAGGAAGGGCGAGTTCAAGGGCGGCGGCATGGGCCTGTTGAGCCTGCCTGCCCTGGCGCTGGCCGCAGCGAACGGCGAATGCGCCCGCTGACGGATCAGGAACCAGGATCAGGCCGCCGGATCGCGGATGTCCCAGCGGATCTTGTCGATCTCGGCCAGGATTTCCGGCGACAGCGTGGTGCCGTACACGTCGAGGTCTTCTTCCAGCTGCGCCAGCGAAGTCACGCCGATGATCGTGCTCGCGACCTGCCACTTGGTGTAGCAGAAGGCCAGCGCCAGCTGCGTGGGCGTCAGGCCGTTGTCGCGGGCCAGCTGGTTGTAGCGCTTCGCGGCACGCAGCGAATCGGGGCGGCCCCAGCGCTGCTTGCGCACCGATTCGTAGCTCGAGATGCGCGCACCCTTCGGCGCATCGGGCCCTTCGATCCCACTCTGGTCGTACTTGCCGGTCAGCAGGCCGAAGGCCAGCGGCGAGTAGGCCAGCAGCGACACACCCAGCCGGTGCATCGTTTCGTCGAGCCCGTTCTCGTGACCGCGGCTGATGAGGTTGTAGACGTTCTGCACCGTCGCCACGCGCGGCAGGCCGTGCTGCTCGGCGAGCCGCACGAACTCGTGCACACCGTAGGGCGTTTCGTTCGACAGGCCGATGGCGCGCACCTTGCCCGCCTTCACCAGCTTGCCGAGCGCCTCGAGCTGCTCGTGGATGGAAGTCTTCGAGGTTTCCTTGGACGGGTCGTAGTAGATGTTGCCGAAGGCGGGCACGTGGCGCTCGGGCCAGTGGATCTGGTAGAGGTCGATGACGTCGGTGCGCAGCCGCTTCAGGCTGCCGTTGCACGATGCCTCGATGTCCGCAGCCGTCATGCCGCTGCCTTCGCGCACCCAGGGCATGCCGCGCGAGGGGCCCGCCACCTTGGTCGCGACCACCAGCTTCTGGCGCGCGCCGGGGTTGGCGGCGAACCAGTTGCCGATGATGGTCTCGGTGACGGAGTAGGTTTCCTTGCGCGCGGGCACCGAGTACATCTCGGCGGTGTCGATGAAGTCGATGCCCCGCTCCAGCGAGCGGCTCAGGATGGCATGGGAGGTGGGCTCGTCGACCTGTTCGCCGAAGGTCATCGTGCCGAGGCAGATCGGGGTGACGTGCAGGTCGCTTTGACCGAGTTGGATCTTTTTCATGCGCGGGATGCTACCGCCGCGCCCCACGGCCCGCTGGCCGCCGCGCCAAAACCCGAGCGCGATGCGCCCATGCACGGCCCCGGCCGCTGTCCTGTGCCGGACTGCGTCAGTACAAAGGCCTCCTTATCATCGGCGCCCATGTACCAAGCCCTCCGCCCCTCCCGCAGCGAATTCGTGCCCGTGCGCAACCTCAGCTACCACGTGCGCCTGTGGGGCCAGCCCTCCGACGAGCGCCCGCCGCTGGTGCTGGCCCACGGCTGGATGGACGTGGCGGCCTCATGGCAGTTCGTGGTCGACGCGATGGAGGAAGAGCGCTTCATCATCGCCCCCGACTGGCGCGGCTTCGGCCTCACTGACGGCGGCGGCGTCGACAACTACTGGATGGCCGACTACCTGGCGGACCTCGAATGGCTGCTCGACCACTACGCGGGCGAAGGCGACGATGCCAGGCAGGTCGACCTCGTCGGCCACAGCATGGGCGGCAACGTCGCCATGCACTACGCCGGCGTGCGGCCGCAGCGCATCCGCCGCCTCGTCAACCTCGAAGGCTTCGGCATGCCCGCGCGCAAGCCCGAAGAGGCGCCCTCGCGCTACGGCCAGTGGATCGACGAACTCAAGCGCCTGCACCGCGGCGAGATGGCCCTGGCCGGCTACTCGGCCGTGGACGGCGTGGCCCGCCGCCTCATGAAGACCAACCCGCGCCTCACGCCAGACAAGGCCGCCTGGCTCGCGAACCACTGGTCGGTGAGCCACGCGCAGCCCGACGGCAGCGAGCGCTGGCAGATCCTGGGCGACGCGGCGCACAAGATCGTCAACGCCCACATCTTCCGTGTCGACGAGACGCTGGCCCTCTATTCGCGCATCACCGCGCCGCTGCTGATGGTGGAGGCCTCCGACGACAGCCTCCACGGCTGGTGGAAGAACCGCTACACCCTCGACGAATTCCACGAGCGGCTGAAGTCGGTGGGCAACGTTCGCATCGAGCGGCTGGAGGACGCGGGGCACATGCTTCATCACGATCAGCCGCGGATCGTGGCGCGGATGATCGAAGAGTTCATCGCCTGAGGAAGCGGGCAGCGGCCCGCTGCCCGCTCCCCCGCTCCCCTCTTTACGCACGCGCGGCGCAGCATCACGGCCGGCGCGGCCGTTGGCCTGCTACTTGCAAAGAAAGCCTCACGTCGCTTCGTTGGCACAACGATGAGGCAGACCGTGGTGCGCTTGTGTGCACGGGCGAGCAAACGTTTCACACCTAAGTTCGCAAACGCGGCCTGCGGGTGCTCGCGCGGTGGTCGATGCTGGTGCAGCCGGCATCGTCTTGGGGGTTCTTGAGCCAAAGGGAGTCTCGAATGACCAGAGTCGTACGCGCCCACACACCGCTGGGCGAAGAGCAGCTCATGTTCCGCTCCATGAGCGGCACGGAGGGGCTGTCGCAACTGTTCGAATTCGAGGTCGACCTGCTGAGCCCGAGCATGTCGATCGACATGAAAGCAGTGCTCGGCAAGCCTCTGGCGCTCGAGATACAGACGGCCGGGGAACCGCGCTTCCTCAACGGCCAGATCGTCCGCTTCACCATGATCGGCAAGGAAGGCGACACCTCGCGGCACATCGTCTACCGGGCAAGCGTGCGGCCCTGGCTGTGGTATCTCACCCGCAGCAGCGACTGCAAGATCTTCCAGAACAAGTCGGTGGTCGAGATCCTCGAGGAGGTGTTCGCCGAATACGGCTTCGCTTTCGAGAAGAGGCTCAGCTGCAGCTACCGGCAGTGGGAGTACTGTGTGCAGTACCAGGAGACCGACTTCGCCTTCGTCAGCCGGCTGATGGAGCACGAAGGCATCTACTACTTCTTCGAGCACGGCAAGAGCCAGCACACGCTGGTGCTGGCCGACGACATCGGCGCGCATGGGCCGCTGCCGGCCTATCCGAAGATCAGCTACCTCGCCACCGACCGCGACCTCGCGCCGTTCCAGGAAGTGATCGATCAATGGCAGGTCACGGAGGAAATCCGCCCGGGCAGCTACGTGGTGGACGACTTCGATTTCAAGAAACCGCGCGCCGACCTCATGAACGTGCGAAACCAGCCGCGCGGCGGCGATCATGGCCAGTACGAGATGTACGAATGGCTCGGCGGCTTCAGCGAGTCGGAGCAGGGCGAGCACTACGCGCGCATCCGCCTCGAGGAGGCGCAGGCCCAGGCCGAGCGCGACACCGGCCACACCAACGTGCGCGGCATGGCGCCCGGCTACCGCTTCACCATGCAGAACTGCCCCCGAGAAGACGACAACCGCGAGTACCTCGTGGTGTCGGTCGCCTATGAGCTGCGCGAAGGAGGTTATGCGAGCGGCAGCGAGGCTGCCTCCTACAGCTTCGACTTCGCGGTGCAACCCGCCAGTTGCGCCTTCCGAGCACCGCGCGTGACACCCATGCCGCGGGCCAACGGCCCCCAGACGGCCACCGTGGTGGGCAAGGCAGGGCAGGAGTTCTGGGTCGACCAATACGGCCGCGTAAAGGTGCAGTTCCGCTGGGACCGCTACGGCAGGAGCGACGAGAACAGCTCGTGCTGGGTGCGCGTGTCCAGCGCATGGGCCGGCTCGAACTACGGCGCCGTGAACCATCCCCGCCGGGGCCAGGAAGTGGTGGTCGACTTCATTGGGGGACACCCCGACCGGCCGATCATCATCGGCCGCGTCTACAACGCCGACCAGATGCCGCCGCTCGAACTGCCGGCCAACGTCACGGTCAGCGGCTTCGTCAGCCGCAGCAGGGACGGCTCGGCCGCCAACGCCAACGAGTTCATCCTCGACGACGCGCCGGGCTGCGAGCTAGTGCGAATCCACGCCGAGAAGGACTTCGAGATCGACGTGGAGAACGACCTGAGGATCCACGTCGAGAACGATGAGACCGAGACCATCGACGGCCACCGCAACAGCCACGTGCTGAAGACCGACACGCTCACCGTCGACGGCACGCGCGACACCATCATCAAGAAGAAGGACACCGCCGAGTACCGCAACGGCTCCAAGCTCACCGTCTCGGGCGCGCTCACCGAACATTTCTTCGACAACCGCATCGAGACCACCACCAGGCTCGGTTCGAAGGAGACGGTGCTCAGCGGCCAGTCGGAGGTCGTCGTCAATGCGGGCCTGCGCCACGAGACCTTCGACAAGGGGCTGCTGGTCGACGTGAAGGAGGGCATGGACGAGGAGATCCACACCGGCGACTCGATACTCAAGACGCTCGCCGGCAACCGGCAGGAAACCTACCAGACCGGCTGGCAGCGCACCGTGGTGGGCGGCGGCGGGAAGGACAACATCAAGGGCGGCCTGGAGGAAACCATCGAGACGGGCGACCACAATTCGACCGTTTCGGCCGGCAACTACCACGGCAAGGCGCAGAAGGTGACCATCGAGGCCACGGCGGGCGACGTCGACATCAAGGCCAGCGGCGACTTCACCTTCGAGGGCAACCACGTCAAGCGCGTGAACCGCGTGCTGCTGTGGGACTGGTCGCCCACGGCCGTGGTGGCCACCGGTCTGTCGAGCGCGACCTACGGCGTGAACAACAGCAACGCCGGCCTCACGCTCACGAGCAACATCAAGAAGATGGACGCCACCGCGCAGATCATGAACATGTACGCGCACCAGGCCAACTTCGGCTCGGTGAGCTTCTCGAACGTCGTCGCCGAACAGCACGCCGGCGGCTTCTGGGGCGCCCTCAAGGGTTTCGTGCTCTTCGGATGAGCGCTCAGACCGGATGCCGGATGTCTCCTTCACGATCTGGTGGGTGCTGGCACCGCTGCTTGCATGGCTGGTGCTCACCTTATGCGTCACGCTCGTGCGCGAGCGCCGCCGGCGCGCCGTGCGACTCGTGCGCATGCGCAGGGCTGCCGACATGCTCGCGAACGGGACGCCCGCCATGGCGCTGGTGATGTCCCTCTCCGACACCGGCCAGCGCCGTTCGGGCGAAGGCACCACGTGGGCGATCGCGAAGCTGCATCTTCGGGTTCATGCCGTGGCAGGCAGCCAAGCCTTCGACGTCGACCAGACCACCGCCATCGCCATGCCCGAGCTGGCCGAGCACGCGGCCGGAAAGACCCTCGCCGTGCGCTTCGACCCGGTGAGCCGTGAAGTCGTGCTCGAGCGCCGCAGCACCGCCCCGGCCTACCACGGCGACGACCTCACCCGCCTTCGCCCATCACCGGAGGCCACAGGCCGATGAAGACCGTCAAACCCTTGCGCCTGGGCATCCTGACGCGGCCGTATCGCTGGCAGGGCTTCGACCAGCTCGGCGTAGCCGTCACGGCACTCGCCAGCCTGGAAGCAGAACCGAAGCTCCTGGCCGACCAGGAGTTGTGGCAGACCGTCGGAGAGGAAATCGGCGGCATGGGCGTGTTCGACATGGGCGTGCCCAAGTCCGTGCCAGAAGTGCTGGCGAGCGGCCACGCCTACACCCGCCACCAGCAGGACAAGGCCGAATGCGCCGTGCACCTGCGCATCGCCGGCCTGGATAAGTCCCTGCACGTATCCGGAGACCGCTACTGGCTCGACGGCCGTCTGAGCGAGCCGCAGCCCTTCGAGGCGATGCCGCTGGACTGGGCGCATGCCTATGGCGGGCCGGGCGTGCCGGAAAACCCGGGAGGCATCGGGGCGTTCGACGAGACGATCAACGGCGTGCACACCCGCCGCGCGCCCAACGTGGAAGGCGTTCACGGTCGGGTGCGCTCGCGCGGGCAGGAGGTAGCACCCGCCAGCTTCGGCCCGGTGCCCATCGACAGCCCCCGGCGCATGGCCCTCATGGGCAGCAGTTACGGGCAGCACTGGCTGGATAGTCACTTCCCCGGCTTCGCTCCGGACATGGACTGGCGCTTCTTCAACGCCGCGCCCGAAGACCAGCGCTTGCCGGCCCTGCAGGAACTGCCGCCCGGCGCTCCTTACGAGATCCTCAACATGCACCCGCACAAGCCGGTGCTCTCCGGCCCCCTTCCCGACTGGCGCGCGCGCTGCTTCGCGAGCTTCGAGAAGGACGGCAACGGGCTGAGCGAAATCGCCCTGCGGCTGACCACCGCTTGGTTCTTTCCGCATCGCGAGCGCGTGGCGCTCGTCTGGCACGGTGTGCTGCCGGTGCGCGAGGACGACGCGGCGGACGTGCGGCACATCATGCCGGCGCTGGAGTTGTCCCGGCAGCCGCGCACGGCCCAGCACTACCAGTCGGTGCTGCTCCAGCGGCTGGACACCGCCCGCGGCAGCCTGCTCGCCTTTCGCGACAGCGACCTCGCCCCGAAGGAGATCCTCGGCGACTGGAGCGCCCTTGACGCACCCGACCCGATGCAGCGGCCACTGCTGCGCAACCTTCGCGCCGGGCAACTGCGCGAACACGAGAAACGGCGCGCGGAACTCGTCGCACTTGGCGTGGACCCCGACAGATACCTGCCGCCCCCCCTGCCCCCGGCCGCACCGCTGCCCTTCGACGAAGTGCCCGAGCATTTCGAGCGCATGCAGGGAGAAATGATGGAAGCCCGAAACAGACTCGAGGCAGAAAGCGCGCGGATGCGCCGCAGGCAGGAAAACGAGATCGACCCCGCCCTGCTCCACAAGAGCCGCGAACAGCCGCAACGCTTCGATCCGGATGCGCTCATCCGGCAGCTCGACCAGCTCGCCGCAACGCCTGCCGCCTCCCCAGCCACCCCGGACCCGGCCCCCGCGCTCATGCCCGCCGGAACCAGGGAGCGGATGACGGTGCAGATCAGACAGGGTTACCTCCACGGCGCCCACCTCTTCGACCCCGCGCCGCCGATGCCTTCGTTCCGCTCGGCAAAGCTGCGCAGGCAATTGGCGGCGGCAGCTCCGGGCGAGCGCGATTTCCGGAACATGCGGCTCGTCGGTGCCGACCTCTCGGGCATGGACCTGAACGGCGCCGATTTTTCCGGCGCCGCCCTCGAGGACGCCAACCTCGAGGGAGCCCAGCTCGCGAACGCCAACTTCAACGGCGCGGTGCTGGCGCGCGCCAGGCTGGCCCGCGCCTCGCTGCCCAATGCGACCCTGCGCAACACCAACCTCGGCGGTGCGCAATGCGAGTTCGCGGATTTCTCCGGCGCCGACATGAGCGGAGCCAATTGCGAAAAGGCGCGCTTCGTGTCGTGCAACATGGCCAACACCACGTTCGACCAGACGCGCCTGGGCGAATGCGAGATCAGCCGGTGCGACTTCCGCGGCGCCGATTGGCACCAGGTGTTCCTCACGAAGCTGCGCATGAGCAGCATCGCCTTCGATGGAGCATCTTTCAGGCAGGTGGTGTGGCTCGAATGCACGCTGGCGAACGTTCGCTTCGTCAACGCGTCGCTGGTGCGCTGCGGCTTCGTCTCCACCGACTGCAGCCTGTCGACCGACTTCTCCGACGCACGGCTAGACGCATGCAGCTTTGCGCACGGCAGCACGCTCGCCGGGGCCGTGCTGCGCCGCTGCGTGCTCAGGCATTGCGGGCTGCGCACCACGCCGCTGACGCGCGCGGACCTGGCTAATGCAAGCCTGGACAACTGCGACTTCTCCGAATGTGCGCTGCAGGAGGCCAACCTGGAGCGGCTCATCGCCGGCGAAAGCCTCTTCGTGCGGGCCGACCTCACCGGCGCCATTCTGCGCGGCGCCAACCTCATCGATGCCAACTTCTCCAAGGCGGTCTTCACGCAGGCCGACCTGAGCGGCGCCAACCTGTTCCGCACCGACGTGTCTCAAAGCCTGATCGACGGCACCACGCATCTGCTCGGCGCCTACACGCGGCACGCCCGAACCTTGCCCGCGCGACGCGCCTCCGCCGCCGAATGACCCGCGATGAACTCGTCGACAAGGTCCGCCACGGCATCCAGGTCGGCAGCGCCGACTGCAGGGAATGGGACTTGAGCGGCCTCGACCTCTCGGGCGCGATGATGGACGACGTCGACTTCAGCGGCGCGAACTTCTCGCACGCCAACCTCGAGGGCAGCTCGCTGTCGCATTGCACGCTGTCGAGCTGCGACTTCTCCTTCGCTCGCCTGAAGGAAGTGCAGTTCTTCCGCAGCCGCATGGACGCCGCGCGCTTCGAGACTACCGAGCTGGAAGGAGCCTCTTTCGCCGAATGCCACGCGGCGCGGGCCAGCTTTGCGCAGGCCGGGCTCGACCTCGTCAGGTTCTTTCGCTGCGAACTGACCGAGAGCCGGCTTGGGACGCCCCGCTTCGAACGAGCCAGCTTCATCGAGTCGCAGCTCGGGCAGGCAGATTTCAGCGGCGCGGTGCTGGCCTACGTGACCTTCCTGCGGCTCGACCTGAGGACTGCCGTCTTCCAGGGCGCGTCGGCCATGAACGCGATGTTCCTGGAGTGCGACATGAGCGGCCAGCACTTCGCAGGCCTTTCGCTGCCCATGTGCCAGTTCACCGACAGCCGCATGGACGAAGCCGACTTCGGCAGCGCCACGCTCACCCAGGCCAACTTCAAGGGCGCGACGCTGAAGCGGGCGAACTTCTCCAACGTGGATGCGTGCCAGGCCTTGTTCGCCGAGGCCGACCTTGGCGACGCCGACTGCAGCGGCGGACGCTTCGACCAGTCGATCTGGGTGGAGGCCCTGCTGGAGCGCACCGACTTCTCTGGAGCTCGCCTGCCTCTTTGCGTGTTCCATCGAGCACGCTGCGCCGGCGCGAACTTCCGCGACGCCGCGATGCAGGATGCCGACCTCTCGTACGCCGACCTGAGCGGCGCCGACCTCGGCGGCGCGCACTTCCTGCGCACCCGCCTGCATCGCGCGCAGCAGCAAGGCACCCGGTTTTCCAGCCGCGCCGGAATCATCGAGAACGAGCCCGAGCTTTTCCAGGCACAGGCCTGGTCCGGCCCGCATTGAGCCCTGTCTCCGAACGCCCGCTTTTCCGAGAAACACATCCGCCAACCTCGAAAAGGAATAAGCCATGAATGTCGTTCCACTGCGCCCCGGCCTCGCAACGACCGCCACCCCGGTCCATTTCGTCGGCCGGCTGACGGCCTCCCTGCCGGATTCCGAATTCGAGGTGGAAGACGAACACGGGGAAAGCTGGCGCTGCCGCCGAGCGGCCAGTTGCCTGCTGAGGCCCGAGGCGGGCGATACGGTGCTGCTCTCGGGCCCCGACAGCGCGCGGGTGTACCTGATCGCCGTGCTCGAACAGGTCGACAGTTCGGTCAGCCGGCTCGATGCGGCCGGTGCGCTGTCGATCGAGAGCCCGGCCGGCCTGCGGCTTAGCAGCGGGGCGGAGCTGCAGATGCGGGCCGCGCAATGGAATTTGCAGGCCGACAGCGGCCAGTGCCGCGTCGACGACATGCGCTTCACGGGCCAGGCGCTCGACGCCACGGTGGGCAGGCTGCGGCTGGTCGGCCAGGTCTTCGAATCGGTAGCGGACCGCGTGGTGCAGATGGCGCGCAGGGTACTGCGCGTGGTGGACGAGACCGAGCAGGTCCGCGTCGGCCATCTCGACTGCGAAGCCGGCGGCACGGCACGCATGCACGCCCGGCACACCGTGGTCACGGCCAGCGATCTCGTCAAAGTCGATGCCACGCAGATCCACATGGGCTGACCCATCCGCCGCCCGCCTTCATTGCCGAAAGGAGCACCGCCATGTTCGCCAACTGCCAGCTGATGGGAATGGACCTCGCCTTTCCCGACGTCTGCAAGACGCCGCCCGCCGCGATGGCGCCCATCCCATACCCCAACATGGCGTTCGGCCCCACGGCCGTACCGAACGCCTGGAACATCCTCTTCATGTGCATGCCCGCACACAACATGGCGACCACCACGCCGATCACGCTGGGCGACACCACCGGCGCGGGCGGCGGCATCGTCTCGCAGACCTTCATGAGCCAGTCGCGGCACGTGACGGGTGCGTTCACCGTGCTGGTCAAGGGAACGCCGGCCACGCGCATGACCAGCCTGAGCACGCAGAACCGGGGCAACATGGTAGGCATGCGCATCGTGCCCAGCCAGTGCAAGGTGATGATCCTCTCACCCTGAAGCCCCGGGGCCGCCGGAACCGGGCCGGCATCCCATATCCGGCCAGCGGATAAGGAAGCGCGCAAATCTTCGTTCGCCTCCCGGGCATCGCGCCCTAGAGTGCCCAACTCCTTTCCGCCGTCCCCCTGGAGTTGTCGTCATGTCTTCCTCTTCGCGCGCGCCGTCCTGGCTGCGCCGCTTCGCGCCCCTGCTCGGCGGATTCGCCCTGAGCCTGGCGGCGCAGCTTTCCGCCCACGCCGCCGACCTGCGCGTGGGCTTCATGCCCGGTCCTTACCGCGACGCCTTCACCAACGGCATCGAGCCCCAGCTGAAGAAGCTGGGCTACACCGTGAAGTACGTCGAGTTCAGCCAGGGCGTTCAGCCCAACGACGCGGTCGAGCGCGGCCAGATCGACGCCAACATCTTCCAGCACACGCTGTACCTCAACGCCACCAACAAGCAGCAGGGCTTCGACCTGGTGCCGGTGGTGCACGTGCCGACGCCGCCGATGGGCCTCTATTCGCAGCGCCACAAGTCGCTCGACGCGGTGCCCGACGGCGCCACGGTCACGCTGCCCTCCGATCCGGTGAATGCGGCGCGCGCGCTCAACATCCTCGCGGGCATCGGCTGGGTGACGCTCAAGCCGGGCGTGAGCCCGATCTCGGTGTCGGAGCGCGACATCGTCACCAATCCCAAGCGCCTGAAGCTGGTGCCGCTCGAGGCCGCGCAGGCCCCGCGATCGCTGGCCGATGCGGACATTGCCGCGGTCCAGGGCAACTTCGCGATCGCGTCGGGCCTGAAGCTCACCGAGGCGCTGAAGCTGGAGAACATGACGCTGCCCTACGTGAACGTGGTCGCCGTCAAGCGCAGCAACGAGAACGCGAAGTTCGCGCAGGACATCGCGGCGGCCTACCAGTCGGCGGAGTTCCAGCGCTTCTTCAGGGCCAACCCGGCATGGGCCGGCTACCGGCTGCCCGACTACTTCTCCCAATGAGCGTTTCGAACAAGACCGCGCCGCGGCAGCTGCACCTCAACGTCAACATCCTCCATTCGGGCTTCGTGCCCTCGGCGTGGCGCCTGCCGGAGAGCGATCCGCAGGCCTTCGCCGACATCCGGCACTACGTCCGCACCGCGCAGATCGCCGAGGCAGGCAAGCTCGACGCGGTGTTCCTCGCGGACAACGCGGCCATCGTCGACCAGATCCACTTCCGCCCGATCACAGCGCTGGAGCCCACGGTGCTGCTGGCCTGCGTGGCCGCGGCCACCACGCACATCGGCCTGATCGCGACCGCCTCGACCAGCTACAACGAGCCCTACAACATCGCCCGCCGCTTCGCGACGCTCGACCACGTGAGCGGCGGCCGTGCGGGCTGGAACGTGGTGACCACGGCCGACCTGCCCTCGGCGCGCAACTTCGGCCTCGATGCGGTGCCCGACCATGCGAAGCGCTATGCGCGCGCCTCGGAGTTCACCGCCATCGTGAAGGCGCTGTGGGACAGCTGGGAGGACGACGCCTTCGTCGGCGACAAGGCCAGCGGCAGCTTCATCGACACGGCCAAGGTGCACGCCATCGCGCATCGCGGCGAACACTTCGCGGTACAGGGGCCGCTGAACCTGCCGCGCTCGCCGCAGGGGCACCCGGTGCTGGTGCAGGCCGGAGCCTCGGCCGACGGGCGCGAACTGGCGTCGCGCCATGCGGAGGCGGTGTTCTCCGCCTCGCAGTCCTTCGAGGAATCGCTGGCATACGCACGAGCGCTCAAGACCCGCGCCGCCGAGCTGGGCCGCGGCCCCGACGCGGTGAAGGTGCTCGCAGGCCTGACCACCATCGTCGGCGCCACCGAGGCCGAGGCCATCCGCCGGCGCGACGAACTGGTCGACCTGATCCCGTGGGACTACAGCCTGACGCGCATCGCGGGCACCCTGGGCATCACGCCAGACCGGCTGAAGCTCGACGAGCGCCTGCCCGACAACCTGCCGCTGCCCGCCAACGGCAACGGCAACCACACCTTCTTCAACGCGGTGGTCGCGGCCGGCCGCACGCACGGCTACACGGTGCGCCAGCTGATCCGTGAGCTCGCGGGCGGCGGCGGGCACCGCGTGGTCGTGGGCACGCCGGAGCAGATCTCGGACGACATCGAACGCTGGTTCAGGGCCGGTGCGGCGGACGGTTTCAACCTGATGCCCGACGCGCTGCCGCACGGGCTGCAGGATTTCGTCGACGGGGTGGTGCCGATCCTGCAGAAGCGCGGAATCTTCCGCACGGAGTACGCGGGGCGCACGCTGCGCGATCACCTGGGGCTGGCACGGCCTGCGGGTCGGGCGGCACACAGGCTGGCGGCCTGAAGAAGGCCTGTTGTTCAGGGAGAGATCACGCCGACGGGGTGCCTCTCCGCGAATGCCCCCCGGCCTGCGGCCTCCCCCTTTGTTTCGCTGCGAAAGGCACCCCGTCGTCGTGATCGATGAGCGCTGCAGTCGAACCGCCGGCACCAGCAGACCGCCCATTCGCACAGGGCATCGGGTGCTCCCCGCAGCGAAATAAAGACACCGTTCTGCCTGTCAACTACAGACTGCCTTGGGATGA
>NZ_JBQEQC010000039.1:0-40263 GCF_052044195.1 Variovorax sp. 22077
TCGCGACCTTTGCGTAGTTTTTGTCTTCCTTCTGCGTTCGGCTGCCCGATCCCGCATTCAACACAACTTTCAAGAGACAAGCATCATGTCGAAACTGCCCCCCGTCCTCGCGAACCTGCCGCTGCCGATCATCGGCTCGCCGCTGTTCATCATCAGCAACCCCAAGCTCGTGATCGCGCAATGCAAGGCGGGCGTGGTGGGTTCGATGCCGGCGCTCAACGCGCGTCCTGCGGCGCAGCTGGAAGACTGGCTCGCCGAGATCACCGAGGAACTGGCGGCCTACAACAAGGCCAACCCCGACAAGCCCGCTGCACCGTTCGCCATCAACCAGATCGTGCACAAGAGCAATGACCGGCTCGAGCACGACATGGAGATGGTCGTGAAGTACAAGGTGCCGATCGTCATCACCTCGCTGGGTGCGCGCACCGACGTGAACGACGCGGTGCACAGCTACGGCGGCGTGACGCTGCACGACATCATCAACAACAAGTTCGCGCAGAAGGCGATCGAGAAGGGTGCCGACGGCATCATCGCCGTGGCGGCCGGTGCCGGCGGCCATGCGGGCACGAAGAGCCCCTTCGCGCTGGTGCAGGAGATCCGCCAGTGGTTCGACGGCCCGATCGCGTTGTCGGGCTCCATCGCCACCGGCGGCGCAGTGCTGGCCGCGCAGGCCATGGGTGCCGACTTCGCCTACATCGGCACCGCGTTCATCGCCACCGAGGAAGCGCGCGCGAGCGACGACTACAAGCAGGCGATCGTCGACGGCACCTCGGACGACATCGTCTACTCCAACCTCTTCACCGGCGTGCACGGCAACTACCTGGCGCCCAGCATCGTCAAGGCCGGCATGGACCCGAACAACCTGCCCGAAGGCGACGTGAAGACGATGAACTTCGGCGGCGGCGAAGGCAGCAAGGCCAAGGCCTGGAAGGACATCTGGGGTTCGGGCCAGGGAATCGGCGCGGTGACCGAGGTGGCGACCGCCGGTGCGTTCATCGAGAAGCTCAAGCGCGAATACCAGGAGGCAAGACAGCGGCTCGCGCTGTGACCCCGCTAGCGAACGGCGTCGCGCCCATCGCGGTCGCGCCGCCGTCTTCTCAATCTTCTCCGCCGGCTCCGTCCCCTCCCTCCACGGGGCGCATGCCGCTGCTCGATGCCGCCAAGGGCATCGCCTGCGCGGTGATCGTGGGGCATCACTTGTCGCGCTACGGCCCGATGCCGGCCGGTGCGTATACGCTCGCGCCCGACTTCTTCGGCTGGCTCTCCGAGGACGGGCGGCTGGCGGTGCAGGTGTTCCTGGTGATCGCCGGGTTCCTGGCGGCCGCCAGCCTCGCACCCGATGGAACGCTGCGCGTGGAGCGGCCGGTGGCGCGCATCCTGCAGCGCTATGGGCGGCTCGTGATGCCTTACCTCGCCGCGCTCACGGTGTGCGTGATCGTCGCTGCGGTCGTTCGGCCGTGGCTCGACGAAGAGGTCGTGCCGGCGTCGCCTACCTTCGGGCAGCTGGTCGCCCATGGCTTGCTGCTGCAGGACCTGCTTGGCTACGAGTCGCTCTCCACGGGCGTGTGGTACGTGGCCATCGACTTCCAGCTCTTCGCGCTGGCCCTGGTGCTCGTCGGGCTGCCGTCGATGCTGCAGCGCGCCGGCGGCGCCGTGCCGCAGGGCCTGCGCGCGCGATGGCTGCCGGTGGCGCTGGTCTTCGGGCTGGCGGTGGCTTCGCTCGTGCTCTTCAACCGCAATGCAGGGCTGGACGACACGGCTTTCTATTTCTTCGGCACCTACGGGCTGGGCATGCTGGTGTTCTGGATCGGACGCGCAACGCGGTTCAGCATCTGGCAGAGCGGCATCGCGCTGCTGGCGATGATCGGGGCGGGAGCGCTCGCCATCGACTGGCGCAGCCGCATCGCGACGGCGCTGGTCACCGCGCTTTTGATCGCCGTCGCGCAACGCCGCAACTGGCTGTCGCCGAAGCACTGGCCGGTGGCGGCCATGCCGCTCGTGCGGCTGGGGCGGATGTCGTATTCGCTGTTTCTCATCCACTTCCCCGTGCTGCTCGCCATGAACGCGGCGGTCGCGAATGCGGGGCCGCACGGCTCGTGGTTCGACGCGGCGGGGCTTGCCGCGACCTTCGGCCTGTCGGTGGTCGCGGGGGCGCTGCTGTACCGCTGGGTGGAGGCGCGTCCCGCTTCCTGGCGGGCAGTGTTCGCGCTGTTCGCTGCGCTGCTGGTCAGCGGAATAGTCGTTTCTCATTAAGGAGCGGGCGCGCCGGCGCAGGCGCACCGTCCAAATCCTCCTGAACCTGTTGCGCTCCCGTGCGGGAGAGGGCAGTCTGCGGGCTCGTCAGTCGCCTCCGTCTCCGGTATGATTGTGGAAATTTCAGTAAATACTGAAAATTCACGAAAACAAGGAATGACCAAGCACCTGCCACCCAGATCGCCGCTGCGGGCTTCCGCGTCGCTGGACGCGGGTGGTGTGGTGCAGGGCGCGGCCGCGCTGTTCTGGCTGCCACAGGCGGCGTTGCTGGCGATGGCGGTGCAGGGCCTGGCTTCGGGGCATGGCTTCGCGGCCGTCACCTGGCCTGCCGCGGCGATCCTGCTGCTCGGGCTGGCGAGGGCTGCGTGCGAGGCCTGGGGTGCCCGCCGGACCTTCACCCGTGCACGCGCGCAGCTCACCGCGCTGCGCGCACAGACCGCCTTGGCGCTGGCTGCCGGTTCGCCGCTCGATCGCAGCCGCGCGCATTCAGGTCTGGCTGCCAGCGTGCTCGCCGAGCAGGCCGAGGCGCTGGTGCCGTACCTCGTGCGCTACCAGCCCGCGCGTTGGCGCGCGACGGTGGTGCCGATCTTCATCCTGTGCGCGGTGGCCGCTTTCTCCTGGGTGGCTGCGCTGGTGCTCCTGGCCGCCGCGCCGCTCATCCCGATCTTCATGGCCATCGTCGGCTGGCGCGCCAGGGCCGCGAGCGAGGCGCAGATGGTGGAGCTCGGCGGCATGAACGCCTTCCTGCTCGACCGGCTGCGCGGCCTCGCCACGCTGCGCTCGCTGGGCGCCGTCGAGATCGCCGTCCGGCGCCTGGGCGATGCGGCCCAGTCGCTGCGCCGCCGCACGATGGCCGTGCTGCGCATCGCGTTCCTTTCCTCGGCCGTGCTCGAACTCTTCTCGGCGCTGGGCGTGGCGCTGGTGGCCGCCTACGTCGGCTTCCACCTGCTCGGCTCCATCGGCTTCGGCACCTGGGGGCGCACGCTGAGCCTGGGCGAGGGCCTGTTCGTGCTGCTGCTGGCTCCCGCGTTCTTCGAGCCTCTGCGCGAGTTGTCGATGGTCTGGCACGACCGCGCCGCCGGCGAGGCCGCGCTGGAGGCGCTCGATCGCCTGCAGCGAAACGAACTGTCTCTGCCCGGCGCGAGCGCCTCGCTGACACGCGCGACGACGAATGCTCACGCTGGAGCGCCGGCCGTCGTCATCCGCGACCTGCATTTCTCCTGGCCCGGCGAGCCGCAGGAAGTCTTCGACGGCTGCCAACTGCGCATCGCCTCCGGGGAGCACGTCGCGCTGACGGGCCCGAGCGGCAGCGGCAAGACCGCGTTGCTGTCGATGATCGCGGGCCTCGTGCCGGCGACGCGCGGCGAGATCTCCATCGGCGGCGTTGCACTTACCGGCCGCACGGTGGCCTCCCTGCGCGAGCGCATGGGCTGGATGGGGCAGGCGCCGCACGTCTTTGCCGGTTCGGTCGAGGCCAACGTAGCCCTGGGCCGCCTCGATGCCGACACCCGGCGTGTCACCGAAGCCATGCGCTTCGCATCGCTTCAGTCGGTGGTGCAGGCGCATCCGGCCACCTCGCTGGGCGAGGGCGGGCAGGGCCTTTCCGGCGGCGAGGCCGTGCGCCTCGCGCTTGCGCGCATCGCGGTCCATCCGCATGCCGACCTGCTGCTGGTCGACGAGCCCACCGCGCACCTCGACACCGAAACCGCCGAGCGGGTGACCGATGCGCTGCTGGCGCTGGCCCGCGGCAAGACCCTCATCGTCGCGACGCACGACCCGGCGCTGGCCGCGCGCATGGACCGCACCGTGAGCCTGGGCAGCGCAGAAGCGATGGAGAAGGCGGCATGAACAAGACTTCCCGCCCGAGCTCGAACTGGCGCGATCTGCGCCTGGTGCTGCGCCCCTTCCTCGCCACGCAGCCGCGGTGGCTGCTCCTGGGCTGCCTGCTCGCGGCGATCACGGTGCTCGCGGGCATGGCACTGCTGGGCCTGTCCGGCTGGTTCATCACAGCGACCGCGCTGGCGGGCCTGCATGCCGCCACGGCCTTCACCTTCGACGTGTTCATGCCTTCTGCCGGCATCCGCCTGCTCGCGCTCGGCCGCACCGCATCGCGCTATGGCGAGCGTCTGGTGACGCACGATGCCACCTTCGCCGTGCTCGCCGACATGCGCGTGCGCCTGTTCCGCGGCTGGTCCAGGGCAGAGGCGGCGCGCCGGCTGCTGATGCGTCCGGCGCGTCTGCTGTTCCGGCTGACCGCCGACATCGACGCGCTCGAATCGCTCTATCTGCGCCTGCTCGTGCCGGCGGCCGCGGCACTCGGCGCTGCCTTGCTTGCGGGCGCGGTGCTCGGTTTCATGCATGTGGCCATGGGCCTCGCGCTGGCGCTGTGGCTGGTGGCCGTCGGCTGGGGCATCGCGTCGATCGTCGCCAGGCGTGCCTGCCGGCCGGCCGTGCGGCGCGCCCATGCCATCGAGGCGATGCGTGCACGCGCTGTCGATCTGGTGGCGGGGCAGACCGACCTGGTGATGGCAGGCCGCATCGATGCCCAGCGCGAGGCCTTGATGGCCGCAGATGCGCAACTCGCCAAGGCCGACCTCGCGCTGAACAGGCTCGAGGCATCGGCAGGGTTCGCCTACGGCAGCGCCGGCACCCTGACGCTCGTTGGCGTGCTGCTGGCCGTCGGCCTGCTGGTGGGCGAGGGCGTGATCGGCGCACCGGCGGCGGCGCTCGCGCTGCTGGTGGCGCTCACGGCGACGGAGCCCTTCGCAGCCCTGCGCCGCGGTGCGCTCGACGCGGGCCGCACCTGGCTGGCGGTACGGCGACTTGCTCCCCGCATGGATGGCTCCGCCGACGAGCCCGGTGAAATGACGAACTCCCCAGGCTCCGGAATCGCACTGCGACTGGACCAAGTCTCCGTGGCCCATGGCGACTGTGGCACGCCGGCTCTCACCGAAGCCTCGTTGACCCTGCGCGCAGGCGAGCGTGTCGCGCTCATCGGGGCGAGCGGCGCGGGCAAGTCCACGCTGCTCGCCGCCATCGCAGGCGAGATCGCGCCCTGGTGCGGCAGCGTTCTCGCGCAGCCAGCCTGCCTGCTGACCCAGCGCACCGAACTCTTCCAGGACAGCCTGCGCGACAACCTTCGCCTCGCAGCCCCGGAAGCCACCGACGAACAACTGCATGCCGTGCTGCAGGCGGCAGGACTGCAAGACGAGGTGCGTGCCCTGAGCACCGGCCTCGACACCCGCCTCGGTGAAGGCGGCCTCGGCCTCTCTGGCGGCCAGTCGCGCCGCCTCGCGCTGGCCCGGCTGCTGCTGCGCGACGTGCCCCTGTGGCTGCTCGACGAGCCCACCGAGGCGCTCGACGCCGCGACCGCACACGACGTGCTGCAGCGCCTCGCCCAGCAAGCAGGAGGCCGAACCCTGCTGATCGCCACCCACCTGCGCCGTGAGGCCGCGCTCGCCGACCGCCTCGTGCGTGTCGACCAGGGCCGCATCGTCGCCGACCTGCATCGCGGCAGCGAGGCTTTCGATGCCGCGCTGCGCAGCCTGCGGCCCGACTGAACCGCAAAGCCGCCGAACAGGGAAAGAAAAGGAAAGAAGGAAGAACCACATCATGGACTTAGACATCGTCGCGCTATCGCGCCTGCAGTTCGCCGTCACGGCGCTGTACCACTTCCTGTTCGTGCCGTTGACGCTCGGACTCTCGATCATCATCGCCATCATGGAGACGGTCTACGTCATGACCGGCCGCGTGATCTGGCGCGACATGACGAAATTCTGGGGTGTTCTCTTCGGCATCAACTTCGCGATGGGTGTCGCCACCGGCATCGTGATGGAGTTCCAGTTCGGCATGAACTGGAGCTACTACAGCCACTACGTCGGCGACATCTTCGGCGCGCCGCTGGCCATCGAGGGCCTGATGGCCTTCTTCATGGAGGCCACCTTCGTCGGGCTGTTCTTCTTCGGCTGGGACAAGCTCTCGAAGGTGGGCCACCTGATCTCGACCTGGGCGGTGGCCATCGGCTCCAACTTCTCGGCGCTGTGGATCCTCATCGCGAACGGCTGGATGCAGAACCCGGTGGGCGCGGCCTTCAATCCGCAGACCATGCGCATGGAAGTGACCGACTTCGCCGCGGTGCTGACCAACCCGGTCGCCCAGGCCAAGTTCGTCCACACCGTGTCGGCGGGCTATGTGTGCGCGGCCATGTTCGTGCTCGGTGTCTCCGCCTGGTACGTGCTCAAGGGGCGCCACCTCGAACTCGCAAAGCGCTCGATGACGGTCGCAGCCTCGTTCGGCCTGGCTGCTGCGCTGTCGGTGGCGGTGCTCGGCGACGAGAGCGGCTATCTCTCCGGCGAACACCAGAAGATGAAGCTCGCCGCCATCGAGGCCATGTGGGAGACCCAGCCCGCACCCGCCGCCTTCACCGTCGTCGGCTTTCCCGACCAGGAGGCGCGCGAGACGCACTACGCCATCCACATTCCCGGCGTGATGGGCCTGATCGGCACGCGCTCGCTCGACACCGTGATGCCCGGCATCGACGAACTCGTGAAGCGTGCAGAGGTGCGCATCCGTGAAGGCCTGAAGGCCTACGACGCGCTGCAGAAGATCCGCGAGGCTGGCGGCCCCGACAAGGTGACGCAGGGCGTGCGCGGCGACTTCGAGGACAACGGCATCAACATGGGCTACGCGCTGCTGCTCAAGCGCTACGTGGACGATCCGCGCCAGGCCACCGACGAGCAGATCGCCAAGGCCGCATGGGACACCGTGCCGCAGGTGGCGCCGCTGTTCTGGCTGTTCCGCGTGATGGTGGGCATCGGCATGCTGCTGATCGCGCTGACCGCGACCTTCTTCGTGCTCTCGGCGCGCCGCAGGCTCGACAGCCACCGCTGGCTGCTGAAGCTCGCCGTGTTCGCGATCCCGCTGCCTTGGATCGCCATCGAGTCGGGCTGGCTGGTGGCCGAGTTCGGACGCCAGCCGTGGGTGATCGAGGGCGTGCTGCCGACCGCGGTGGCGGTGTCGAACCTCGGTGCGAAGACGCTGCTGCTGACGCTCGCGGGCTTCATCGCGATCTACACGACGCTGCTGGTCATCGAGATGAAGCTGATGCTCAAGGCCATCCGCAAGGGCCCGCAGGCCGAGCACGCGCCCGACGAGGGCGACGCGCTCTCGCACATTCCGCCGGCCCACGCGGGCGCGGCCATTCCTTCGCCTTCCACCGGGAGCGCAGCATGATCCTCCACACACTCCTCGACTACGACACCCTGCGCTTCATCTGGTGGCTGCTGATCGGCGTGCTGCTGGTGGGCTTCGCCGTGACCGACGGCTTCGACCTGGGCAGCGGCATGCTGCTGCCCTTCGCCGCGCGCAACGACGTGGAGCGCCGCGTCGTCATCAACAGCGTCGGCCCGGTGTGGGAGGGCAACCAGGTGTGGCTGATCCTGGGCGGCGGCGCGATCTTCGCGGCCTGGCCGCAGCTGTACGCCGTGTCGTTCTCGGGCTTCTACCTGGCGATGTTCGTGATCCTCACGGCGCTGATCCTGCGGCCCGTGGCCTTCAAGTTCCGCAGCAAGCGCGAGTCGCCGCAATGGCGCTCGCGCTGGGACTGGGTGCTGTTCTTCAGCGGCTTCGTCCCCGCGCTGATCTGCGGCGTGGCCGTGGGCAACGTGCTGCAGGGCGTGCCGTTCCGCTTCAACCCCGACATGCACATCTTCTACGACGGCAGCTTCTTCGGCCTGCTGAATCCTTTCGCCATCCTGTGCGGGCTGGTGTCTGTGGCGATGCTGGTGATGCACGGCGCCGCCTGGCTGCAGCTGAAGACCGCCGGGCCGGTGGCCGAGCGTGCGCGCAGCTACGGCATGGTCGCCGCCGTGCTCACCATCGCGCTCTATGCGCTGGCCGGCGTGCTGCTGGCGACGAGTATCGGCGGCTTCCGCATCAGCAGCGTGATCGATGCGACGGGGCCGTCGAACCCGATGCTGAAGACGGTCGAGCTGCACGCCGGTGCATGGACCGCCAACTATGCGGCCCATCCGTGGACGCTGGCCGCCCCCGTGGCCGGTTTCGTCGGCGCGCTCGGTGCGCTGCTCGGGCTCGCGCTGCGCCGGCCGGTGTTTTCGCTGCTGGCTGCGGCGCTGGGCATCGCCGGCATCATCCTCAGCGTGGGCGCCTCGATGTTCCCGTTCATCCTGCCGTCTTCCATCGACCCGCGCGCCAGCCTCACGGTGTGGGACTCGTCCTCGAGCCATCTCACGCTGTTCATCATGCTGGTGGTCACGGCCGTCTTCATTCCGCTGGTCGTGGCCTACACGAGCTGGGTCTACCGCGTGCTGTGGGGCAAGGTCGACGAACAGGCGATCCGCGACGAGAGCGGCCACGCCTACTGACAACCAAGGAGGAACGAAAGATGTGGTACTTCGCCTGGATCCTCGGCCTGCCGCTGGCGGCCGCATTCGCAGTGCTCAACGCCATGTGGTACGAGCTCATGGACGACGAGGCCGTCCGCAAGGCCAAGCTCGAAACGCCGGAGCCGTCGGCGGGGCAGGAGCGGCTCTAGCGGTAGTAGAGATAGAGATGGAAAGGCCGCCGGCCTACTCGGCGGCCTTCTTCTTCGACGCCGAGCCGCCCGAGATGCGGTCCTTGAGCGTCAGCACCTTCGTCACGGTCGCGCCCATGCCCATGAGCTTCATGGCGGTCTCGGGCGCGAGCCGCTGCACGTCATCGAACCACTTCATCAGCCGGTCGATCAGGTCGTGCATCTCGCGCATGCGCTCCTGCGCGTGACGTTCGGCGTCGCTGGTGGGAGATTCGAGCAGGGCGTTGCGCAGCATCGAGAGCGTGGGTTCGATCTCGCGGCGGCGGCGCTCCTCGGCCAGTACGCGGAAGATTTCCCACACGTCGGATGGCGCCTCGAAGTACTCGCGACGGTCGCCGGGATGGTGCCGCAGGCGCACCAGCCGCCAGGCCTGCAGTTCCTTCAGGCCCATGCTGACGTTGGAGCGCGAGAACTCGAGCATTTCGGCGATCTCGTCGGCGTTGAGCGCGCGCTCCGAGAGGAAGATGAGTGCGTAGATCTGCCCGACTGTGCGGTTGATGCCCCACTTGCTGCCCATCTCGCCGAAGTGGGCGACGAACTGGCGGTTGAGGGGTGGGAGATCGGAAGAGTTGGCCATGCGCCGGATTGTCGCGCGGATGGCTGTAATTCCGGAAAGTCCTGAAAACTCAATCAGCCTGCTGGCGCCGCCTGTACGAGCCGGGCGCGCCGCCGGTCCATGCCTTGAAGGCGCGCTGGAAGGCCGCGCTGTCGGCAAAGCCCAGCTCCTCGGCCAGCGCCGCCAGCGGCACGGTGCTGGTGTTGAGCCGCACGATGGCGAGGTCGCGCCGCAGCTGGTCCTTCAACGCCTGGAACGAGGTGCCCTCGGTCGCCAGATGCCGCTGCAGCGTGCTGACCGACATGTGCAGTACGCCCGCGGTGGTCGCGAGGTCGGCCCAGGCCGGGCGGTGCTGCTGCAGCACCGCGCGCACCTTTGCGCTCACCGCCTGTTCGGCGAGCCGGGGCAGGATCACGTTGGCCGGGGAGGCCGCCAGGAAGGCCTGGATCTCCTTCGCGTCGCGGTGCACCGGCGTGTCGAGCGCGGCGGCGTCGAACCACACGGCAGACAGCGGCTGGCCGAACTGCAGCGGGCCCGGGAACACCTTCGCGTAGCCGTCCGCATAGGGCGGCGGCTCGAAGCCGAAGTCGAAGCGCCGGGCCGCCAGACGGCCGCCGTGAAGCCATGCGAAGAGCCGCCAGTACACCCGCAGCATCAGCTCGTGCAGGAAGTTCTGGTGCATGGGCGGCTGGATGTTCAACCGCAGCCCGAAGCCGGCCAGCGGGCCGTCGTGCAGCAGCACCAGCGAGAGATCGTCCTGTAGCAGGTCGAAGGTGCGTGCCACGCGGCGCAGCGCCACCTCGAAGGTGCGTGCGCCCAGCGTGGAGCGCGTCATCAGCGCGAAGCTGCCGCAGCGCAGTCGGCGCGTGAGAAAGCCCAGCGCCTCGTCGTCCATGCGCTCCATCAGCAGCGCGAAGAGGGCCACGTACTGCTCGGCGGTGATCCGGGCGGCGGCTTCGTCGAGCAGCGCGGGGGCGATGCCCGCGTCCTCCAGCGCCTTGTCGACGTCCACCAGCGCCTCGCCCGGGCGCGCACGGATGCCTGAGAGCATGCCGAGGACGAAGGCGATCGGAATGGTGACGGGCGGCTGGAGCATGTGTCTGTCGATTGACCTTTTCTGCCATGCGATCGAAGCGAAGTGCAATCGCCGGGCGGCGGCCGGATTTCTACCATGCGCCTGCACAAGAACGAGACGGAGACAAACCCATGTACCTGACCCAGGGCCTTCACCGGGCCGTGCAGCAGCGCCCCGATGCCATCGCCGTGCGTTTCGCCGGCCGCGCACGGACATTCCGAGACTTCGCCGACCGTGTGGCGCGCCTGGCCGGCGCGCTGCAGCGGCTGGGCATGCGCGCGGGCGACCGCGTGGCCATGCTGTCGCTCAACTCCGACCGCTACCTGGAGTACCAGCTGGCCGTGCCCTGGGGCGGCGGCGTGCTCAACCCCTGCAACATCCGCTGGTCGCCCGCGGAGATCCTGTATTCGCTGGAAGACTCCGGCTCCGGCATCCTGCTGGTCGACGAGACCTTCCGCGGCGTCGTCGAGCAGATGCGGGGCCAGTCGAAGAGCCTGCGAGAAGTCGTCTACTGCGGCGACGGCCCCGTGCCCGCCGGCATGCACAGCTACGAAGGCCTGATCGACGCCGCAGCCCCCGTGCCCGACGCCGTGCGCCGCGGCGAAGACCTGGCCGGCATCTTCTACACCGGCGGCACCACCGGCTTTCCCAAGGGCGTGATGCTCAGCCACACCAACATCTGCAGCTCGGCGCTCGCGGCGCAGGCCGAGGGGCTGGCACCGGCCGACGGCTGCTACCTGCACGCCGCGCCGATGTTCCACCTCGCCGACATGGGCCTGGCCACGCCGCACTGGTTCACGGGCAACACGCACGCCATCATCCCGATGTTCACGCCCGAGGGCGTGCTCGACACCATCGAGCGCGACCGCGTGACCAGCATGCTGCTGGTGCCGACCATGATCCAGATGCTGGTGGACCACCCTGCGATGCGGCAGCCGCGCGACCTGAGCAGCCTGAAGAACATCACCTATGGCGCCTCGCCGATCTCCGAGGCGGTGCTCAACCGCGCGATGGAGGCGTTCCCGGGCGTTGGCTTCGTGCAGGCCTACGGCATGACGGAGCTGTCGCCCATCGCCACGCTCAACCCGGCGTACTTCCACACGGCCGAAGGCCGCAAGCGCGGCAAGCTGCGTTCGGCCGGCCGCGCCAGCGTTTGCATGGAGGTTCGCGTGGTGGATGCGGACGACAACGAGGTGCCGCGCGGCACCGTCGGCGAGGTGGCGGTGCGCGGGCCCAATGTGATGCAGGGCTACTGGAACAAGCCCGAGCAGACCGCCGCCGCACTGCGCGACGGCTGGATGCACACCGGCGACGGCGCCTACATGGACGACGACGGCTTCATCTTCGTGGTCGACCGCATGAAGGACATGATCATCAGCGGCGGCGAGAACGTCTACTCGGCAGAGGTCGAGAACGCCATCAACCAGCATTCCGCGGTGGCGGCCTGCGCCGTCATCGGCATTCCGAGCGACGAGTGGGGCGAGGCAGTGCATGCGGTGCTCGTGCTCAAGCCGGGGCAGGGCGTGCAGCCGCAGGAGCTGATCGCCCACTGCAAGACGCTGATCGCCGGCTACAAGTGCCCGCGCAGCGTGGCCATCGTCGACGCGCTGCCGCTGTCGGGCGCCGGCAAGGTGCTGAAGACCAAGCTGCGCGAGCCCTTCTGGCAGGGCCGGCAGCGCAGCGTGGCCTGAGCCCGTCCAACTTCCTTTCTTTTCGAACTTCCAAGGAGCCTTTCATGAGTCAAGACGTTCACGTGGTCGGGGTCGGCATGATCCCCTTCACCAAGCCGGGCGCGAACCAGCCCTATCCGCAGATGGCAGCGCAGGCGACCAATGCCGCGCTGAAGGACGCCGGCATCGGCTACGAGCTGGTGCAGCAGGCCTACGTGGGCTACGTCTATGGCGACTCCACCGCCGGCCAGCGGGCGCTGTACGAGGTGGGCATGACCGGCATCCCGGTCGTCAATGTCAACAACAACTGCTCGACCGGCTCGACCGCGCTCTTCCTGGCGCGCCAGGCGGTGGCCAGCGGCGCGGCCGACTGCGTGCTGGCGCTGGGTTTCGAGCACATGAGCCCCGGCGCGCTCGGCGCGGTGTTCAACGACCGGCCCAGCCCCTTCGACCACTTCGAGAACATCACCGACGAGCTGGTCGGCAACGAGCAGGTGCCGCTCGCGCTGCGCTACTTCGGCGGCGCCGGGCTGGCTCACATGCAGCAGTACGGCACGCAGATGTCGACCTTCGCGAAGATCCGCGCCAAGGCCAGCCGCCACGCGGCGAACAACCCCCTGGCGCTGTTCCGCAGCGTCGTCACGGAGGAGGAAGTAATGGCCGCGCCGGTCATGTGGCCCGGTGTGATGACGCGGCTGATGGCCTGCCCGCCCACCTGCGGCGCGGCGGCGGCCATCGTGTGCTCGCCGCGCTTCGCAGAGCGCCACGGGCTCGACCGCAGCGTGCGCATCAAGGCGCAGGCCATGACCACCGACCGCCCCATCACCTTCGAGAGCCGCGACATGCGCGAGGTGGTCGGCTTCAGCATGGCGCAGGAAGCCGCGCAGAAGGTGTACGACGCAGCCGGCGTCGGACCGCAGGACGTCGACGTGGTCGAGCTGCACGACTGCTTCGCGCACAACGAGCTGCTGAGCTACGAGGCGCTGGGCCTGTGCCCGGTGGGCGGCGCGGAGAAGTTCGTGGTGGATGGCGACAACACTTACGGCGGCAAGGTCGTCACCAACCCGTCGGGCGGGCTGCTGTCGAAGGGGCATCCGCTGGGCGCCACGGGGCTGGCGCAGTGCACGGAACTGGTCCAGCAGCTTCGCGGCACGGCCGACAAGCGGCAGGTGGAGGGCGCGCGGATTGCGCTGCAGCACAACCTGGGGCTGGGCGGCGCCTGCGTGGTCACGCTCTACGAGCGGGTTTAAGAGAAAGGGCCGCCAGATGATCGACAGGAAATGGATCGGCCACGAGCTGCCGCCCTCGGTGCTGCCCATCGAGCGAAGCCGGCTGCAGTTCTTCGCCAAGGCCATCGGCGAGACCGACCCCGTCTACACCGATGCCGCCGCCGCGCGCGACGCCGGCTACCCCGACCTGCCCGCGCCGCCGACATTCCTGTTCGCGGCCGAGCTGGACTCGGGGGCGTCGGACCGCCTGCTGGCCGACCTGGGCATTCCGCTGTCGAAGCTGCTGCACGGCGAGCAGGGCTTCTGCTACCACAGGCCCGCATGCGTGGGCGACACCGTGACGGTGCGTTCCACCATCACCGACATCTACGACAAGAAGAACGGCGCGCTCGAGTTCGTCGTCAAGACGTCGCGCGCCACCAACCAGCGCGACGAGCTGGTCGCCGAGCTGCGCGCGGTGATCGTCTGCCGCCATTGACGAAGGAACCCGCACCGATGAATGCACCGACCTACGACACCGTGAACGTCGGCGACGAGCTGCCCGCGCTGCAGCTGCCGCCCGTGAGCCGCACCACGCTCGCACTGTTCGCGGGCGCCTCCGGCGACCACAACCCCATCCACATCGACACGGACTTCGCGCGCAGATCGGGCATGCCCGACGTGTTCGCGCAGGGCATGCTGGGCATGGCCTGGCTGGCCCGGCTGCTCACGCAGTGGGCACCGCAGTCGCAGCTGAGGCGCTTCGACGTGCGCTTCCAGGGCATCACGCACCTGGGGCATGCGGTGCGCTGCAGCGGCCGCGTGGTCGAGAAGCTGGAGCACGAAGGCGAGCACTGCGTACGCGTGGAAGTGCACAGCGCCAATCAATACGGGCAGACGCGCATCGCCGGCGAAGCGCTGGTCGCGCTGCGTTGAGAACTCACACCAACAAGCAAGGAACTCGGACATGACACCCAAGCTCGACGGCAAGGTCGCACTCATCACCGGCTCGGGCCGCGGCATCGGCCGGGCCATCGCGCTCAAGCTGGCTTCGGAAGGCGCGCGCATCGTCGTCAACGACCTCGACGCACAGCCGGCGGAGGAAACGGTGCAGGAAATCCGTGCGGCCGGCGGCCAGGCGGTGGCATGCACCGGCAGCGTGGCGGCGCCCGACTTCGCCGAGCGCTTCGTCGGCACGGCGGTGAGCGAGTTCAAGGGGCTCGACATCATCGTCAACAACGCCGGCTACACGTGGGACAGCGTCGTGCAGAAGATGACCGACGAGCAGTGGTACGCCATGATCGACGTGCACCTGACCGCGCCGTTCCGCATCCTGCGCGCGGCGCAGCCGGTGATCCGCGCGCTGTCGAAGGCCGAGACCGAGGCGGGCCGGCGCGTGGTGCGCAAGGTGGTCAACATCTCGTCCGTGGCGGGGCTCTTCGGCAATGCGGGGCAGGCGAACTACGCGGCGGGCAAGGCCGGCATCGTGGGGCTCACGCAGACGCTGGCCAAGGAGTGGGGCCGCATGAACGTGACGGTCAACTGCGTGGCCTTCGGCTTTATCCAGACGCGGCTCACCGCGAGCACCGCAGAGGCTTCCACCGCGAACATCGAGGGGCGCGAGATCAAGGTGGGCATCAACCCGGGGCTGCTGGCGATGATGGAGCAGTCGATTCCGCTGGGGCGCGGCGGCACGCCCGAGGAAGCGGCCGGGGCCGTGTACCTCCTGTGCGCGCCCGAGTCGGACTACGTGAGCGGCCAGACGCTGATGTGCAGCGGCGGCCTGACGGGCATCTGAGCATGGAGACCGCCGAAGGCATCGCCTGGGGCGTGGAGGAGGGCATCGGCCGCATCGTGCTGAAGCGGCCGGAGCGCGCCAACGCTATAGGGGTTCGCAGCGGCCACGCGCTGGTGCGGGCCATCGACGAAGTGCTGGCGGGCAAGCCGCGCGTCATCCTGCTGACCGGAGAGGGCCGCGTGTTCTGCGCCGGCGGTGACATCGACGAGTTCGTGGCGGCTGGCGAAGCGCTGCCGGCGCTGGTCGATGAGATCCTGGACCGCTTGCACCCGGCACTGCTGCGACTGTCGAACAACCCTGCGCCGCTGGTCGTCGCGGTGAACGGATCCGTCGGCGGCGCAGGCGTGGGGCTGGCACTGTGCGGCGACTTCGTACTCGCCGCCGAATCGATGAAGCTGCGTACGGGCTATGCGGCCATCGGGCTGTCGCCGGATGCGGGTGCCTCGTACTTCCTCGCGCGCCGCGTGGGGCCGGTGCGCGCGCAGCAGTTGCTGATGCTCAGCGATGCCATCGACAGCCAGCGCTGCCTTGCGTGGGGCGCGGTCGATGCGCTGCACCCGGACGACGAACTCGCGGCCGCTGCCGAAGCGCTGGTGGCTCGGCTCGCGCGTGGTGCGAGCGCATCCTTCGCCGGCATCAAGGAGCTCTGCGCGGGCGCGGCCGGCCGGCCCTTCGAGCAGCACCTGGCGCTGGAACACAGGCTGCTGCGCGAGCGTGCAGGCAGCCCCGACGCCCGGGAGGGCGTGACCGCGTTCGTGGAGAAGCGCGCGCCCAGTTTCAAGGGAAGCTGAACGCCGCGGCCCTCAGCCGTTGCGCTTGAACAGCTTCGCGATGCCCCAAAGCGCCGCGCCGCCGGCCACCACCGCCAGCTTCGCGAACTTGGCGAGGAAGGCCGCGATGACCGCGAACAGGCCCAGCTTCTTCACTGCCGCGCCGGCCACCAGTGCGGCCAGCCCATAGGCGGCGACCTTGTCGGTGGACGAGTTGAAGTCCGCATACTTCTTGCCGTCGTCGTACTGGATCGCGCCGAGGAGCTTGCTCGCGTCGGGCTTGTACTTGTCGAGGTCCTTCGCGTTGGTGATGAGGTTCAGGCTCAGGTAGCCCTCGCGGCCCAGTGCGTAGGTGTTGTAGTTGACGCCCTGGTTGCCGTCGGTGCTGCCCTTGCGCTTCGACAGGGCCGACCACACGAGGCGGTGCGAGGAGGCGTCGTACTGCGGCTTCTGCGCCCAGCCCGTGACCTCGATGGACGGGATGCCGCGCTTGGCGCGCTCCTCGTTCGCGGCCTCGGTGCCTTCCTTCAGGCTCTTGAGCAGGTCGTCGGCGTTCCAGTCCTTGGCGTCGTCGTCCTTGATGTAGCCCTCCTTCACGAACTTCACCACCGCCATCCAGTCGGCGTCGTCGGCGGGGAAGATCGCGCCGATGAAGGTGTCGTCGGTGCGGTTGCCCATGCTGCGCATGAGCTGCGCGGCGGCGGGCGTCGGCACCCACACGTAGCCGGCGGGCAGGTGGAGGTGGGCCTGGTCGCGCAGCGTGATGTCGACAGGGCCGACCTTCTGCACGGCTTTTGCGGCCTTGAAGGCGGCGTCCTGCTCGGCTTCGAGCGAGCTGGCGGTCGAGGCCTGAGTGGAAGGTGTGGACGGGGTGGTGGTCGGCGATGCGGCTTGGCTGGTTTGCGCCACGAAAGCGGCGCACGCGAGCAGCACGCCGGCCGTCAGGCGGGCGGTTTGAATACGCAAGTTCTCTCTCCTCGGTTGTTTTCGGTTTGGTGAGCGGGGCAAGTTTAAAGAGCTCGGCTATCGCGCCGGTTGCCGAACAGGTTGTGCGCATGACCGCCCGAGGCCGGCAGCACGACGGACATCACCGTGCCCCGACCGGGCCGTGACCGCAGCCGAACCCTCGCTTCCTGCAGATCGGCCAGCCGCTGCACCGTGGCCAGCCCGAGTCCCAGGCCGCATTCGTGCGCGGCTGGCCGCTCGGGGGAGTCGATCCTGTAGAACGCCTCGAAGACGCGTGCCTGATGCTGCGCAGGAATGCCGATGCCGGTGTCGCAGACATCGATGCGAATGCCTTCCCGATGCCGCCGCGCACCCACGAGCACGCCACCATGGTGTGTATGGCGCAGTGCGTTGCTCACCAGGTTGTTGAGGATCCGCGTGAGCATGACGCCGTCGCAGCGCGCCCACGCGCTGGTGGGGCGCACCAGCAGCCGCACCCCTCGAGACTCGGCGACGGCGCAGAAGTGATGCCGCAACTCGTCGAACAGCGGGTCCAGCGGCAGGTCGGCGCATGGGGGCCGTGTGCCGCCAGCGTCGATCTGCGCCAGGTCCAGCATCCCGGTCAGCAGCCGGTCGAGAAAGTCGACGGACTGGCGGATCTGGCCGATGCGCAGGTGCAGTTGGCTGGCGTCGAGATCGGCACTCGACAGCGCCTCCGAAAACAGCATCAGGGCTTGCAGTGGTTGCCGCAGGTCATGAAGCGCAGCGGCGAAGAGGCAGGCTTTCGCCTGGCTGGAGTCCTCGAGCAACTGGTTCCGTCGCACGAGTTCGGCCAGGGCCTGCTCGACGGAAGGTTGCAGCGCCGATGGAGGTGAGCGCACCGAAGGCGGACTGCCGTCGAAGGCGCTGCTTCCGCGGCTGCCTCGCACGGCCTCCCGCACCTGCACGGGCACGGGAAGGCCGAGAAACCGGAGCATGTGCTGAAGCGGGTTCATGCGGACGTCTCGCGGTGCAGCTAGAGCAGGCCCCTGCGGCGCGCGGCGATCAATGCGACGGTGGCGCAACACACGAGGTTGATGGCCGAGATCGCGACGAAGAGACCGTCGCGCACGACCCAGGCGCCGTACATCACGCCGGTGAGGTTCGCCAGCACCCAGGAGCTCCAGGTCACGAGCGAGATGGCGCGCGCGCCGTCCGTGCAGCGCCAGACGGCGGCGATCTGCGGCAGGTAGGTGAAGGCGCGCGCGGAGTTGGTCGCCAGGTAGAGCCAGCTCACGATGGACATCAGCGTGGCCGAAGGCTGCAGATCGCCGAGGAAGTTCATGCGACCCGCTCCCCGGCGTGTTGCGTCAGGCCGTTTCCGCCATGGAGCGGCAGCCGGTCACAGCACCCGGACATCCAGAGGATCAGCGCCGCAAGCGTGGCCACCGCGATCGCCAGCAGCCAGCGGCCGACTTTCGACAGCGTTTCCTCGGCGGGCGTGAATTGCGGGGCCATGGGCTTCTTCTCCTCTGGAATGTGATGCTCGGGCATGGGCACCAATGTAGGAGTCGCAGTGCGGCCCTGGAATACCGCCTTCGGGCCTGGCCATCGCGTGTTCGCGGGATGGCCGCGCTTCGCGTGGAGGTGTCGTCGGCTCAGGCGGCCGAGGAGGCGAGAGGTGCGCTCAGCACGACACAGGTTCCATGCGCGTCCCGGCGCAGTTCGAAGGTGCCGCCGAGCCGCTGTGCCCGCGCGTGCATGTTGACGACGCCGCGCCCTTGCCCGCCCGGACCGGTGCCGGCGCCAAGACCGTCGTCCTGGATCTCCAGCCGCAACAGCCCGCCCGCCTGCTGCAGGCGAAGCTTCACCTGCCGCGCTTGGGCATGCTTCACGACGTTGGTCAGCGCCTCCTGTGCGATGCGCAGTATCTGCAGCGTCGTGTGGGGCGGCACGCCCGCAGCGTCCTCGGGCATGTCGATGGTCCACGAGGTTCGTACGCCCGCCGCTTCGAGTTCGCCCTGCCAGCGGAACAGGAAGTCGCCCAGGGCGGTGCGCAGGTCGTGGTCTTCCGGCGCGAGTGCGTCCAGCGCCAGCCGCATGTCGGCAATGCAGGCACGCAGCGACTCCTCGATCTGCGTGCGATCCATGTCGCCTCGCTCCACGCGCGACAGCGAAGTGAAGAGCTTCGAGCCGAGACCATCGTGGATCTCGCGCATGATGAGTTGCCGCTCCTCGGCGGCGGCGTTCTGCCGCTCCAGCGCTGCCAGGCGGAGGTAGTTCTCGGAAAGGGTGCGCTCGCGGTCGGCCACGCGCGACTCCAGCGATGCGTTGAGCTGCTCCAGCGAGGCAAGCGCCCTGGTGAAGCGCAACGACAACAGCGCGCCCATCGTCAGCAGCAGAAGATTGGCGGCGTGGTGCAGCATGAAGAGGCGATGCCCCGACCAGCCCGGCAGCAGGCGCTCGACGAGCGCCGTATCCCACGCGATCAGGTAGTCGTGCACACCCGCGAGCGTTGCCAGCGTGAGCACGATCGGCATCACCGCCGAAGCCCATGTGCGCTGGCGCCATACGGCCCAGAACGAGACGGCGATGATCCCGCTGCCGATGGGTATCAGGCCGCCGCTCCACACGCGGTTGACGAGCGGCTCGCCCGCCGGGCCGGCGAGCAGCAGCCATGCCGGGCCGATCAGCCAGTACGCCGCCAGCGCGTATTCGAGGCCCCGATGCCGCAGGCCGGCGAAGCGCATGGCGAAGAGCGCCATGACGACCACGAAGCCGCCGGTGGCGGCCAGGTAGACGAGCCGCCAGAGATGCCAGCGCTCCACCGGCACCGCCTCGATCACGAAGGTCAGCGTACGGATGCCCCAGAACACGGTCGCGAGCCCGAACAACCCATAGAGAACTTCGCGCGGGCGCCTCCACCAGATGAACAGGACGAATGCGGAGACGATCAGGCACGCCAGCACGGTCAGTTGCGGTGTGGTCCGCACCCAGAACTCGCGGCGGTCGTTCGCTTCGTTCAGTGCGACTAGGGGGCCGATGTCCACGCGCGGGAAGCGCAGGCTGTGTTCGCCCTGCGCCGGTACCGCACGCACCATCAGTTCGTTGGCGCCGTCGCGCAGCATGTTGTCGGGCAAGGGCAGCAGATGCGGGCGCTCCCACCGCACGCGCAGCTGGGGCGTCGATTCCGGCACGCTGGCCACCTGCTGGCCGTTGAGCCAGACCTGTCCGCCGCCGTACAGGTACGGCAGATAGACGGCCCAGGGCCGGGGCGATGCGCTCTCGCGCCGGAAGTCGATGCGGAACCAGGCGGGGCCCTGCGGGACCGCACCGGGGTGCGGCGCGACGCTGGGCAGTTCCACGCTTTGCCACGGGGCATCGGGCGCGGGCGGAGTGAGCTGGGAGGCGTTCAGTCGCAATGCGTGCTGCGGCGACGCGACGGATTCATCCGCCTGCCCGATGCTCCTTGTGGAGGCGGCAGCGGTGCCGCCGACGATGACCAGCGCGATCAGCGCCAGCAGCAGGCGCTGCAGTCCCGACCATGTCACAGCAGTCCCATCTGGCTGGCCTCGTAGACAGCCTCCCCCCGCGAGTGCACCGCCAGCTTGCGATAGATCTTCTTGACGTGCGCCACCACGGTGTGGGGCGAGATCTGCAGGAGCTGTCCGATGGCGTCGAAGCTGAGGCCCTTGGCCGTGAGGCGCAGCAATTCCGTCTCGCGCGGCGTCAGCACCGCATCCCGCGGGCTTTCGTTGCGCGGAGGGCTCGCGGGCGTGCGCATCCGTGCCAGGATGCGGCGCGCGATGCCCGGGCTGATGGGGGAACCGCCTGCGTGCAGCTCATGGATGCTGGTGGCGATGCGGTCCGCGCCCGCGTCCTTGAGCAGGTAGCCGGTCGCACCGGCTTCCAGCGCGGCGATCACATGCTGGTCGTCGCCGAACATGGTCACCACGAGCACGTCGCATGCGGGGTGGTGAATGGCGATGTGGCGGATCAGCTCGGTGCCATCCATGTCCGGCAGGCCGAGGTCGAGCAGCAGTACGTCCGGAGGCTGGGCCGCCAGCAGCGCCATCGCCGCGGCACCGGTCGATACCGATGCCGTCAGTGAAAGTCCTGGGTCGGCCAGCACGGCGGTGGAGAACCGGCGCATGAATTCCGGCTCGTCCTCGACTATCAGCACGCGGATTTTCATTCCCACTCCAGGCTGTTCGGGCGCAGTGTATGACTCCATTCTTTGCCGTCATTTGCCGTCGATCCATAGCGCTTATGCGGTATCGCCATCCGGCGGCGCCCCGGTTATTTTCGGAAGAAGAGCCCAAAGGAGCCGTATGTACCGAGTTGACGATGTCCTGGAGCGTGCGCATTCGGCCTGTGGGCAGGGCACTGTCTACTGGCTCGGCGAGGGTGGGCGGTCCGCAGCCGCGGCATCGCCGACGAGCCCGTTGCCGGTCGGCCAGTTGTGGCCGACGCTTCCCGTGGCGCAGCAACACGCCCTGGAGCCATTGGCTCAGGCGGCGGGACTCGACGTGCACGATCCGGCGCTGGTGGTGCCCGCCTGCGACTGCTCGGGCTTCGTGTGCTGGGCGCTCGGCTTCGGCAGAAAGAGCGATCCGGCGCCTTACACGGATGCCGCCGGATGGATCTACACCGACAGCATCTGGGCCGATGCCATGGGCGCCGGCGTGCGCTTCGAACGGCGAGCCCGGGCCACTCCGGGCGCTCTCGTCGTCTACCCGAAGGCGGGGAGCGGCGAGAACTACGGCCACGTGGGCCTTGTGATGGAAGCCGATGCCGATGGCCGCGCCCGGCTGGTGGCGCACTGCTCGGCGGTCAATTTCAAGGTGGCGCCGTTCGACGCCATAAAGATCACCTCGCCGGAGATCTTCGAGCGGCAGCCGCGCAGCATCTATGCGTGGTGCCGCACGATCGTGGTCTGACTCGCTGTCCGCCCGGCGTGCTGCGGGAGTTCAATCAACTCAGGTGTCGCTCCATTTGCGAAGCAGGTTGTGATACGTCCCGGTCAGCGTGCGGCGGGCCGACTCGTCGGCGCCGCTCTGGTTGAGGCGCTGGATGGCGTTGTCCATGTCGAAGAGCAGCGCACGGTCGCCCGCGTCGCGCACGAGGCTCTGCACCCAGAAGAAGCACGCGAGGCGCACGCCGCGGGTGATGGGCGTTACCTGGTGCAGGCTGGTGGCGGGGTAGAGCACCATGTCGCCGGCCGCGAGCTTCACGGTCTGCATGCCGTGCGTGTCTTCCATCTGCAGCTCGCCGCCGTCGTAGCTGTCGGCCTCCGACAGGAAGATCGTGGCCGAGAGATCGGTGCGCAGCTTGCGGCCGGTGCGCGGGTCGATGCGCACGCCGCCGTCCACGTACAGGCCGAAGCGCATGCCCTCGCCGTAGCGGTTGAACATCGGCGGATACAGCAGGTTGGGCAGCGCGGCGCTGATGAAGGTGGGGTGCCGCTCCAGCGCGCTCGCCACGATGGACTGGCATTCGAACGCGACCTGCGAGCCTTCGTCGATCTGCTGGTTGAACTTGACCGGCGCGCCCTGGTGGCCCGCGGTGACGCGGCCGTCGACCCATGCGTCGCCCGCGGCTTCGAGGCGCGAGCGGACCGCCGCGAGCGCCTCGCGGTCGAGGATGCCGGGAATGCAGACCAGCATGGCGTGTCTTTCTTTCCGATGCGCTTCGAGGCGCTTGCGAGGCCCCGTCAGAGCCGGTAGGTGAACGACAGCGTGGCGGCTCGGCCCGAGCCCGGCACCGCGCGGCCGCCGTCCGAGGGGATCAGCGCGTCGTAGTAGTGCCGGTTGGCCAGGTTGAACAGGTTCAGCCGGATGTCGTACTTCGGCTGATGGTAAGCCAGCATCGCGTCCAGCCGCACGTAGCCGCCGACCTGCACCAGGTCCGTGTTGTTGGCGAATCGCTTCGCGCTGTAGGTGGTGCCGCCGCCGATCTCCCACTCGGGCGTGATCGCGTACGTGGCCCACAGGCTGGCCGCATCCTTCGGTGTGTTGGCGGGCACCTTGCCGAGCGTGCCCGGTGCGATGCCGTCGACGATGGTCGCGTCCAGGTGCGTGTAGGCACCGAAGAGCTGCAGCTTGTCGGTGACGCGGCCCGCGACGCCTGCGCGCGCGCCGTTCACGCGCACGGTGCCGGTCGCGCTGTAGGTGCCGTCGCTGTTCTGCGAGCGCGCGTTGGTCTGCGTGATCTGGAAGGCCGCGGCGGTCAGCGACAGATTGCCGTCGTTGAAGTCCCACTTGCCGCCGAGCTCGTAGGCCTTGTTCTTCTGCGGCGGCAGCGGCTGCGTGGCGCCGGTGGTGGCCACGAGCTGCTCGAGCGAGGGGTTGAACGAGGTGCTGTACGACACGTAGTACGACTGCTCGGGGGTGGGCTGCCAGATCGCGCCGGCGCGCACGCTGGTGAAGTCGACGGTCTGGCTCTCTGTGGCGAGCGTGGTCGCGGTCGGGATGGTGTTGTAGATGCGTGCGCTGTAGTGGTCCTGCCGCACGCCGGCCACCAGCTTCCACTGCGGGGTCAGCTCGATGGTGTCGTTCACGTAGCCGGCCACGGTGGTCGCGTGTGCGGTGGCCAGGTTGCCGGGCAGCGAAGGCGCCGTGGCTGGCGTGTCGCCCTGGTAGGGCGCGAGCAGCGGCGAGCAGGTCGCGTAGCCGCTGGTGCCGCCGGCCGGGTTCAGCGCCACGCCCGCGCAGCTGCCGTTGCGGTAGTAGGCCTGGTTGGCGTAGGTGTCGTGGCCCAGTTCCAGGCCCGCGAGCAGCGTGTGCTTGATGGAGCCGGTGGCGAACTTCGTGTTGAGCTCGGTCAGGTTGAACAGAGACTTGTCGCGGATCCTGCGGTCATGGCTCTGCTGGCGCACCCACAGCGTGTCGAGCGGCAGCGTCGAGAACGCGGCCGCCGGCACGGCCGTGGTGCCAGTGGAAAAGGGCGTGAACACGCCCTTGGCCGACAGCGTGCCGATGCTCTGCGGCGCCGTCTCGCGCGCATCGGTGGTCACGTCGTTGTATTGCGTCTGGTTGCGGATCGAGGTATCGGGCGTGAGCTTGTGCTGCACCACCGCGCTGAAGGCCTGGATGTCGGAGATGGTGCGGTCGTCCTTGAAGCCGTAGGCCGTGTCGCGGTCGACCTTCACCGGATGGCCGTTCAGCGGCGGCAGGCCGTAGTCGGGCTGGTCGCGGTTGTGCTGCACCAGCGCCGAGAGCGTGACCTGCGTGGGCGCGTTGATGCCGAACTTCAGCGAGGCGTCGAGGCCGAAGTCCTTCAGCTTCGTCTGCTCCCGTGTGCTGGCGTCGCCCTGCTGGCCCATGGCCGCGATGCGGAAGGCCGAGGTGTCGGACATCGGACGGTTGACGTCGATGGTCGAGCGCACGAGGCCGGTGGTGCTCGCCGACACCGAGACCTCGCCAGAGGGCGTGAGTGAAGGCTTCTTGGTGACCTGGTTGATCACGCCGCCGGTGGAGCCGCGCCCGAACAGCATCGACGACGGGCCCATCAGCACCTCGACCGACTCAAGCGCGAAGGTGTCGCGGTAGTACTGGGCGCGATCGCGTGCGCCGTCGAGGTAGATGTCGGTGCGCGCCGAGAAGCCGTTGAGGTTGATGTTGGTGCCGATCTGCCCGCCTTCGGCGCCGCCGATCGTGAGGCCCGGCACATTGCGCAGCGCGCTCGCCAGCGAGGTCGCGCCCTGCGACTGCATCACCGCCTGGTTGATCACGGTGATGGACTGCGGCGCATCGCGCAGGTCGGCCGGCAGACGGTTCAGCGAAGACGCGTTGGCGCCGAAGCTGTCCTTGTCCTGGGCGCCCTGGACCTGCACTTCACGCAGCGTGCCGGGGACCGAGGTGCCGGGAGCGGGGGAGGACTGGGTGGCCTGTTCCTGTCGTGGCGGCTGCTGTTGCTGCTGCTGGGCGAAGGCGGCGGGAAGGGGAGAGGCGCACAGGCCGATCAGGGCGAGTGCGACCGGCGTGCGGCGACGCGAGGGAAGTGAGGTGCTGGTCATCGTCGAATCTCGGAGGGTGCGGACAAAAGCACCACCGGCCGGGATTCTGGCTGCGAATGACTCTCGTTTGTGGCTTGCTTGCCCCTGGTGTCTGGCTGAGGAGACAGCTCGCCTTCTTTACCGTGGAGGTCAGGTGGAAGACAGGTTTCCTGCTGTCGGCTTCAGGCCCGCCGTCTTCCGGGCGATCGACCCGGTTTCACTTCCAGGGCGTAGGCGCCGGCACCTCGCACACCGGCTCCACGTCGATGCTCTTGAAGTCCGCGGGCGAGACGATCTCCAGGTACTCCATGTCGGGCGAGTAGTCGAACAGGAAGTGGCGGATGCCCGGGCGCTGGTGCACCACGTCGCCGGCCTCGACCAGGGTTTCCTTGTCCTCGTACATGAAGCGGGCCCAGCCCTTGACCATGATCACGATCTGGAAGTCCGCCTCATGGCGGTGCCAGCCGGTGCCCGTTTCCGGTGCCATGTTGGCCTTGACCAGATGCGCGATCACCTTGCCGTTGGTGGCCTCCGCCACGCCCAGGTCGCGATAGAGGAAGAAGTCACGCAGACCACCCGACACGAATTCGGTGTCACCGGGCTTCACGTGGGAGAACTGGGTGGCGGTACGGTCCAGCATGGGGCGCTCCTTCGCAGGTGGTGGGTGTTGCAGTGCAGCACGCATAAAGCGTTCCCGCGCAGGGCCGTGGACGAGCGGCTCAGCGGCTGGCGAAACCATCGGTCGCGCGCAGCAGCCGGTCGAGGATGCCGGGCTCCGAATAGGCGTGCCCCGCGCCTTCGATCAGATGGAACTCCGCCTCGGGCCACGCCTTGTGCAGCGCCCAGGCGTAGCGCGCAGGGCAGGGCATGTCGTAGCGGCCGTGCACGATCACGCCGGGGATGCCGTGCAGCCGATGCGCGTCGCGCAGCAGTTGGCCTTCCTCCAGCCAGGCGTCGTGCACGAAGTAGTGGTTCTCCAGCCGTGCGAAGGCCAGTGCGAAATGATCTTCGGCGTGGGACTGGGCAAGCCCGGGGCTCGGCAGCAGGGTGATGGTCTCGGCCTCCCACACGCTCCAGGCGCGTGCCGCCTCGATCCGCACGACCGGGTCGTCACCGGTGAGCCGCTTGCGGTAGGCGGCGATCATGTCGCCGCGCTCGGCCTCGGGAATGGGCGCCTGGAACTTCTCCCACTTGTCGGGGAACATCTCCGACACGCCGAACTGGTAGTACCACTGCAGCTCCGCACGGGTCACGGTGTAGATGCCGCGCAGCACCAGTTCGCTCACGCGCTCGGGGTGCTTCTGGGCGTAGGCGAGGGCGAGCGTGGAGCCCCACGAGCCGCCGAACACCAGCCACTTGTCGACGCCGGCGCGCTCGCGCAGGCGCTCGATGTCGGCGACCAGGTGCCAGGTCGTGTTGGCTTCCAGGCCTGCATGCGGCAGCGAGCGGCCGCAGCCGCGCTGGTCGAACAGGGTCAGGTCGTAGCGCGCGGGATCGAACAGCCGGCGGTGCTCCGGCGAGATGCCGCCGCCGGGCCCGCCGTGCAGGAACACGGCCGGCTTGGCACCGGGCGTGCCGCAGCGCTCGTAGTAGATCTGGTGGCCGTCGCCCACGTCGAGCATGCCGCTTTCGTAGGGCTCGATCGGAGGATATGGCTGGCGCAGTTCGGTCATCGGATGCTTCCTCTGTCTGTTCGTGATTGGGCGATGGGCAACATGGTCGCATGGCTCGAAGCATGACTTGACGGCCTCCCGGACCTTTTTGATACTCAACCGCATGGTTCAGTCAACAGCCCGACCCGACGCCGAAGCGCTCGACGCAGTCTTCGCTGCGCTTTCCGATTCCACCCGGCGCGCCGTGCTCGAAGCCCTTGGCGAACGCACCCTCAGCGTGACCGAGCTGGCCGAGCCGCACGACATGTCCCTCACGGGGTTCATGAAGCACCTGCGCGTGCTGGAAGACGCCGGCCTCATCTCCCGCACGAAGGAGGGCCGCATCGTGCGCTGCGAACTCTCGCCCCGGCCCATGCAGGAGGCCGCAGTGTGGCTGTCGCGGTACGAGAAGTTCTGGAACGGGCGCCTCGATGCGCTCTCGCGCTTTCTCTATCACCAGGAGGAGACCGAATGGAGAAACCTTCCGCCGGCGACGCCGGACGCCCCTCGCTCACCCTCCGACGGCACTACCGCGTCTCGCCCGACAAGCTCTGGCGCGCGTGGACCGACCCGCAGGCGCTGAAGCTCTGGTTCGGGCCCGGGGAGATCGTTTCGGTGCCGATCGCCGAGGTCGACCTGCGCGTGGGCGGCCGCTTTCGCGTGGCGATGCTGGCCGACGACGGCGAGACGCACGACGTGAGCGGCACTTACCTCGAGGTCGTGCCCGAGCGCAAGCTGGTCTTCAGCTGGGCCTGGCACAGCACGCCGGAGCGCGAGTCGCGCGTCACGTTGCGCATCGAGCCCGATGCCGATGGCTGCGAGCTGGTGCTGATCCACGAGCAGTTCTTCGACCAAGCCGCACGCGATGCGCATGAGCACGGCTGGAGCGGCGCGCTCGTCAAGCTGCAGGGCTGGCTGAGCCCGGCGGCTGGCTGAAGCGGACCCGGGTGCCGCCGCATTGCCGCAGCGCCTTCCAAACCCCATACTGGGGTTCCCTCGACGCGATCACCGGAGCCTTCCCATGAGCAACGAACTGCGCAAGAAGCTGCATGACCTGGCCGAACTCTGCGACAGCACGGCCGACCCGCAGACCAAGGCCATCATCGAGGCGATCCGGCTCCAGACGGCGGTGCTGAACGAGCGGCTCTTCGCCATCGAGCTTCAGGTGTCGGCCCTGTCCAAGCGCCTGGAGAGCACGACCGACTGAGAGGGGAGCGCTTTGGCGGGATAATCCCGGCCATGAGCGGCAATACCTTCGGCAATCTTTTCGCGGTCACCAATTTCGGCGAGTCGCATGGCCCGGCCATCGGCTGCGTCATCGATGGCTGCCCCCCGGGCATGGAACTCAGCGAGGCGGACATCCAGGGCGACCTGGACCGTCGCCGCCCCGGTACCAGCCGCCACGTGACGCAGCGCAACGAGCCCGACACGGTACAGATCCTCTCCGGCGTGTACGAAGGCAAGACCACCGGCACACCCATCGCCCTGCTGATCCAGAACACCGACCAGCGCAGCAAGGACTACGGCCAGATCGCCCAGCAGTTCCGACCGGGCCACGCCGACTTCACCTACTTCAAGAAATACGGCATTCGCGACCCCCGCGGCGGCGGGCGCTCCTCGGCGCGGCTGACGGCGCCCATGGTCGCCGCCGGCGCGGTCGCCAAGAAGTGGCTGGCCGAGAAGTACGGCATGGTCTTTCGCGGCTGCATGACGCAGATCGGCGAGATCGCCATTCCCTTCGAGAGCTGGGACCACGTGCCGAACAACCCCTTCTTCGCCCCCATCGCCGACGTGAGCGCGCTCGAAGACTACATGGACCGCCTGCGCAAGGCGGGCGACTCGTGCGGCGCGCGCCTTCGCGTCACCGCCACGAACGTGCCCGTGGGGCTGGGCGAGCCGCTCTTCGACAAGCTCGACGCCGAGATCGCCTACGCGATGATGGGCATCAATGCGGTGAAGGCGGTGGAGATCGGTGCCGGCTTCGACAGCGTCACCCAGCGCGGCACCACGCACGGCGACTCGATCACGCCCACCGGCTTCGTCACCAACAACGCGGGCGGCATCCTTGGCGGCATCAGCTCCGGGCAAGACCTGGAGGTGAGCATCGCGATCAAGCCCACCAGCTCGATCATCAGCCCGCGCCAGTCCATCGACATCCACAACAACCCCGTCGAGGTCGTCACCAAGGGCCGCCACGATCCTTGCGTGGGCATCCGTGCGACGCCCATCGCCGAAGCCATGCTGGCGCTGGTGGTGATCGAGCACGTGCTGCGCAATCGCGCGCAGTGCGGAGACGTGCCGCAGGCCACCCCGGGCACGGGCAGCAAGACAGAAGCCGCGTCGCCGCAGGCGTCCTTCCTCTAGTGTCCACCCCGCCACCAGTGGCCGCTGCCAAACGCGGCCACCTGCTGGCATTCGCTGGCCTGTCGGCCAGCTATTTCGCGCACATCGGTTTCTTCAACCCCTACCTGCCGCTGTGGCTGAAGGACCTGGGGCTGCCGATCTTCACCATCAGCCTGCTGGCCTCGGTGCAGTCGATCACGCGCGTGTTCGCGCCCTATGCCTGGGGCGCGCTCAGCGACCACACGGGGCAGCGCGTGAAGCTGCTGCGCTTCAGCGCGGCGGTGGCGCTGGCCAGCTCGTTCGGGCTGTGGTGGAACGGCGGTGCCTGGTGGCTCGCGCTGGTGCTGCTCGTGATGTTCACCCACACCAGCTCGATGATGTCGCTCACCGAAGCAGCGATGGCGCAGCTCGTGGCCGGCGACTGGGGCCGCTACGGGCGCATCCGGCTGTGCGGTTCGGCCGGCTTCCTGCTCACGGTGTTCGTGGCGGGCGAGTGGTTCGACCGCTTCGGCATGAAGCACTTTCCGGCATGGGCGGCGGGCACACTTGCCATCGTGCTGATCGCGACCATGAAGCTGCCCGACGTGCGCGAGCCTCCTGCGGCGCACGGCACCGTGCGGGAGCCCATCGGGCCGGTGCTGCGCAGTCGGGCGGTGCAGTGGTTCTTCGCGTCGCTCTTCTTCCAGGTGATGTCGCACTTCTCGGTGTATGCGTTCTTCTCGCTCTACCTCGACTCGATCGGCTACGGCAAGAGCACCATCGGGCTGCTGTGGGCGCTCTCTGTGGTCGCGGAGATCGTGTGGTTCTTCCTGCAGGGCAGGCTCATCGGCCTGATGCCGATGCCGCGCTGGATGCTGGTGTGCGGTATCGCAGCCGTGGCGCGGCTGGGGCTGACCGCCGGCCTGGGCGGATGGATCGCCGCGCTCATCGTGGCGCAGTGGCTTCATGCGCTGAGTTTCGCGGCACACCACACGACTTGCATCGCCATGGTGTCGCGTCGCTTTCCAGGTCACCTGCGCGGGCGAGGGCAGGCGCTGTTCACGGTCATCGGCTACGGATTCGGCGGCGTGCTCGGTGTTCTGCTTGGAGGCGCGGTCGCGCAGGCCGTTGGATACCGCACGATGTTCGCGGCTGCGGCCCTGCTGGCCGTGCTCGGCAGCGTGTGCGCATGGCGGGTGATGAAGCTGGATGGGATGGAGCGGGCGAGCAGGGCCTGATGGCTTCTTCTGCGATATCGGTGAAGTTCGCGCCGTGGCTGCAGCGCCGACCCCGGCGCAGCCGCTCACGGCACGCAGGCCCTCCTGCCGGCTTGCCTATTTCTTCTTGCTTGTTCTTCCCGCCTTCGCCACCTTGGGTGTCTTCGCAGCTCCCTTGCCGTTCTCCTTCTCGAAGATCTCGAAATACTCCGAAGCCAGCTTGCGCAGCGACCTCCCGATGTTCGCGTAGTCGTATTCGTTGAGGTTCGCCAGCGACACCCGCCCCGACGCGTGCTTGCCGCCGAAGCCGCGCCCCGGCAGCAGCACGATGCTGGTCTCCTCGGCGATGCGGAAGAGGGCTTCGTTCGGCTGCAGCTTTGTCACGATCCATTTGCCGAACTGTTCGCCATGCATCTGCGTGGCGATCTCCTGGAGGTCGAGCAGGTGGTAGTAGCTCACCGAATTGGGGTCCAGCTCCAGCGGGAGGCCGAGTTCCCGGTACAGCGCTTCCTTGCGGCGCAGGACGATGCGCTTCATCGACTTCTTGTAGGCCTCGGGTTCGTCCATCAGGCAGAACAGCGAGAACATCACCATCTGCGCCTGCACCGGCGTCGAGAGGCCTGCCGTGTGGTTCAGCGCCACGGTGCGGCTGTCGGCCACCAGCCGATCTATGAACTTCAGCTTGCGCGGCTCGGTGGTGATCGAGCTGTAGCGCGCATCGAGTTCCTTCAGCTGCGCCTCGGGCAACTGCGCGATCTTGCGGTCGATGATGTTGTCCTCGTGCGTGGCCACCACGCCCATGCGCCAGCCGGTCGCGCCGAAATACTTGGAGAACGAATACACCAGGATCGTGTTGTGCGGGCAGATCGCGAAGAGCGAGCGGAAGTCGTCGGCGAAGGTGCCGTACACGTCGTCGGTGAGGATGATGAGGTCGGGCCGCTGCTTCACGATGTCGGCGATGTAGCCCAGCACCTCGTCGCTGATCTTCACCGATGGCGGGTTGCTCGGGTTGCAAAGGAAGAAGGCCTTGACCTTCGGATCGAGCAGCTTCTGCAGCTCCTTCTTCGTGAACTGCCAGCCGTTTTCCGAAGGCGCGTCGATCAGCGCCTCGATCAGCTGGTAGTCGTTCAGGTGCGGGATCTCGATGTACGGCGTGAAGATCGGCATGCCCAGCGCGATGGTGTCGCCGGCGCGCAGCAGCAGGTTCTCGCGCAGGCTGTTGAACAGGTAGGTCATGGCGGCCGTGCCGCCTTCCACCGCGTACATGTCGAAGGTGCCCACGAAGGGGTGCGTACCGATCATCTCCTGGTGGATGTACTTGCCCACGATGATCTCGCTCAGGCGCAGCATGCGGTCGGGCACCGGGTAGTTGCAGCCGAGGATGGCTTCGCACATCTCGTAGATGAAGTCGCCGGCCGACAGGCCCAACTGGTCGCGCACGTACGACACGGCTGCCTCGATGAAGCGCACACCGGGTTCGCCCTCGTGCGCCTTGGTGAAGATCTCGAAGCGTGCCTCGATGCCCTCGCGCTGCGGGAAGCCGCCCACGCCCTCCATGTAGATGTAGGAGCGCTCGCTCTCGGTCATCGCGAAGAGGCCGAACTGGAAGAAGCCATGGCGCGGCGTGGTCGCCAGGAAGTTCGGATTGCCGCGGCCCGCATTCAGCATCAGCCGGTCGCTCTGCCGGGCCACCTGGATGAGCGCGTCCTTCAGTTCGAAGGGGCTCAGGCCGCCGAGTTTTTTCACGTCGCTGAAATCCATTGGATGCTCCTGTCTGAAGGGATGTATGGAAGGGAAACGGAGGAAGACGCGCCGTGCTCAAACGAGCGCGACGATCAGCGGCCCGAGCAGCGTGAGGAACACGTTCGCCAGCGCATAGGTGATGGCGAAGGGCACGGTGGGAATGGAGTTCTCGGCCTTGTCGAGCACCTCGCCGAAGGCCGGGTTGGCGCTGCGCGAGCCGCTCAGTGCGCCCGCGAAGATGGCCGTGTTGCCATAGCGCAGCACGTAGCGGCCGAACAGCATGGTCAGCAGCATCGGCACGATGGTCACGACCACCCCCACGCCGAAGATGGTCAGGCCCAGCTGCCTGATGGTCTGCACCGCCTGCAATCCCGAAGACAGGCCCACCACGACGACGAAGCCCGCGAGGCCCAGGTCCTTCAACAGTTGCACGGCGCTGGGAGGCAGGGCGCCGAAGGTCTGCCGCTTCGCGCGGTACCAGCCGAAGAGCAGGCCCGACAGCAGCGCGCCGCCGCCGGCGCCCAGCGTGAGCGGGATGCTGCCGATCTTCACGCTCAGCAGGCCGACCAGCAGCCCCACGACGAGGCCCGCGCCGAGATAGACGAAGTCCGTCTTCGCACTCGGCACGATCACGTCGCCGACGATGGCCGCCACGCGCTTCACGTCCTGCTCGGCGCCGAAGATCGACACCAGGTCGCCGCTCTGCACCACGGTGTCGGGCTTCATCGGCAGGACCTTGCCCATGCGGCTGATCTGCACCACGAAGATGCCGTGGCGCACGCCCCCTGCGGTGGCCTTGCGGATCTCGTCGACTGTCTTGCGGTCGAACTCCTTGTTGGTCAGCACGATCTCGCGCCTCTGCATGGTGAGCTCCATGCCGTCGACCGCGTAGACCTCCTTGCCCAGCAGCGGCGCACTGGCCACCACCGCGTCGCGCCGCCCGACGGCCAGCACGATATCGCCCTGGCGGAGCACGAGCTCGGGGCTCACCTCGACGAACTTGCCGTCGCGCTTCACCCGCTCGATGGTGATGGTGGTGGCCGGGTTGGCGTTCTCTATGTCGGCGATGGTGCGCTTGGGGTCGGCCACGAGCTCGTAGATGCGGCCGACCAGCGAAGGCGCGGCCTCCTGCTGCTCCGGACCCAGCACCTTGACGCCGGCCTGCTGCGCGGTCTCGGCCGCGATGGCGTCGTCGCGGATGGTGCGGCCCATGAACTTCGGCAGGATGTTCACGCACACGATGATCGCGCCGAAGGAGCCGAACACGTAAGTCACCGCATAGCCGATGGCGACGTTGGCCTGCAGACGCGCGGTCTCGGCGGCATCGAGCCCGAGCTTGGCGATGGCGTCGCCGGCGGTGCCGATGATGGCCGACTGGGTGAGCCCGCCTGCGGCTACTCCCGCAGCCAGGCCCTTGTCCAGCTCGCAGAGCCTGGCCATGACCACCACGGTGGCCAGGCCGGTGGCAGCCATCACCGCGGCCAGGATGATCTCCTTGACCGACTGCCTTCCCAGCGAGCTGAAGAACTGCGGCCCGCTCTCGAAGCCCACCGCGTAGATGAAGAGGGCGAACAGCACGGCCTTCACGCCGGCGTCCACCTGCACGCCGACCTGGCTCACCAGGACCGCCACCAGCAGCGAGCCGGCCACGCCGCCGAGCTGGAACTTGCCGAACTTGATCTTGCCGATCCAGTAGCCGACCGCCAGCGAGAGAAAGAGCGCCATCTCCGGCGACTTCTTGAAGAGTTCGTGCAGCCATTCCATGGGTCAGGTTCCTTTCGGTGTCTCGACTTCGTCCAGGGTCATTTCGCCGCGTGCGCCACCAGCCCGGCCAGGGCCACGATGAGCGGGCCCATCAGCGGCAGCACCACGTTGGAAATCGCATAGGTGATCGTGTAGCCCAGCAGCGGCGTTGCGTTGCCCGCGGCGTTCTGCACCGCGCTGAGTGCCGGTGTGCTGCATTGCTGGCCGGCGATGGCGCCGAGCAGCACGGGCGCTTCGAGCCTGAGCAGTTTGTGTCCGACGAACAGCGAGATGGTGGCGGGCACCAATGCGATGGCCACGCCGACCAGCGGCAGCGCGATGCCGAACTTCTTCACCAGCGCCAGCGCCTGCGGTCCGGAGGCGAGGCCAACGCACGCGATGAAGGTGGCCAGGCCCAGGTCCTTCATCAGCGCAAGCGCCTCGGGCGGCACGCTCAGCCGGTGCGGATTCTTCGCCTGGTACCAGCCGAAGAGCAGGCCCGTGACCAGCGCTCCGCCGCCCGTGCCCAGCGAGAACGGAATGCCGCCTAGCCTGACGCTGAAGCCGCCGATGAACACGCCCAGCAGGATGCCCATGGCCGCGTAGCTGATGTTGCTGTGCGTGGATTCGACGACGCGGTCGCCGATCAGCGGCAGCGCCCGGGTCACGTCGAGCACCGGACCGTAGAGCTTGAGCACGTCGCCGCGGCGCAGCTTCACGTCTTGCAGCAGCGGCATGGCGTTGCCGTCCCGCTTCAGGCCGACGATCTGCACTCCGGGCGGAAGCGGGGCATGTTGCAGTTCGTGCAGTTCGCGGTGGAACCATTCGTGCCGGTTGATCACGACTTCGGTGGTCTCCACCACGGCATCGAAGGCGGTGGTGTTGGCGAATTCGCGGCCCAGCAGCTCGGCCACGTTCACGAGCACGCTGCGCCGTCCGATGGCGAGCACCTGGTCGAAGGGCTGCAGCCGCAGCGTGGGCTCGACGGTCAGGCTCTGTCCGCGCCGCACCACGCGCTCAATGCTGGCGCGCCCTGCGAAGATCGAACTCAGCTCTCCGACCGTTCGGCCCCGGCCCACGGTGACCAGGAACACGCGGCCGATCATTTCGGGCGTGGCGCTGGCGGCGTCGGGGTCGGAGTCGCCGCCGCCCATCGTCTTCCAGAGGCGGTCGGCCTCGGCGCGCAGGTCCACGCGCAGCAGCAGCGGAAAGACCTGGCTCGTGACCACCACGATCGCGATCAGCCCGAAGACGTAGGTGATGGAATAGGCGGTGACCACGTTGGCCTGCAGCTGCCGGATGTCTGCGAGCGATAGCGCCAGCCTGGAGATGGCGTCGGTCGCCGTGCCGACCACGGCCGACTCGGTGGCCGCGCCCGCCATCAGCCCTGCGGCGGTGCCCTGGTCGAGCGAGAGGAAGAAGGTGGCGCCGAGCACCAGCACGAGCACCGTCACGACTTCGACGAGGCACAGGAGCCCGATCCGCAGCCCTTTGGCGTCGAGATTGGCAAAGAACTGCGGCCCGCCCGCATAGCCGAGCGCGAAGATGAAAAGCATGAAGAACACGTTCTTCACGCTGTCGTCGACATGAATGCCGAGCTGACCGATGACGAGGGCGGCAATCAATGTGCCGCAGATGCCGCCAAGCTGAATGGGACCGAAGCGGATCTGGCCTACCGCATGGCCAATGGCGAGTACGAGGAATAGCGCGATTTCAGGCTGGTTTCTGAGTATTTCCACCAGACCGCCGACCACGATCAGATCCTTTGCGCGGAATGTGCCGGCAGACGGGGCACGCCCTCAATTGCCCGTTGGTTGATTCGGGTGCCGTAATTCATTCGAATCTCAGCGGCGTGACTTTGAAAATGGCAGCCACGGATCGCAACTTTATGCCGATTTGGAGAATCGTCTATTTCTCGCATTGGTTCTTACGATAAACCAACACTTAGAATAATTGTGAAAATATGCGTCAGGGAGGCGGATATGCCGCTCAATTTGAAAACGATATTCGTACCTATTGAATTTCAATTAATCGGTTTGTGTTATCTGCAAGCCGAAGCGCCGCAATGAGCCGGCGCGTCAGCATCGAGACGCCCGCCGGCGAGGCGCTGCAGTTCCGCCAGCTGGTAGGCCGTGAAGCGCTGAGCCAGCTGTACGCCTTCGACATCGAGCTGCTGGGCAACAGCAATGCCATCGATCCGAAGAGTCTGCTCGGCAAGAGCTGCAACGTGGTGGTGGAAACCGAAGGCGGCGTGCGCTACCTGGGTGGCATCGCCACCCGATTCGGCCTGCAGCAGGAGGATTCGCGCCATTCCTTCTACCGCCTGCGCCTTCGTCCCTGGCTGTGGCTGGCCACGCGGCGCACCGACTTCCGCATCTTCCAGGGCAAGAGCGTGCCCGAGATCGTCATGGAAGTGCTCGGGCGCTACGGCCATCCCGTCGAGCAGAAGCTGAGCCGCGGCGACTACCGGCGCTGGGACTACTGCGTGCAGTACCACGAGAGCGACTTCGACTTCATCTCGCGCCTGTGCGAGCTCGAAGGCATCTACTACCACTTCCGGCACGAGGCCAGCCAGCAGGTGCTCGTGTTCGCCGACGACATCGCCAACTCCCACAGCCCGCTGCCCGGCGGCGAGGAGGTTCGCTATCACCCGCTGGAGAAATCCGGCATGGGTCAGCGCGAGCGCATCTATGCATGGGAGATCGCCGAGGAGGTGCGCTCGGGCCATCACTACAACGACGACTACGACTTCGAGAAGCCCAAGGCCGAGCTCTCGCACCTGCGGCAGATGCCTCCGGGGCACGACCACGATGCCTACGAGAACTACGAATGGCCCGGCGGCTTCGTGCAGCACGGCGACGGCGAGACCTACGCGCGCATCCGCAACGAAGAACAGCTGAGCCAGCGCAGCCGCGCCACCGGCCGCGCCAATTTGCGCGAGCTGGCCACCGGCCACACCCTTCGGCTGACCGGCCATCCCAAGGCCGACCAGAACCAGCAGTACCTGCTCGTGGGCGTGAGCTACCACCTGCAGGAGAACCTGCAGGCCAGCGAAGGCGCGGAAGGCACCGAAGGCTCCGTGCAGCGTTTCGCCTTCGAGGCCCAGTCCACCAGCTATGCGTGGCGGGCGCCGCGCACCACGCCCAAGCCGCGCACGCGGGGCCCGCAGACGGCGATGGTCGTGGGACCTTCGGGCGAGGAGATCTGGACCGACCAGTACGGCCGCATCAAGGTGCAGTTCCACTGGGACCGCCTGGGCCAGGACAACGAGAACTCCAGCTGCTGGCTGCGCGTGTCGACCGCGTGGGCCGGCGCCACCTTCGGCATGACCAGCGTGCCGCGCGTCGGCATGGAGGTGATCGTCGACTTCCTCAACGGCGACCCCGACTATCCGATCGTGGTCGGCTGCGTGCACAACGCAGACACCATGCCGTCGTGGGAACTGCCCGGGCAGAACCACCTGTCGGGCATTCGCAGCCGCGAACTCGGCGGCGGGCGCGGCAACCACCTCGTGCTGGACGACACCCAGGGCAAGATCCAGGCGCAGCTGCGCAGCGACCACCAGTCCAGCCAGCTGAGCGTGGGGCACATCGGTCGCATCGAGGACACCGCAGGGCGCAAGGAGCCGCGCGGACAGGGCTTTGAGCTGCGCACCGACGGGCATGGCGTGTTGCGCTCGGGCAAGGGTCTGCTGGTGACCACCGAGGCCCGGCCGAATGCCCAGGCACATGCCACCGACATGGGCGAGACCGTGGGCCGCCTCACGCAGGCCCGCGATATGCACGAAGGCCTGAGCGGGTTGGCGCAGGGCGCGCAGGCTCATGAAACGGGCGACCAGGACGAGGTCACCGCGAGCATCAAGGAGCAGAACGACGCCATCAAGGGCCAGGGCGGCAACCGCGATCAGGGCGAGTTCCCCGAGTTCCAGGAGTCGCACCTGACGCTGGCCAGCGCCAAGGGCCTGCAGACCGTGGCGCAGGGCTCGACGCATGTGGTGAGCAACGAGCACACCGCGCTCACCAGCGGCGGCCACACGAGCGTGAGCGCGGGCAAGAGCATGCTGGTGAGCGTGCAGAGCGCGATCCGCATGTTCGCCGCCAAGGCCGGCATGCGGCTCGTGGCGGCGGGCGCGGACATCGACATCAAGGCGCTGAAGGACAGCGTCAACGTACTGGCCAAGCTCAACATCACGCAGACAGCCAACAAGATCACCATCCAGGCGAAGGAAGAGGTGGTGATCAACGGCGGCTCCAGCTACAGCCGCTGGAGTTCGGGCGGCATCGAGCACGGCACTGCCGGCACCTGGCGCGAGCACGCTGCGGTCCACAGCCTCGTGGGGCCGGCCAACGACGGCAAGCCCGCGCTGCCCAATCCGCAGCCGGTGCCCAAGGGGCAGCTCGACCTCTATCACCAGTACATCAAGCCTACCGGCGAAAAGCGCCAGGGCGTGGCACAGGGCGATTTCAACGTGGTCGATTCGGAAGGCGGCACGCATTCGGGCACCTTCGACCGCAACGGCTTCGCGACGGTATCGGGCCTGCCCATCGGCACCGCCAAGGTCACCTTCGGCAAGGACCCGCGCGACCCATGGGACGAGGGCAGCTACTACGGCACGCCCGAAGACTGGAAGGCGAAGAGCGCGACCGGCGCGGGTGCGGGCGGAGCGGGTGGCGGGGTGTCCGGTATCTCCGGCCTCATGGGCAACGCAGCCGGACTGACCGGTTCGGCAGGCGGTGCAGCAGGCGCTCTTGCGGGTGTGGCCGGCATGGGCAGCAAGGCGGCGAGCGCGCTGAACCAGGTCACCCAGGCGGCCGGTGTTGCGCAGCAGGCCGTGGGCGCTGCGCAGGCGATCCAGCAGGGTGGCGCCAAGGCGCTGCTCGGCCAGGCAAGCCAGGCGGCGACCGGCATGGCGATCCAGGCGGCCGGCGCCAAGCTCGGCCCGATGGGCGTGCCGATCACCGGCGTGATGAGCGGCATCGCTTCCGGCGGGATGAAGCAGCCAGGCATCGCCACCGCGGCTGCGAACCCCGTCGCCACAGGCCGGACGCCGGGCTTCGCGGGCTGACCCTCTCAGCGTCCCCAGTGGCCCTGTGGGCCACCCAACCTGAAACGAGAGTTCGAGAGAAAAAGAAAAAATGGCAGAACAGGAGGCGGCCTCGAAGCCGCAGGCAACCGAGCGCGAACCGCAGACGGCGGTGGCGCCGCTGAACACGATCGTGAAGGAGGACGTCGCCGCTGCGAGCAAGGCGGTAGATGACTGGCTGCGCTCGTTCAGCGGCGGCTACGTGACGCTGGAGCGCCTGACGATGGTGCTGGGCAGTATTCCGATCGTCGGGAACATCATGGCGCTGGTGGATGTGTTCCTGGACATCATCAACATCGTCGAGAAGAAGGCCAAGGACGGCGTCGACGCGTTCCTGAACTGGGTGAGCCTGGGCATCAACCTGATCGGGCTGATCCCGATACCGCTGGGCATGACAGCAGCGCGCATGAGCCTACGGCCCACGCTGCACCTGGTACGGCAACAACTGACGACCGCAGCCTCCAACCTCGGTGAAGCGATCATCACCACGCTGGTGGGCCACCTGAACGCCACCATCATGGGCGAGCTGGACAAGTTCATCGATGGCGCGATCGCCAAGCTCGATGGCATCCTCAAGAGCTGTGCTGATCTTGCGGACAAGATCATCGACAACCTGGTGGACATCCTGCGGCGGGTTCTGGGGCAGAAGGATCTGTTCACGGTGGGCACTCCTGCAGTGGCAGAGACCAAGGTGCACGACCCGAAGACGCAGAGCACGTGGAGCCGGATGTGGGGTGCTGCGGTGCGCTACTCGAAGCAGTCGGCGAACTATGTGGCGAAGGCTGCGGCGAGCCAGCTGCCCGATGGGGTTGCGAGCAGGGTCAATGGCGTGATCACGCAGATGCTGGACTTCAAGCGGCTGTTGCGGGCGCAACTGTCGAGGCTGGCGGACAAGGAGGCCCAGGCCAGCATCATGTGGCTGCTGCACAAGCTGCGGGATGCGCTGCTGAAGAAGAAGGGCAGGAGGGCCGCGATCGTGCCGCCGCAGGCAGGGGCGGTTGCCCAGAAGGACAAGCCCGGTGACCAGTTGGGGCACATCAGCAAGCAGGCGCCTGCGAACGGGCGAGGGTGCAGCATCAAGAACGGTCCGGCACCGGTGCGCAAGGGCGGCTCCATCAGTCTCTCTCTTGGGGATGAAAGCTTCACCCACACCGACTTCGTTCTGTCAGCGCCGCTGCCGATCGAATGGGCGCGCACCTACGCCAGCGACCTCGACGCCTTCGACCGCGGCAGCCTCGGCGCCCGCTGGATCACCCCGTACAGCATGCGCGTGGACGTGACCACGCCACCGCGAGGCGCACGCCAGGGCCAGCCCAGCCTCGTCCACCACGCCGCCGACGGCCGCAGCCACGCCTACCCGGTGCTGGCCGTGGGCCAGAGCTATTTCGACGCGATCGAGGAAGTCCGCGTCTCGCGCCTGAGCGAGAGGCTGCTGGCGCTGGACTTCGGCAAGCCGCTGCCCGAAGGCGAGCAGAGCGAGTGGCGCGAGATCTACGAGTACGTCGACAGCAGGCAGCCTCACTTCAGGCTCGTCGCGCAGCAGGCCAAGGACGGCATGGCCATCGGCCTGCGCTACGACCATGTGATCGCGGCAACGGGCGAGCGCGTGCTCAGCGACATCATCAGCAAGCACGGCGAGGCCGTCATGGCCCACGTGGGCA
>NZ_JBQEQC010000040.1:0-36757 GCF_052044195.1 Variovorax sp. 22077
GAAGGCGGCCGCACCGTGGGCTCGGGCGTCGTGGCGAAGATCCTCGACCTGTAATAGGGCGAGTGCGAAGTACCGGAGGGGTATAGCTCAATTGGCAGAGCGTCGGTCTCCAAAACCGAAGGTTGTAGGTTCGATTCCTACTGCCCCTGCCACTTAAGGTGGCACTCCGAAAAGCCCGTCGCGCCCCGACGGGCTTCGGCGTCTGAAGAGACGCATTGAATTGAAGGCCTCAAGGCCACAGGAAAACAGCCGAACATGGCCACTTCTCAAATCGAAACCGTGAGCACCGGCGCCGACAAGGCCAAATTGGCCGCGGCTGTGGTGTTGGCGGTGGGCGCCATCGTGGCGTTCTATCTGCTGGCCCGCCAAGGTTCGCTGGTGCAATGGGCTGCGCTGCTGGTTGGCCTGGCTGCGGCAGTGGCTGCCTTCGGCAGTTCGGAGAATGGCCGCCAGTTGTGGGCTTTCGGTCGTGATTCGTGGCGCGAAGTCAGGAAGGTTGTCTGGCCGACCCGCAAGGAAGCGATGCAGATGACGGCCTACGTGTTTGCCTTCGTGGCGATCATGTCCGTCTTCCTCTGGCTTACCGACAAGACGCTCGAATGGGTGTTTTTCGACCTCATTCTGGGCTGGAGAAAGTAAATGACTGACGACGCAGTTGAAACCACGCCGGGCGCGCCGGAGGAAGAAAGCACCTCCGTGCTGGCGCCTGCCGCCAACCCCGATCTGCGTTGGTACGTGGTGCATGCCTATTCGGGCATGGAGAAGGCTGTCGAGCGCAACATCACCGAGCGCATCAACCGCGCCGGCATGCAGGGCAAGTTCGGTCGCATCCTGGTTCCGACCGAAGAAGTGGTCGAAATCAAGAACGGCCAGAAGCGCACCACCGAGCGCCGCTTCTTCCCTGGCTACGTGCTGGTCGAAATGATCATGGACGACGAGAGCTGGCACCTCGTGAAGCACACCAACAAGGTGACGGGCTTCGTGGGCGGTGCCAAGAATCGTCCGGCTCCGATCTCGCAGAAAGAGGTCGAGGACATCGTCAGCCAGATGCAGCAGGGTACCGAGAAGCCGCGCCACAAGATCGAGTTCACCGTCGGCGAATTCGTGCGCGTCAAGGAAGGCCCGTTCACCGACTTCAACGGCACCGTCGAGGAAGTCAACTACGAGAAGAGCAAGGTGAGCGTGTCGGTCATGATCTTCGGCCGCGCGACGCCCGTGGAGCTCGAATTCAGCCAGGTCGAGAAGACCTGAGCCCCGGACCGCGAGGTCCTAACCATTCCCGGCTGCGCGTTGTCCGACTCGGCGCGCGGCCTTGATCGAAGAGTCGTTTAACCCCGGGGAGCCTCGGCCGCAAGCCAAGGCGATATCACCCGCAAGGAGCAAAAAGCATGGCGAAGAAAATCGTCGGCTTCATCAAGCTGCAAGTGCCAGCTGGTAAGGCCAACCCGTCCCCGCCGATCGGTCCCGCACTCGGTCAGCGCGGTCTGAACATCATGGAATTCTGCAAGGCGTTCAACGCGCAGACGCAGAGCTACGAGCCGGGTCTGGCGCTGCCGGTGGTCATCACCGCTTTCGCCGACAAGAGCTTCACCTTCATCATCAAGTCGCCGCCGGCCGGCGTGCTGATCAAGAAGGCGATCAAGCTCGACAAGGGCTCCGCACGCCCGCACACCGACAAGGTCGGCAAGATCACGCGTGCACAGCTCGAAGAGATCGCAAAGACCAAGATGAAGGACCTGACCGCTGCCGACATGGACGCCGCGGTCCGCACCATCGCCGGTACGGCCCGTTCGATGGGCGTGAATGTGGAGGGCGTGTAAATGGCCAAGATCACCAAGAAGCAGAAGTCGCTCGAAGGCAAGGTCGACAGCACCAAGCTGTACCCGCTGGCTGACGCGATCACCATCGTCAAGGAAGCAGCCACCGCCAAGTTCGACGAATCGATCGACGTGGTCGTGCAGCTCGGCATCGACGCCAAGAAGTCGGACCAGGTCGTGCGTGGCGCCGTCGTGCTGCCCAACGGCACCGGCAAGACCAAGCGCGTCGCCGTGTTCGCCCAGGGCGCCAAGGCTGAAGAAGCCAAGGCCGCCGGCGCCGACATCGTCGGCATGGACGACCTGGCTGCCATGGTCAAGGCTGGCGACATGCCTTTCGACGTCGTGATCGCTGCGCCGGACGCAATGCGCGTCGTCGGTACGCTCGGTCAGGTGCTGGGCCCGCGCGGCCTGATGCCGAACCCGAAGGTCGGCACCGTGACCCCGGACGTCGCCACGGCCGTGAAGAACGCCAAGGCCGGCCAGGTCCAGTTCCGCGTCGACAAGGCCGGCATCGTGCACGGCACGATCGGCCGTCGCTCGTTCGACAACGACAAGCTGCAGGGCAACCTCGCCGCGCTGATCGACGCTCTGGTCAAGGCCAAGCCGGCGACCAGCAAGGGCGTGTACCTGCGCAAGGTGGCCGTGTCGTCGACCATGGGTCTGGGTGTCCGCGTGGACACGCAAACCATCTCGGCGAGCTAAAGAGATTTGCTCCACCTCGCAAGGGTGGGGCGGATGTGGTGGGTCGCGGCGGCTTCGGTTGCCGCGGGCCATCCAAGACCGCTGGTGTGCAGGGTGCTGCACTTAAACGCCGGACCTTCCCGTCCGGTATCCAGCGCAGATGGCGATCCCGCTGCAAGGAATCAAGGAAATCGATTTTTTTTTTCCTGACAGTTGGTCGCTGCATGAAGCGCGATCGCAGGCCCCGGCCGAAGATCGCATTGAAAGGAGTAGACCTTGAGTCTGAATCGCAGTGAGAAAGAAGCGGTCATCAACGACGTGACCAGCCTCGCCGCAAAAGCTCAAACGCTCGTGATGGCGGAATACCGTGGCATCACGGTGGCCGATATGACCAAACTGCGCAACGAAGCGCGCAGCAAGGGTGTGAGCCTGAGTGTTCTGAAGAACACGCTGGCCCGCCGTGCTGTCGCTGGCAGCCCGTTTGAAGTCGTCGGCGACCAGATGACCGGCCCGCTGATCTATGGCTTCTCCGAAGACGCTGTGGCCGCCGCCAAGGTGGTGGCCGATTTCGCTAAGACCAACGACAAGCTGGTCATTCGCGGCGGCGCATTCGGTGGCAAGGCCCTGGACGTCGAAGGCGTGAAGCAACTGGCCAACATCCCTTCGAAGGAAGTGCTGCTGGCTCAACTGCTGGGCTTGATGCAATCCCCGATCTCTCGTACCGCCCGCGTGCTCGCGGCGCTGGCCGAGAAGCGTGGTGGTGGCGAAGCTGCACCCGCCGATGCCCCGGCAGAAGCACAGGCAGCCTGAGCCGCCTGCGTTTGAAACATTCAACCCAATTGTTAGGAAACAAAAATGGCATTCGATAAAGACGCATTTCTGACCGCGCTCGACAGCATGACGGTCCTGGAACTCAACGACCTGGTCAAGGCCATCGAAGAGAAGTTCGGCGTGAGCGCCGCTGCAATGGCCGCTCCGGCCGCAGGTGGTGGCGGTGCCGCTGCTGCTGCAGTCGAAGAGAAGACCGAATTCAACGTCGTGCTGGTTGACGCCGGCGCGAACAAGGTTTCGGCGATCAAGGCAGTGCGCGAAATCACCGGCCTGGGCCTCAAGGAAGCCAAGGACCTGGTGGAAGCCGCTCCCAAGGCCGTCAAGGAAGGCCTGTCGAAGGCTGACGCTGAAGCCGCCAAGAAGAAGCTGGAAGAAGCCGGCGCCAAGGTGGAACTGAAGTAATTCAGACCCCCTGGAGGGCTGGAGGTGCCTGAAAAGGCCCTCCAGCCTTTGCCGCTTTCAGAGCGCACTCAAAAGCCGGCTCGCTGCCGGTTTCCCGAAGGCCCCAAGGCCGATGGAGAAGCCGAAACGAGATGTTTTTTGAGTGTCTTCTGACCCCGACTGCAGAAGACCCCTTGGTTCGGGCGATGTGCAATGCATCGCTGTCCGCCAACGGCTGGTAGTGGCCAGCCGCCAAGCAGTGGTGCCCCGGCACTGCTGACAAGTCGCTGAAGATCTCAAGCACCGGAGCTCTCATGGCCCAATCGTCCGCGTACAGTTACACCGAACGCAAGCGCATCCGAAAAAGTTTCGGCAATCGCGACAGCGTCGTCGAAATCCCCTACCTGCTGCAGATGCAGAAGGACGCATACACCGCGTTCCTGCAAGCCGGCGTCCCCCCGAAACAACGTACCGTCGAAGGCCTGCAGGCTGCGTTCGACGCTGCTTTCCCGATCGTCTCGCACAACGGTTTCGTCGAGATGAAGTTCCTCGAGTACAACCTGGCGAAGCCGGCGTTCGACGTGCGCGAATGCCAGACCCGCGGCCTGACCTTCGCGTCGGCCGTGCGCGCCAAGGTGCAGCTCATCATCTATGACCGCGAGTCGTCGACCTCGCAGTCGAAGGTGGTCAAGGAAGTGAAGGAACAAGAGGTCTACATGGGCGAAGTGCCGCTCATGACGGACAAGGGTTCGTTCATCATCAACGGTACCGAGCGCGTGATCGTGTCTCAGCTGCACCGCTCGCCCGGCGTGTTCTTCGAGCACGACAAGGGCAAGACGCACAGCTCGGGCAAGCTGCTGTTCTCGGCCCGCGTGATCCCCTACCGCGGTTCGTGGCTCGACTTCGAGTTCGACCCGAAGGACATGCTGTACTTCCGCGTGGACCGTCGCCGCAAGATGCCGGTCACGATCCTGTTGAAGGCCATCGGCCTGAACCCGGAATCGATCCTCGCGAACTTCTTCGTGAACGACAACTTCCGCCTGATGGACAGCGGCGCGCAGATGGAATTCGTTCCCGAGCGCCTGCGCGGCGAAGTCGCGCGCTTCGACATCACCGACAAGTCGGGCAAGGTCGTGGTCGCCAAGGACAAGCGCGTCACCGCGCGCCACACGCGTGAGCTCGAGCAGGGCGGCACCACGCACATCAGCGTGCCGGAAGACTTCCTGATCGGCCGCGTGATCGCCCGCAACATCGTCGACGCCGACTCCGGCGAGATCCTGGCCAAGGCCAACGACGAGCTGACCGAGACGCTGCTGAAGAAGCTGCGCACGGCCGGCGTGCAGGACGTGCAGGTCATCTACACGAACGAACTCGACCAGGGCGCGTACATCTCGCAGACCCTGCGCATCGACGAAACCGTGGACGAGTTCGCCGCCCGCGTGGCCATCTACCGCATGATGCGCCCCGGCGAGCCGCCGACGGAAGACGCCGTGCAGGCCCTGTTCCAGCGCTTGTTCTACAACCCGGACACGTACGACCTGTCGCGCGTCGGCCGCATGAAGTTCAACGCCAAGGTCGGCCGCGACGAATCGACCGGCCCGATGGTGCTGACCAACGAGGACATCCTGGCCGTGGTCAAGATCCTCGTGGACCTGCGCAACGGCAACGGCGAAGTCGACGACATCGACCACCTGGGCAACCGTCGCGTGCGCTGCGTCGGCGAACTGGCCGAGAACCAGTACCGCACCGGCCTGGCCCGCATCGAGAAGGCCGTGAAGGAACGTCTGGGCCAGGCGGAGCAAGAGCCGCTGATGCCGCACGACCTGATCAACAGCAAGCCGATCTCGGCTGCGCTGAAGGAATTCTTCGGCGCCTCGCAGCTGTCGCAGTTCATGGACCAGACGAACCCGCTGTCCGAGATCACCCACAAGCGCCGCGTGTCGGCCCTTGGCCCGGGCGGTCTGACGCGCGAACGTGCAGGCTTCGAAGTGCGCGACGTGCACGTGACCCACTACGGCCGCGTGTGCCCGATCGAAACGCCCGAAGGCCCGAACATCGGCCTGATCAACTCGCTGGCCCTGTACGCCCGCCTGAACGAATACGGCTTCATCGAGACGCCGTACCGTCGCGTGGTGGACGGCAAGGTCACCAACGAGATCGACTACCTGTCGGCCATCGAGGAAGGCAAGTACGTCATCGCCCAGGCCAACGCGGCCCTGGACAAGGACGGCAAGCTGACCGGCGACCTGGTCTCGGCCCGTGAGGCCGGCGAATCGATCCTGGTCGGCGCAGAGCGCATCCAGTACATGGACGTGTCGCCCGCGCAGATCGTGTCGGTGGCCGCATCGCTCGTGCCGTTCCTCGAGCACGACGACGCGAACCGCGCGCTGATGGGCGCCAACATGCAGCGCCAGGCCGTGCCCGTGCTGCGTCCCGAGAAGCCGATGGTCGGTACCGGTATCGAGCGCGTCTCCGCGGTCGACTCGGGCACCGTGGTCACAGCCACCCGCGGCGGTATCGTCGACTACGTCGACGCGACCCGTGTCGTGGTGCGCGTGAACGACGCCGAAGCGGCTGCCGGTGAAGTCGGTGTGGACATCTACAACCTGATCAAGTATCAGCGTTCGAACCAGAACACCAACATCCACCAGCGCCCCATCGTCAAGCGCGGCGACAAGATCGCCAAGGGCGACGTGGTGGCCGACGGCGCATCGACCGACCTCGGCGAACTGGCCCTGGGCCAGAACATGCTGATCGCGTTCATGCCCTGGAACGGCTACAACTTCGAAGACTCGATCCTGATCTCGGAACGCGTCGTCGCCGAAGACCGCTACACCTCGATCCACATCGAGGAACTGGTGGTGATGGCCCGCGACACGAAGCTGGGCGCCGAAGAAATCACGCGCGACATCCCGAACCTGGCCGAGCAGCAGCTCAACCGCCTCGACGAGTCCGGCATCATCTACGTCGGCGCCGAAGTGCAGCCGGGCGATACGCTGGTGGGCAAGGTCACGCCGAAGGGCGAGACCACGCTGACGCCTGAAGAGAAGCTGCTTCGCGCCATCTTCGGCGAGAAGGCTTCCGACGTGAAGGACACCTCGCTGCGCGTTGACCAGGGCTCGCAAGGCACCGTGATCGACGTGCAGGTGTTCACCCGCGAAGGCATCCAGCGCGACAAGCGCGCCCAGCAGATCATCGACGACGAGCTCAAGCGCTTCCGCCTCGACCTGAACGACCAGCTTCGCATCGTCGAGGCCGACGCGTTCGACCGTATCGAGAAGCTGCTGACCGGCAAGGTCGCCAACGGCGGCCCGAACAAGCTGGCCAAGGGCACCAAGCTCGACAAGGCCTACCTGTCGTCGGTCGAGAAGTTCCACTGGTTCGACATCCGTCCGGCGGAAGACGAAGTGGCGACGCAGCTCGAGTCGATCAAGAACTCGCTGGAGCAGACGCGCCACAGCTTCGACCTCGCGTTCGAAGAGAAGCGCAAGAAGCTCACGCAGGGCGACGAGCTGCCCGCCGGCGTGCTGAAGATGGTCAAGGTCTACCTGGCCGTCAAGCGCCGCCTGCAGCCCGGCGACAAGATGGCCGGCCGCCACGGCAACAAGGGTGTGGTGTCGAAGATCGTTCCGGTCGAGGACATGCCCCACATGGCCGACGGCACCCCGTGCGACATCTGCCTGAATCCGCTGGGCGTGCCCTCGCGGATGAACGTGGGCCAGGTTCTCGAGGTGCACCTGGGCTGGGCCGGCAAGGGCGTGGGCCAGCGCATCGGCGACCTGTTGCAGCAGGAGGCCAAGGTGGCCGAGCTGCGCAAGTTCATGGAGCAGCTGTACAACGGCTCGGGCCGCCAGGAGAACATCGCTTCGCTGAGCGACACCGAGCTGCTCGAGATGGCCGGCAACCTCCAGAACGGCGCGACCTTCGCGACGCCGGTGTTCGACGGTGCCTCGGAAGAGGAAATCCGCGGCATGCTGAAGCTGGCCTACCCGGACGACATCGCCAAGGCCAAGGGCCTGACCGAGAGCCGCACGCAGGCCTACCTGTTCGACGGCCGCACCGGCGACCAGTTCGAGCGTCCCGTCACCGTCGGCTACATGCACTTCCTGAAGCTGCATCACCTGGTGGACGACAAGATGCACGCCCGCTCGACCGGCCCGTACTCGCTGGTCACGCAGCAGCCTCTGGGCGGCAAGGCGCAGTTCGGCGGCCAGCGTTTCGGGGAAATGGAAGTGTGGGCGCTCGAAGCCTACGGCGCTTCCTACGTCCTGCAGGAAATGCTGACCGTGAAGTCCGACGACGTGCAAGGCCGTACCAAGGTGTACGAGAGCATCGTCAAGGGCGAGCACTCGATCGAAGCCGGCATGCCGGAGTCGTTCAACGTGCTGGTCAAGGAAATCCGTTCGCTGGGTCTCGACATCGAGCTCGAGCGTTCCTAATTTGAAAAGGGAAAGAGTCTTATGAAATCGCTACTCGACCTGTTCAAGCAATTCACCCCTGATGAGCATTTCGATGCCATCAAGATCGGCATGGCTTCGCCCGAGAAGATCCGTTCGTGGTCCTTCGGCGAGGTGAAGAAGCCCGAGACGATCAACTACCGCACGTTCAAGCCCGAGCGCGACGGCCTCTTCTGCGCGAAGATCTTCGGCCCCATCAAGGACTACGAGTGCCTGTGCGGCAAGTACAAGCGCCTGAAGCACCGCGGCGTGATCTGCGAGAAGTGCGGCGTCGAAGTCACGCAGACCAAGGTGCGTCGCGAGCGCATGGGTCACATCGACCTGGCCGCGCCCTGCGCCCACATCTGGTTCCTGAAGTCGCTGCCGTCGCGCCTGGGCCTCGTGCTCGACATGACGCTGCGCGACATCGAGCGCGTGCTGTACTTCGAAGCCTACGTGATCACCGACCCCGGCATGACCCCGCTGAAGAAGTTCGGCATCATGTCCGAGGACGACTACGACGCGAAGCGCAAGGAATACGGTGACGAGTTCGTCGCCAAGATGGGCGCCGAAGGCATCAAGGACCTGCTGGAAGGCATCGAACTCGACAGCGAGATCGAACGCCTGCGCGGCGACCTGACCGGCTCCGAAGTCAAGGTCAAGAAGAACTCCAAGCGCCTGAAGGTGCTGGAAGCCTTCCGCAAGTCGGGCATCAAGCCCGAGTGGATGGTGCTCGACGTGCTGCCCGTGCTGCCGCCGGACCTGCGTCCGCTGGTGCCGCTGGACGGCGGCCGCTTCGCGACCTCCGACCTGAACGACCTGTACCGCCGCGTCATCAACCGCAACTCGCGCCTGCGCCGCCTGCTGGAGCTGAAGGCTCCGGAAATCATCGCGCGCAACGAGAAGCGGATGCTGCAGGAGGCCGTCGACTCGCTGCTGGACAACGGCCGCCGCGGCAAGGCCATGACGGGCGCGAACAAGCGCGCGCTGAAGTCGCTGGCCGACATGATCAAGGGCAAGAGCGGCCGCTTCCGCCAGAACCTGCTGGGCAAGCGCGTCGACTACTCGGGCCGTTCGGTCATCGTGGTGGGTCCGACGCTCAAGCTGCACCAGTGCGGCCTGCCGAAGCTGATGGCGCTCGAACTCTTCAAGCCCTTCATCTTCTCGCGCCTCGAAGCCATGGGCATCGCGACCACGATCAAGGCTGCCAAGAAGGAAGTCGAATCGGGCACGCCGGTGGTCTGGGACATCCTGGAAGAGGTCATCAAGGAGCACCCGGTCATGCTGAACCGCGCTCCGACGCTGCACCGCCTGGGTATCCAGGCCTTCGAGCCGATCCTGATCGAAGGCAAGGCGATCCAGCTGCACCCGCTCGTCTGCGCGGCTTTCAACGCCGACTTCGACGGCGACCAGATGGCCGTCCACGTGCCGCTGTCGGTGGAAGCGCAGATGGAAGCCCGCACGCTGATGCTGGCCTCCAACAACGTGCTGTTCCCGGCTTCGGGCGAACCGTCGATCGTTCCTTCGCAGGACGTGGTGCTGGGTCTGTACTACACGACCCGCGACCGCATCAACGGCAAGGGCGAAGGCCTGGTCTTCTCCGACATCGGTGAAGTCCAGCGCGCGCTCGACGCCAACGAAGTCGAACTCACCGCCAAGGTGGCAGTGCGCATCACGGAATACACCAAGAACAAGGAAACCGGCGAATTCACGCCGTCGACCTCGCTCGTGGACACCACCGTGGGCCGCGCGCTGCTGTCCGAGATCCTGCCGAAGGGCCTGCCGTTCTCGAACATCAACAAGGCGCTGAAGAAGAAGGAAATCTCCAAGCTCATCAACGTCTCGTTCCGCAAGTGCGGCCTGAAGGAAACCGTCGTCTTCGCAGACAAGCTGCTGCAGAACGGCTTCCGCCTGGCGACCAAGGCCGGCATCTCGATCGCCATCGACGACATGCTGGTGCCTTCGGAGAAGCACGGCATCATCGAGCGCTCGGCCAAGGAAGTGAAGGAGATCGAGCAGCAGTACGTCTCGGGTCTCGTGACCTCCGGCGAACGCTACAACAAGGTGGTGGACATCTGGGGCAAGGCCGGCGACGAAGTGTCGAAGGTGATGATGGCCAAGCTGTCGAAGCAGAAGGTCATCGACCGCAACGGCAAGGAAGTCGAGCAGGAGTCCTTCAACTCGATCTACATGATGGCCGACTCCGGCGCCCGCGGTTCCGCGGCCCAGATCCGCCAGGTGGCCGGCATGCGCGGCCTGATGGCCAAGCCTGACGGCTCGATCATCGAGACGCCCATCACCGCGAACTTCCGCGAAGGCCTGAACGTGCTGGAGTACTTCATCTCCACCCACGGTGCCCGTAAGGGTCTGGCCGACACGGCGCTGAAGACGGCGAACTCGGGCTACCTGACGCGTCGTCTGGTCGACGTGACGCAGGACCTGGTCGTGACCGAGCAGGACTGCGGCACGCACGGCGGCTACCTGATGCGCGCCATCGTCGAAGGCGGTGAAGTGATCGAATCGCTGCGCGACCGTATCCTCGGCCGCACCGCAGCCGACGACGTGCTGCACCCGGAAAACCGCTCGGTGCTGCTGAAGGCCGGTGAGATGTTCGACGAGGACACCATCGAGGAACTCGAGGCGCAGGGCGTGGACGAGGTCAAGGTGCGCACGGCGCTGACCTGCGAGACGCGCTTCGGCATCTGCTCGACCTGCTACGGCCGCGACCTGGGCCGCGGCGGCCTGATCAACATCGGCGAAGCCGTCGGTGTGATCGCCGCCCAGTCCATCGGCGAACCGGGCACGCAGCTGACGATGCGTACCTTCCACATCGGTGGTGCCGCTTCGCGCGCTGCCATCGCCTCCAGCGTGGAAGCCAAGTCGAACGGCTCGATCGGCTTCAACGCCACGATGCGCTACGTGACCAACAGCAAGGGCGAGCTGGTCGTGATCTCGCGTTCGGGTGAAATCATCATCCACGACGAACACGGCCGCGAGCGCGAGCGTCACAAGGTGCCGTACGGCGCGACCCTGACGGTCAAGGCCGACCAGCAGATCAAGGCTGGCCATGTCCTGGCCAACTGGGACCCGCTGACCCGCCCGATCATCACGGAATTCGCCGGCAAGACGCAGTTCGAGAACGTCGAGGAAGGCCTCACGGTCGCCAAGCAGGTGGACGAAGTGACCGGCCTGTCGACCCTGGTCGTGATCGACCCGAAGCGCCGCGGCGCCGCCAAGGTCGTTCGTCCTCAGGTGAAGCTCATCGACGCCTCCGGCGCCGAAGTGAAGATCCCGGGCACTGACCACTCGGTGACGATCGGCTTCCCGATCGGCGCGCTGGTGCAGGTGCGTGACGGCCAGGACGTGGGCCCCGGCGAAGTGCTGGCGCGTATTCCGGTCGAAGGCCAGAAGACCCGCGACATCACCGGCGGTCTGCCGCGCGTTGCCGAGCTGTTCGAAGCCCGTTCGCCGAAGGACAAGGGCATGCTGGCCGAAATGACCGGTACCGTGTCGTTCGGCAAGGAAACGAAGGGCAAGATCCGCCTGCAGATCACCGATCCGGAAGGCACGGTCTGGGAAGACCTCGTGCCGAAGGAAAAGAACATCCTGGTGCACGAAGGCCAGGTGGTGAACAAGGGCGAATCCGTGGTCGACGGTCCGGCGGACCCGCAGGACATCCTGCGCCTGCTGGGTTCCGAAGAACTGGCGCGCTACATCGTGGACGAAGTGCAGGACGTGTACCGCCTGCAGGGCGTGAAGATCAACGACAAGCACATCGAGGTGATCGTTCGCCAGATGCTGCGCCGCGTCGTGGTCGACAACCCGGGCGACACCAGCTACATCGCCGGCGAACAGATCGAACGCAGCGAGATGCTCAACACCAACGACGCCCTGCGCGCCGAAGGCAAGATCCCCGCGACGTTCACGAACCTGCTGCTGGGTATCACGAAGGCATCGCTGTCGACGGACTCGTTCATCTCGGCCGCTTCGTTCCAGGAAACGACGCGCGTGCTGACCGAAGCCGCGATCATGGGCAAGCGCGACGAACTGCGCGGCCTGAAGGAAAACGTCATCGTCGGCCGCCTGATCCCCGCGGGCACCGGCATGGCGTACCACCAGGCACGCAAGGTCAAGGACGCCATGGACGAGGCCGAGCGCCGCGCCATCGCCGAAGCGGAAGCTGCCGAACTGGCAGGTTCCGGCGAAAGCGATGCAACTGCCAGCACGGCGGACGCCAGCGAAGGCGCTGCGACCGAATAACTGGTTAGCATCACCGGCCATGACCGGTACACACGCCCCCCGACCGGCCCCGGTCGGGGGGCGTTTTCATTTGTTCGTCCCCTGTGTTTGCATGATGAGGCCTTGTCGTCGATGAGCTTGTTGCCCGAATCGCTGGCCGGCTGGATCGTGGCCGCGGTCCTGCTCTTCTGGTTTGTCGGTGCCTACAACCGGCTGGTGCGCCTGCGCGCGGCCGTGCTGCAGGCCTATGGCCAGCTCGATGCGGCACTGGGCAAGCAGCTCGACTTCGTGCAGGCCAGCATCGCGGCGGACCCACCGCCCGAGGCGCCGCCGACCGGGGAGTCGCTCTCGTCCATCGCTCCGCTGCAGGCTGCCACCGCACAGCTGGCGACCCTGCTGGGTGCGACCCGGCTGCGACCGCTCGAAGCGGGCGGCATGGCCGCGCTGGCGACCGCGCTCCAGGTCTGGATCGGCGCCTGGCAGCGGCAGCATCCCGACCAGGTGACCGTGTTCGACGCCGACGGCACGCTGTCGCGGCCCGCGCAGCTGCTGCCCGGCACGACCACCGGGGTACCGGGCGCCGCGGAGCCGATCGGCTGGCCCGAGCCTTCCGCGGCCGCCGAGATCGCGCGCAGCCAGTTCAACCAGGCGGTGGCGCAGTACAACGCTGCCATCGCACAGTTCCCGGCGCTGCTGGTGGCATGGGCCGTGCGTCTGCGTCCGGCGGCACCGCTGCTTTGAGCTGAGCCGACCTGTCGGCAGCGGCCGTGCGCGGCCGCTGCGGTATTTCGTGTCGTTCTCTTTCCATGTACGAAGTCCGGCTTTTGGCCGGCCCGTTACCATCGCCCCCAACTTGCCAGAACTACCTTCCGACCCCTCCCGCAGAGGCCCCGGCGACTCGCCGCCCCTGCAACAACCTCCGCTCTGGCGCCAGCTGCAACTGACTGCGACGGCGCTGGCGTCGATTCGCGCCGGCACGTCGGGCTCCGTGGCCTTCGAAGCCGTCGAGCCCGCGCTGCGGCCCGGCGTGCAGTCGCTCGGCTTCCAGGTGCTGCGCTGGCTCGGCCGTGCCGAGGCGCTGCGCCGCCATCTGGCCAAGCGCACGCCGCCGCCCCTGCCCGATGCGCTGCTGTGCACCGCACTGGCGCTTGCATGGGATGCGGCGCACGCACCCTACGAGCCCTTCACGCTGGTGGACCAGGCGGTCGAGGCCGCCAAGCGCAATCCCGCCACGCGGGCGCAGGCGAGCTTCATCAACGCCTGCCTGCGGCGCTTCCTGCGCGAACGCGACGAGCTCGTGGCCGCCACCGACACCGAGCCCGTCGCGCAGTGGAACCATCCGCGCTGGTGGATCGAGCGCCTCAGGCGCGACCATCCTCGCGACTGGCAGCGCGTGCTTGCCGCCGACAACGCGCAGGCCCCGATGACACTGCGGGTCAACGCCCGCCGGACGACCGCCGCCTCGTACCTGACCGAACTCGAAGCCGTCGGCCTCGGTGCGACCCGCGTCGGTGCCAGCGGCCTGCAGCTGGCGCGTGCCCGCCCCGTGCAGCAGCTGCCCGGCTTTGCCGACGGTGCCTGCTCGGTGCAGGACGCCGCCGCGCAGATGGCCGCGCCGCTGCTGCTCGACGGCCTGCTGCAGGACGCGGCGCAGCAGCCGTTGCGCGTGCTCGACGCCTGCGCCGCGCCCGGCGGCAAGACCGCGCACCTGCTCGAGATGGCGAAGCCCGGCGCCCTCGACGTCACGGCCCTCGAGGTCGACGCCACCCGCAGCCGCCGCATCGACGAGACCCTGGAGCGCCTCTGCCTGCAGGCCAAGGTGCTCGTCGCCGATGCCAGCCGGCCCGACCAGTGGTGGGACGGCATGCCCTTCGACGCGATCCTGCTCGATGCGCCCTGCACCGCCTCGGGCATCGTGCGGCGCCACCCCGACGTGCGCTGGCTGCGCCGCGAGAGCGACACGGCCCAGCTCGCCGCCCAGCAGGCCGCGCTCCTGGCGGCCTTGTGGCCGCTGGTGCGGCCCGGCGGGCGGCTTCTCTACTGCACTTGCTCCGTGTTCCGCGAAGAGGGTTCGCAACAAATTGATGCGTTTCTTGTACACAACACCAACGCACGATTGCTGCCATCGCCAGGCCATTTGCTGCCCCAAAGCGGATCGAATGCCCGTGGCGTCCCGGACAATGCCTCTGGTGACCACGACGGCTTCTTCTACGCCCTGCTCGAAAAGCGTCCGCGTTGAGCGGCGGCGCCGGCTGGTGCCGTGGCTGCCCGTCCTGCTCTGGATCTGGGCGATCTGGATGTCGTTCCTGCCCGCACCGGCGTCCGCCCAGGCGCGCAGCGGCGCTTCGATCACCCAGATGCGGCTGGAGCAGGATGACGACGGCGTCTACTTCAGCGCTGCCGTGCAGTTCGAGCTGCCCTCGCTGGTCGAGGAGGTGCTCGACAAGGGCATCGCCATCTATTTCGTGGCGGAGGCCGAGCTCTTCCAGGAGCGCTGGTACTGGACCGACCGCAAGGTCGCGCAGGTCACGCGCCACATGCGGCTGGCCTACCAGCCGCTCACGCGCCGCTGGCGGCTCAACGTGTCGGCGGCGCCCATGACCGGCGCGGCCGGCCTGGGCATCTCGCTGAACCAGAACTTCGACACCCTGGGCGACGCGCTCGACGCCATCAAGCGCGTCGGTCGGCTGCGCATGGGCGACATCGCCGAGATCGGCGACGACCCGCAGCACCAGATCACCTTCCGCTTCAGGCTCGACACCTCGCAGTTGCCGCGCCCGTTCCAGATCGGCGTGGTCGGCCAGGCCGACTGGAACATCGCCGTCGAGCGCACGGCCAAGCTTCCGATGGAGAAGCAGAAGTGAGCACTTCGGCGCGCAGCGGCACGGCGGCCTCGCAGGCTGCGAGCCGCGCGCGGGCCCGGCGCTGGGCCATCGGCGTCGGTGCCGCACTGGTCACCGCCATCGGCCTTGTGCTGATGTTCCTGCTGGCGCAGGCCACCAACAACCGCGCGCTTTACGAGCGCTACTACGTGCGCCTCTTCGGCATCAATGTCGTGGTCGCGGTGCTGCTGGTGCTGGTGATCGGCTGGGTGGCCTTCCGGCTGCTGCGGCGTCTCAGGCAGGGCAAGTTCGGCAGCCGGCTGCTCATCAAGCTCGCGGCCATCTTCGCGCTGGTGGGGGTGGTGCCGGGGGCGCTGGTCTATGTGGTGTCGTACCAGTTCGTCGCGCGCTCGATCGAGAGCTGGTTCGACGTCAAGGTGGAAGGCGCTCTCGACGCCGGCCTGAACCTCGGGCGGGCCACGCTCGACTCGCTGTCGGACGACCTCGCCGTGAAGACGCGCAGCGCCAGCGCGCAGCTGGCGCAGGTGCCCGATGCCAGCGCCGGCCTGATGCTCGAGCGCATCCGCGACCAGCTCGAAGCCAGCGATGTGATCCTCTGGACCGGCTCGGGGCAGCTCGTGGCGAGCGCGGGCACATCGCGCTTCCAGCTCAACCCCGAGCGGCCGACGCAGCAGCAGTTTCGGCAGGTGCGCCCCGAGCGTGCCGTCGCGCACATCGAGGGGCTGGATGAAAACACCGCCCCGGGCGCGACGCCGCCTGCCGCGAGCGTGCGGGCGCTCGCGATGGTGCAGCGGCCGGGCTTCGACTTCGACACCGCGCCGCGCTACCTGCAGGTCACGCGGCCGCTGCCGCCGGCGGTGGTCGCCAACGCGCTGGCGGTGCAGGAGGCCAACCGCGAATACCAGGAGCGGGCGCTCGCGCGCGAAGGCCTGCGCCGCATGTACATCGGCACGCTCACGCTGAGCCTGTTCCTCGCCGTGTTCGGCGCGGTGCTGCTGGCGGTGCTGTTCGGCAACCAGCTCGCTCGGCCGCTGCTCGTGCTTGCGGAGGGCGTGCGGCAGGTGGCGGCGGGCGACCTGCGTCCCACCGCCGTGCTCCAGGGCAAGGACGAGCTCGGCGGCCTCACGCGTTCCTTTGCCGTCATGACGCAGCAGCTGGCCGACGCGCGCGGCGCCGTCGAGAAGACCATGGGCCAGCTCGACGCGGCGCGTGCCAACCTGCAGACCATCCTCGACAACCTGACCTCGGGCGTGATCGTGCTCGATGCCAAGGGTACGGTGCTGTCCACCAACCCGGGCGCGACGCGCGTGCTGCGCGCGCCGCTCGCGGCCTACGAGGGCCGGCCGCTCGTCGAGGTGCCGGGGCTGGCGGAGTTCGGCGCGAAGGTGCAGCAGCAGTTCGAGGACTTCCTCGTCGAGCGCATCCAGCACGGCCTCGACCACTGGCAGCACGCTTTCGAGCTGCACGCCTCCGGCGTCGACCTGCCGCAGCAGGACGGCGCCATCAACATCGTCGCGCGCGGCGCGGAGCTGCCCGGCGCCGCACGGCTGCTGGTGTTCGACGACATCTCCGAGATCGTCTCGGCGCAGCGTGCGCAGGCATGGGGCGAGGTCGCGCGCCGGCTCGCGCACGAGATCAAGAACCCGCTCACGCCCATCCAGCTCTCGGCCGAGCGGCTGGAGATGAAGCTGTCGGGCAAGGTCCAGCCGCCCGAGCAGGCGGTGCTGGTGAAGTCGGTGAAGACCATCGTCGACCAGGTCGATGCGATGAAGCGGCTCGTGAACGAATTCCGCGACTACGCGCGCCTGCCCGCGGCCGACCTCAAGCCGGTGGACCTGAACGCCTTGCTCACCGACGTGCTCCAGCTCTACAACGCCGAGAACCTTCCGATCACGCTGCGCTCCGAACTCGACGAGCGCTGCCCGCCCATCAAGGGCGACGCGCAGCAGATCCGCCAAGTCATACACAACCTGTTGCAAAACGCGCAGGACGCCGCCGAGGCCGCTGCGAGCGGCACGGGCAAGCGGGGAGAAGTCACCATCCGCACCCGGCTCGGCGACTCGGGGCAGCGCGTGCGCCTGACCGTGCAGGACAGCGGACCTGGCTTTGCCGAGAACATCCTCAAGCGCGCATTCGAGCCCTACGTCACCACGAAAACTAAAGGTACCGGTTTGGGCCTCGCGGTCGTCAAGAAGATCGCCGACGAGCACGGCGCGCGCATCGAGCTTTCCAACCGCGTCGTCGATGGGGCTGTAGCAGGGGCACAAGTCTCGCTATCATTCGCGCTGGCAAGCGAGCCGCGGGCAGCGGCCGCTCACACCGAAGATTCGTCGAAGTCTTCCGCCGCCTGAGCCGCACGAATGACCGTCGCACAGGCGATGGATGGCCAGCGGACTCAACATACCATTGCGGACACCAGCGCACACAACAAGCAGCACTCATGGCAAACATTCTCGTGGTCGATGACGAGCTGGGCATCCGGGACCTGCTCTTCGAAATTCTCAATGACGAGGGCCACAACGTGGAACTCGCGGAGAACGCGGCCGAAGCGCGCGCTGCACGCCAGCGCGCACGTCCCGATCTCGTGCTGCTCGACATCTGGATGCCCGACACCGACGGCGTCACGCTGCTCAAGGAGTGGTCCACCGCGGGCCTGCTGAGCATGCCCGTCATCATGATGAGCGGCCACGCCACGATCGATACGGCAGTCGACGCCACGCGGATCGGCGCATTCGCCTTTCTCGAAAAGCCCATCACCATGCAGAAGCTGCTCAAGGCGGTGGAGCAGGGGCTGGCTCGCGAGAATGCGCGCCGCGCCGCAGCGGGTGTGGTGCCCGCACCGATCACCGGCAACCAGGCAGCCGCCATCACGACGACGGGCGACAGCCTGCTGATGGCTTCGCTGGCCTCCGTGCCGGTGGCCGACACCGGCCCGCAGTCCACTCAGAGCTTCGACCTCGACCGTCCGCTGCGCGATGCGCGCGACGGCTTCGAGAAGGCGTACTTCGAGTTCCACCTGGCGATGGAGAACGGTTCCATGACCCGCGTCGCCGAGAAAACCGGCCTCGAACGCACCCATCTCTACAGAAAACTCAAACAACTTGGCGTCGATCTTTCAAGAGGGCGCAGAAGCGCTGTATAATTTGAGGCTGCACACAGCAACGGCCCGGTAGCTCAGTTGGTAGAGCAGCGGATTGAAAATCCGCGTGTCGGTGGTTCGATTCCGCCCCAGGCCACCATCTTTCTTTCTCGGTAGATCCCAAGACAGCTCAAAGTCCTTGTACATCAAGGACTTAGCCTGAAAAAGGCGGCTCAAGCGGCATCACCGAATTTCACAAAGTCCCGTTCTTGCGCGTACCCCACGGTGTACCCCAGACTGCTTTTCAACCGCAGTCGATTTTGGGTACACCATGGGGCAACTCAACGAGCTTCAGATCAAGGCGGCAGCGCCGCGTGACAGGGAATATTTGCTGGCGGACGGCGACGGTCTCTACCTTCGCGTACGGCCGACCGGCAAGGCGTGGGTCTATCGCTACAAGCGGCATGGCAAGGAGGCCAAGCTCAGCATCGGGCACTACCCGGTAGTGACCCTGGCGGCGGCGCGCAGGAAGGCGCGTGCCGAGGCTGAAAAGCGCGCCGATGGCGTCGATCCACGGGAGGCGCGGCGCGTGGAGGTCGAGCGCGATCGTGTTGCCCGCCTCAATACCTTCGAACTGACCGCCCGCGCCTGGCATGCGCAGGCGTGGAAGGACCGCGAATGGTCGGCCAGCTATGCCGAGAAGGTGATGCGCCACCTGGAGCTGCACGTCTTTCCCTGGATCGGTGCGCTGGCCATGGAAGCCATCTTGCCGACCGAGGTGGTCAGATGCCTGCACCGCATCAAGGAGCGCGGCAATCTGGAGACGGCGCAGCGCGTGCGCGAAGCGGTGCAGCATGTGTTCCAGTACGCCGTCGATGTGGGTGCCCTTAATCCGGCCAGGAACTTCGTGAACGGCCGCACGGGCGGCCTGCCGCCACCCCGCACTCGCCACTATGCGGCCATCACGGATCCGCAGAAGCTCGGCCAGTTGCTTCGGGACATCCGTGCTTACAACGGTAACGTGATCACACGCGCGGCCCTGCAACTCTCGCCCTTGCTGTTCCAGCGGCCAGGTCAGTTGCGGTTGGCGCACTGGGAAGATGTGGATCTCGATCAAGCGCTGTGGCGTTGCCCGCCCGAGAAGATGAAGCTTCGCGAGTGGAAGAAGCACGACGTACGCACGCCGGCTCACCTCGTACCACTGCCGACGCAGGCGGTCGAGATCCTGCGCGATATCCACCCTCTGACTGGCCCCTGTGGGCCGATCTTCCGCAGCATGGCGAAGCGTTCCGAGAAGACGCGCTACATGAGCGACAACACCATCAACAGTGCGCTGCGCACGCTGGGGTACGACACAAAGGAGCAGATCACAGGTCACGGGTTCCGCGCCACAGCCCGGACCCTGATTCGTGAACTGCTGGGATGCGATCGGGAGGTGATCGAGCGGCATTTGGCGCATGGCTCCGATGAGGAGCTGGGTAGCGCCTATGACCGCGCCACTTTCCTGAATCAGCGGCGAAAGATGATCCAGTTATGGGCAGATCTGCTCGATGAACTGATTGCAGGCAAGGCGTTCGCAATGCCTGCCTGCGTGGAGCTCGCGACAGCAAGGGGGACGACATAAGCGCGGGAGAGGCGGCACTCTTGCGGTGCGTCTCCCATCCTGGTTCTCTATACCAAACGCAGATCCGGCCGAGGGTTCGCCGTCGGACCTGTAGCAGATGCGCTCGTTTGAATGTTTCGCCAATGACTTTCAAGCATCCCATCGACGGAGCACGGCAGCTCCTCTTCAGAGAGGGAGATGAGGCGCGCTTGTCGCCGTCGCTCGCTAAGGCTGCTGGCGACGCACAAAAACTCGCTGAAACGGGTGGCCCGCTTTGCGTCTTATTGCCCATCCCACCGCTTGCCTGTTAGCGCGTTCACAAAATAGCGCTTGAGGCGGCAAATCAGCAGGATGTTGTCTTTGTTGCCCTAGGGGCCAGCCAGCCTCAAGCAAAGTCTCTCAAAGCGAGGCAAGCGGCTTCGCTGTCAGAGCGGCGGGACTCTGGCGCACTGCTTCGAGCGCAGCAGCGCTCCCCGACGAAGGGCCTAGGAACTGAATGCAGCACGTGTCTCGATCTGGTGCGCCGACGTGGACAGTCGAGTAGGCGCAATGATTGAAATGAATGTGCTACTTCTTAAAAAAATGATACAAACCGAAGTAACGTTGCACGCATGGTGTGACGCAGTGCTGCTAGTTTCAGTGGGTAAAAAGGAGGATTTGCCTTATGACCAAAAAAGATTTGGCACCAATTGACGCTGAGCCCACGAAATCTTTTTTTGTGGACATGCTTACTCGTGACATTCCGCTAGAGCAGGCAGTGCTTGATCTCGTTGATAACTCTGTCGACGGGGCAAAATCTCTGGCAACTCAAGGGCAGCGTCCGTTTGAAGGTCGTACAGTAAAAATAGAATTCGACAGCACGCGCTTTCGAATTTTAGATAACTGCGGCGGGTTTGATACCGAGGCTGCAATTAAATATGCCTTCAAATTTGGTAGATCTTCAAGCATCGGACGAACTCCGCATTCCATCGGGCAATTCGGCGTGGGAATGAAACGTGCACTATTTAAGTTTGGAGATCACTTCCTTGTGCGTGCCGCGACAACTAAAGAAGAATGGAGTGTCGACGTAGACGTCAAAAAATGGGAGGCAGCTCAAGGCTGGCATTTCCCCTGGGGTGAGTTTACGCCAGACGAAAACATCTCAGTTCAAACTCCCGGTGTAGAAATTGTCGTCACAAAACTTCGACAAGAAGTTAGTACGCGATTTTCAACGAAAAATTTTGAAACGCAGATTATAGCGTTGGTGAAATCAAAGCATCGACAGTTTATTGCTCAAGGAATGAGTATTTCTGTTAACGGTGTTCACGTTACCGCAACGGATCTTTATTTGCTGGTGACTGAAGATCGAAGGTTTCAGCCGGGAATTGATTCTTATGTGATTTCCAATGAGGGGAAGTCTGATGTCAAAGTAAAAATCGTAGTCGGCCTTGGGGATAGTGCTCCGCGGGCTGCAGGATGGTATGTGGTTTGCAACGGGCGAGTGGTATTGGAGGCTGATCGGCGGCAGGAGACTGGTTGGGGACTAATCGAGGAAAGCTCAAATAATGTGGTTATTCCGAGCTTTCACAATCAGTTCGCGAGGTTTCGGGGGATAGTTAATTTGGATTCTGATGACTCCGCCCGGGTGCCGTGGAATACTACTAAAACCGATATCGATAAGGACAATCCGGTATGGCAAGACGTTTTTCCTCGAATGCAGGAAATGATGCGTCCAGTGATTTCGTTCTTAAACGAACTCGATAATGACATTGACGAACACACTCGCGACAGTAGTCCTTTGCTCGATGTCGTTAAAAAAGCAAAAACGGTCAAAGCAGATGAATTGGTGGCGAAGGCCCAATTTACTGCTCCCAGTCGGGCATCCGTGAGTGCTCGAGTAAAGACGACCAAAATTCAATACTCACGCCCCGTCGACCAAATTAGTTTTCTTATGACGGAGCTGGGCGTAAACACGGCGACCGCCGTCGGAGCTGAGACGTTCGATCTTATCTATCGCCGAATGGGTGGAAAATGAGCGGCAGCTTCGAAAGAATTGATTATTCCATTCGACCTGCCAAACATGCTGAAAGACGCATGTTGTGCGACATATTTCGACGGCTTCGGCCTTTTGGTCGCATCGAGGAATATTTATACGTAGGATTTGGATCGGTATGGTTTGCCGATTTTTCTTTATTCCACCGCAGCCTCGGTGTTCGAGATATGATTTCTATCGAGCAGGAGGTGGAGGCGAAAGATCGGATTGAAGATAATAAGCCATTTAGAATTCCGGTTGATTATCGTCATTCCAAGCATGCTCTTCCAGAACTTGACTGGACTCGTAGGCAATTTATATGGCTCGATTACGATGCGCCGTTGTCGCCCGACATGCTGGGGGATGCGGCGAGTGTGGCCAGGCGCGCTGTTTCAGGCACAGCGTTGGCGATATCGATCCAATGCGTACGATCTCCCTATGTGAATGAGGCAAGGCACGCTGGAATAAGTGCAATCGAGCGATTTACAGCGGTTTTTGGGCGCGAACGTGTTCCTGCTGATGCTGTAGAAGAGGATCTCTTGGGTTGGCCGTTCGGTGCCCTTAGCCGAACTATGGTGTACAACGAAATTCAGAGCGCATTGGCAGCCCGCAATGCAGCAGGCGGTAAGCAATTCGTGTTTCGGCCGATCTGTGATTTTGAGTATATGGACGGCGCAAAAATGACCACAATTGTCGGTGTCTTCTGCGAAGAAGAAGATTTGAGCAAGTTGGCCGACTGCAATATGTCCGCGCTTGAGTTTGTATCCGCCGACGGAACGCCCACCCGCATTACTGTGCCAAAATTGACAGTAAAAGAGTTTCGTAAACTCGAAAGTCAATTGCCTCTTGCAGCCGGCAGTGTGCTGGAATTGGGTACAATTCCTCCGGCTGAGGCAAAAATGTTTGAGGCCTTCTATAGATATCTGCCAAATTTCTCTGTTGTTGAAGGCTAGGGTGGTTTTTTGATTTGCATTGGATACGCTAATGGTTTTGGTGGATTTGTTTTCTGGTTGTGGTGGTTTTTCGCTTGGGGCGCATAAGGCGGGGTTTAACGTCGCTGCGGCATTTGACATCGATCCAGATCTCACTTCATCTTTTAGTCAAAACTTCCCAGACACAACCCTTCATCTTACAGATATTAGCGTGCTCACTTCGCAGAAGGTTGTTGAAGCGGCAGGAGGGAAGGTAGACGGGATTTTTGGCGGTCCTCCCTGTCAAGGATTTAGTGAGATTGGTAAAAGAAATGTTGCAGATCCGCGGCGGGAGCTGCTGTCTCATTTTTTTAGGCTTGTTGCCGAGGTCCGTCCTAAATTTTTCGTAATGGAGAACGTGACTGGGCTGGCTTTGCCGAGTGCAAAATCAATTTTTGACGGAGCGATCGCGCGCGTGGAAAAGAGCTATAACTTACTCGGCCCTAAAATTTGGAATGCAGCGGACTTTGGTGCGGCAACCAATAGAAGAAGACTGTTTGTGCTCGGTGTAAGGAAGGATTTTGGATCACCATTCTTGGATTCGGATTTCACGCCATATATGCGTAAACGAACAACCGTGAAGGAGGCTATTGCAGATTTGCAAGATGCAGTTCCGCTTGGAAAAACTGAACACGGGCATGATCTTTGGAAAATAGCAAAGCCGGGCAGGCCGAGTGTTTACGCCGAGCAAATGCGGTCATCGGATAAATCGTTTACTGGCAATATGGCGACCGCACATACTCCCTCTGTTATCAAGCGATTTGCGAGCGTGAAGGCAGGCGAAATTGATAAAGTTGGTCGACATCAACGCCTTTCGTGGGGTGGCCAATGCCCCACACTACGGGCGGGAACTGGATCAGATAAAGGCTCGTTTCAATCGGTGCGGCCATTGCATCCGGATCTGCCTCGTGTTATTACTGTGCGCGAAGCAGCAAGGCTTCAGGGCTTTCCGGATTCGCATTTGTTTCATCCCACAATTTGGCATTCATTTCGAATGATTGGGAATAGCGTGTCCCCGGTGATTTCAAGTGCCATATTTTCTGCTATCGCGCGGAAATTTGGAGTAATTGAAAATCTTGCGAAGGCTGCATAGAGCGCCATGGATCGACTGCCTTCAGCGCGGCGTTCGTGGCTAATGTCTCGCGTGAAGGGGAAAGATACAACTCCTGAGTTGGCCGTACGGCGAGCGGTGCACTCGCTAGGTCTTCGATTTCGGCTTCATCGCAAAGATATGCCAGGAACCCCTGATCTGGTTTTCCCGAGATGGCGGGTCGCGTTGTTTGTCCATGGCTGCTTTTGGCATCGCCACTTTGGATGTCCAAAAGCAAACCTGCCAAAATCGAATATTGAATTTTGGCTGGCTAAATTTTTCCGAAATGTTGATCGTGATAAGAAAGTAAAAAATGAGCTGTTGGCCGCAGGCTGGCGCTATGAGGTGGTATGGGAGTGCGAGACTAAAAAGCCGGAAGTACTGAAGGCCCGTATTAAGTTCATATTCGGGCTATAGCGATGAAGGCGGTCTTCGATACCAAATCTGAATCTCGCTATGATGATTCAATACTTGAATATTATCACTTTCCATCTCGCTACTTGGGGGTTGTCCGCGATTGCGTCGGTGATTGGATCGTATTTCGTCAGCCTCGTGCCGATGGCGGAAGCATGGCATATTTTGCTGTTGCAATGGTTTCGATGATTGAGCATGATGGCGATCATCCAAATCATTATTATGCGTATCTTTCTAATTTCCTCTATTTTGATCGAGTCGTGCCCTGGCTCCGGGATGGTTTTTATGCGGAGAGTTCGCTTCGAGGCCTCAAAAATAAGGCAGAGCTAGGCGTTTTTTTGCGCGGCCGATCTGTTCGTCGCATCTCGGATGAGGATTTCGCCTCAATTTTGAAATATGGTTTTAATGATGCGGAAGGCATCTTTGGTAAAAATACAGGAAAAGGCGCTGCAGAAGATCCATTGTTTACGCGGAGAGTTGTTGAGGTTTTAGCTAGGAGAAAAATCCGTGATCGCATTTTCCGCCGATCGGTTTGCGCCGCCTATGAGGGAAGATGTGCGGTAACAGGGATACAATTGCGGGATTGGAGAGGCAACTTTGAAGTCCAGGCCGCTCATGTGTGGTCAGTTGCAGACGGAGGTCCTGACGTTGTCTCAAATGGTATTGCGCTTTGCGCGACCGCGCATTGGCTTTTTGATCGATACCTCATTTCGATAAATGCGGACTTTAGCTTGAAAATTAGGGATGACGTGATTCCGTCAAATGTTCTGGATTTACTTCTCCCTCAGAAAAAACTTATCTATCTGCCAGAAGATATTCAAAGTCGGCCCAATTTGAAGTATTTGGAAAAGCATCGAGCGCGGTTTGAAGCTTATGCATTTGCCGCCAATGCGAAACTCGGCCACGTAAAGGCTTGACTGGGTAACAATGCTGATCTGTTCGTCGATCCGGCTAGAGGAGGGTGGCTCAAAAGGCGAGGCAGGACGATGTGGGCCAAACAATTTGGCGTTCTCGCAGGAGGTATAAGCTCCATAAAAGATGACCGGCCCATCCGATCGGTAGCCGGCCGGGGTGTTCAGGTGTGAGCCTGCAAGTGAGCTGTGAACTGGTCGAAGCCGTGGACGAGTTCGCAGGCTGCGAACTTCGGGATATCCGAATGATGGTCGTATGCGATCCGCACGAGACGCTCGTCAGTGAACAAAGCGTGGCATACAGGGACCGCAGACGCAGCGGTCGCGAAGTCTGCGACGTCGCCCCGCTTAAACACTCGCATGCCGTGAAACCGCATAACGGCATGAAGATGCGCTATCACCCGCGCCGTGACAAGATGCTTAGAGTCAGGATGCTCGTGCCAGTGGAGCATGGCCTGGATAGCCCAGTGATTGGGCTGGGTGAATCCTCCAATAAGGGGACGCTCGGGGAGATAGAGAGATAGGCTACCAGCAAGCTCGACGTAAACAGCGTCGGGATAGGTCTTGATGCGTTGCTGATGAGCCCGCTTGCCATCGTTCATGGCTGCGATTCCGGCCATGTTGTCCCATGGCTTGATGCCCGAACCCTGGGCCATTTCCAACTGACTCGAAACTGGTAGAGCAGCAATGAGGTCGTAGATGGCTTTTCGCCAAACCCTTTCTTCCTCACTCGGCAGTATCCCAGGGGGAAAGGTCGCCCGAGGTGTTATCAAGAGCTCCCCTGCCCTGCAGAAGCGAGACGGAGGCTCCTGCGCGGGAAGCGACGGCGTGCGCATGAATATGGCTAGCTCGTCCCGAACGATGTCAATATGTGAAAGCAGGCAGACGTTGCGAGAATAGCGGTCCACCAGTTCGACCAACGTCGACCGGGTCAGCGGGTCGCTCATGGACTGCAGCTCGAACAAAGTACTCAGGCCGATGGGAAAGGCACATGCCGACAGCACGTGCTCGCTGCTCGCCAATTCGCAGAAGGCCTTCATCGCCGGCGTCAGATTTCCCTTGCCGCGCAAGAAGTCGCTGAGGCATTTCCAGACATTGGTGTCGAAGTAGACCACGTGCTTTGCGGCGAGACCGCGAGCGATCTCGCGGCGCTGCTGAGCGACATACTCATCAAACGAGCATGGTGATGTCGCACGGTGATGGCGGACGCGTTCGTGCATCAGTTCCTGGGATGCACTCAGGTGTGTATCGAGGGGCGATGGCGCAGCGAGGGACATAGAAGAGGTACAGGCAATACTGACACCTGGCGGCAAGCATGGAGATGTTTGAGCTTGAAGACCCGCTGACGCCCGGTAGCTCGGTTTGATCAATCAGTATACGTATGCGTCCCCGTCCGCCTTGATCTGCTCTGGGGTGACTGGGGTATCAATAGCCGATGCGGCGGATAAAGCAATCTCTAGCCTGCCGGGACCGATCAACCTGAGAAAGGGGAGAGCTCAACGTCCCGTTTACCGCATCGATAAAGGAGTTCAGCCCGCCATCAGCGACCTCAGTCTTGCGACTTACTCGGTGCCACGAGTCCTGCCTCTGGGCAATGAGTTTGGAGAGAACGCTGTCAGTCCGAGACTTGCAATCTCTCTGGCAACCAGTTCCTGCAGCTTGCTGATTTCTTCGGACGACGGTGAACTTGCGTAGGCAAGCGTAAGCACCGTCAATGGGTGCAGGCCAAGGACTCGAACCAGTGCATCGATCTTGGTGAGCGTGGGAACGTTCACCCCTCTCTCAAGAATGCTGACGTAAGTCCGAGAAGAGACGGTGTCAAACGCCTCCTGAGGGATGCCCACCGCGACCCGCGCAGTTCGAAAGGCGCGCGGAAAGTTAGGTGGTGGAGCTGAAGGAACACGGCGGCTTGGCACCGCCCAATTGCCACATATAGAATGGCATAACACTACAAAATATATGACGAATTATTGCTTGCTGCCTTCGTTCCCGATGCTGTGCAAGTGCTGAATACCATTCTCATGTGTGAGATTCAAGATGGCCCATAGAGACTTTGCTTCACCGCTGCCAACGGCTCGCCCGCTGCGCCTGCCAGCCTCGGTAACGCGTGTTCGTCCAAAACGGCCGGCGCCCACGCCGCGCAATCCATCCATGTCGCGCATCGGCGTGCAAGTGAGGGCGCTGCGCATGGCAGCAGGGGCGTCCGCGGGGCGGCTGGCCTTAGCGGCGGGGGTTTCCGCTTCGATGCTGTCGCGCGTCGAGCGGGGCCTGGTCTCGCCTTCGGTGGAAACCTTGGAGCGGCTTGCGCAGGGCTTGCATGTGCCAGTGTCGCGCTTCTTCGTCGACCAGGGCCGGCGCACGGACCTCTGCCACGTGCGGGCGGGGCGGGGGCTCATAGTCGACCGCATCGGGGCCGTGGCGGACTACCGCTATGAATTGCTGGGGCACTCGCTGTCGGGCAACCTGTTCGTTGAGCCCTATCTGGTGACGTTGCTGCCGGAGGCTGGCCCATATGTGACCTTTCAACACCCGGGGCTCAAGTTCCTGTATTTTCTGTCGGGGGCCGTCACCTACCGCTACGGTGCGAAGGCCGTCGAGGTGGGGGCAGGGGACACGCTGCTGTTTGATGCAACAGCGTTGCATGGTATCGAGGCCATCCATTCGAGGCCGGTATCCTATCTGTCGGTGGTGTCCACGCTGCGAGAGTAGACCGCAGGCGACTGCGCCTTCATGGTCGGGCAAAGCGGACGTACATTTGCAGCGCTCCTCCACCTTCTAGCCATGTTCGGCATGTCGAACACGAGAGGGGACTGAGTTCCTCGTAGTCAATGGCAGAGTCCTTGTGCGGCTGTGAGGGCAGGATAGACTGCCGTCAGACATTGTTAACAGCGATGGCGTCGCGATGACCAAGACCTCTCGATCGAGCGTGATTGGAACCCGGGTGCCGGCCGAAACCCGGACACGCTTTGCTGCGCTCGCGGCACATCATCAACTCACCGAGGCCGGCCTGCTCGCCAAGCTCGTCGACGAAGTTCTGCGCACCAATGCGCCCTCGACCACAGTGTCGTCCTCTACGCATGCCCCGCGCGCTTCGGACACCGGCCGTCTTTCCGAAGATCGCATCACCCTGCGGCTTCGCGCGGGCGATCGTGCCCTGATTGCTGAACGGGCCGGGTTGCGGGGCATGAAGCCGGGCAGCTACCTGGCCATGCTGATCCACAACCATGTACACGGACCCGTGGTACTTCCGCCGAACGAACTCACCCAGATCAAGGCGACCTGCGCACAACTGGCCGCGCTCGGACGGCGGTTCCGGATGTTCGGTTTGCCGAACACCGTCACACCGCCGCAGGCCTCCGAGATCATCGATGCACTCGCGCTGGCCCAACGAGAGATCGAGCAGGCGCGCCAGGGTACGGCCGCCATCGTGCAGCGCAACCTGGTCAGCTGGGAGACCCGCAGCCGCGAGGTGGACCATGCCTGAGCAGACGCTGCGGCTCGCACGCGGCGGTCGCCAAGCGGCCGATGGCGCACGCGACATGACGCTGGACATCGTGAGCTATGGTCGACGTGGACCCGGTGGCACCCTGCGCTTCGGGGCCGGCGAGATCGCGCAGATCCAGCGCACGGTGGGACGCACGCCCGAGGTGCTGGTGAAGGTATCCGGCGGCGGGCGCGACGCCGGTGGCGTCGAGGCGCACCTGCGCTACATCAGCCGGCACGGCAAGCTCCCCCTCGAGACCGATGAGGGACCTGCCGTGCATGGCCGCGGGGCGCCCAGGGAGATCGTCACCGACTGGCAACTGGACCTGTGCAGCAGCCAGTACAGGCCCAAGCCGGCCCCAGGCCAGAGGGACAGCCGCGCGAAGCTCGCCCACAACATCGTGCTGTCGATGCCGCCGGGTACGCCTCCGGACAAGGTGCTCGCGGCGGCACGCGTGTTTGCGCGGGAGAACTTCGCGCTCCAGTACCGGTACGCCATGGTGCTGCACACCGACCAGCCACATCCGCACGTGCACCTCGTGGTCAAGTGCGAGCACGAGTTCGAGCCCGGCAAGCGTCTGTACATCCGCAAGGAGACGTTGCGCCAATGGCGCGAACAGTTCGCCGCGCTGATGCGGGAGCAGGGCGTAGCGGCCAACGCGACGCCGCGGCAGGTGCGCGGTCAGATCCGAAAGCCGCTGAAGGACGCCATCCATCACCGGCTGCGTGCGCTTCGGGCGTTCGGGCAACTGCCAATGAGCGAGCGAGGGGGGCGTCGGCCACCGAAGACCTCGACCTTCATGCGCGCCAAGCTGAACAGCGTGCTGCAAGCTCTTCAGGCAAGGCGAGGCAACCTGGATGCTGGCAAAGAGGTCATGCAGCGCACCCGGCAGGAGGTGGCGGCGGACTGGCAGGCGACCGCCGATACGCTGAGAAGGCAGGGGCAAGCCGAATTGGCCGAGCGCGTGGAGCGCTTCGTCCGTCGCATGCCTGCCGTGCAGACCGACGAGCAGCGCATGGCGGAGCGCTGGAAGGATGCGGAGCGAAATCGAGCGCAGGAGCGTACTGATGCCAAGTCACCTGGAGCACCGGCTCGGTGAGCCAGGAACTTGCGCAACGGCCGACGGAGTTTTTTGCCGGGCCGTACTCATCGCGTCTGGCAATCATCATCGGTTTCGCTGAAGGCGCCTTCGCGGGACCGGCGTGTGGATCACGTGGTGCGCGACAGCTGCCTCCGTTTGATTTGCCATCTGAGCGTGTTGGTCACTGATGCCGAAAGGTAGGGGTTGCCCCCCTGTGAAAGTTGCCAGTTGTCGGAAGTCGTGAGTCGTCGCATGCTCGGCGCACATCCACGCGGGAGACGAGTCTTGAGAGGCGCTGGATGCGATCGCAATACTGATCGAGTCTCGACGAGAGTGCGGCTCTGATTTCGGCCCAGCGCTGCTGTCCGGATTCTTCAAGCCAGAGATTCGCCTGTCGATGCTCAAGTCGCGGCTTGAGGGCTCGAATCAACTTCAAGGAGTTGTCATGCATTTTCAGCCCCATTCCAGTCACCGCCGTGTTGACCTTTCGAGCGTGGCAGGGCCCGAGTTCTTTCGCATGCCCGATGTGATTCGCATCACCGCATTGAGCCGTGCCACTTTGTATCGCAGGATTGCTGGTGGCAAGTTTCCTCCTCCTGTGCATTTGGGTGGGCGTGCCTGCGGATGGTCGCGTGCGGCACTTCAGCGCTGGATTGATGATCCGGCGGGGTACTCGGATGCCTCACAGACCGGCTGAACCCATCTTGGGGCCTGCCACACGGTATCGGCTGGAGCTGATCGCTGGCCACAAGTAGTCCGTTGGACAGTCGAATCGGAGTTTCGCTTCAGACTGATCGGAGTCTTCCCCGCCGGTTCAAGCCACCGCGCCGATCCTGATCGAACATTTAGTGGATTACGGTCGCCATGGTTGCTGGGCAGTACCAATCGGTACTTGACGCAACGTGACATCTGCCAACTCCACTCCGGTGTGCATGACGAAGAATACCAACGCATCAGGAGCGCGGGAACAGCGGCTTCCATGGCTGCTCCTGGACCGTTCCGCCTGACCAAAAAATCGGCAGCGTGTTGTTCGGTGTGGTGTTGTAAAACACGACCAACGCGCCCATGTCGCCGTGCCCAAGCGGGTAACTAGGCGAAAGCTCACGGCCAATCTGTTGGAGGATGTCTTGTGCAAACGCGCGCTCCCCCGGCGACTCGAAGATATCCGCCTCTTCATCGCAGGCCAGCAGTTCGTCGCCAAAGAAGTGCGCGACGAGCACAGAGAGACCAGGAAACTCTTCTTCAACAGCCCGGACCGCCCGTGGGAAGGCATACATTAGGAAGAGGCTCAGACGTCCTTCGGAGACGTACCGCTCCCAGAGCTCCGCCGATACCTTCGCGCGTGCTTTTTTTAAGCCTCCAACGAGCGTCTGCCCTGTGCCAGCGAAGTCGTCAACCAGTGCCACGAAGCCGTCTTTGTCTGCATTCGTGCGCATCCATGTCTCCAACTCGGCTGCAGATGCGCACTTGCCTGCCTGCATCCGTGTCTTCATCTCGCGAGCCATGGTTGCGCCGCTCTTGTGATCCACATCGAGGTATCCGATGGCGAGGTTTGTCCGACGGTTTTTCACAATTGTCCATTTGCCGCTGCCTGTGGCCACGCGCCTAGCAACGATCATTTCGTCGACCTTGGACAGCATGTTCGCGCGCATCCCTTCAGTGATGAAACCGTGCTCGGATATGCGCTTCAGCAGCAGATAGGCTGTCTCGATGCGGGTGTCGTCGTCGAACTGCCGCAGCCATTGCTTGATCTCGGCTACGTCCTTCTGTTTGCCACAGTACGTGAGCTTCTGAGCGACCGCCAGCAACTCGTCCTCGCCGATCGGGAATGTCGCATCAGGTGCTTCCAACTGCATCGTCGGCGCCGGCTGATCGGCCACAGCAGCCCGCTCCAGTTCACGGTAGCTCGCCCAGATGGGCAAGAGTTTCGAGCGAGCGTTCTCCCCAAGCCATTCGCGGAATATCTGCAGCGAGACAACCTTTCCTGCGTCTCCCCCACGATCAGAGATAACTCCACGCTTGTGTAGCCTAGCGCATGCCTTTCGGAGCTCTCCGGTGCCAGCCCGGTCTTCCGCGGCTATCGGAAGCCCCTGCTGTGCTTCAAGCAATTCCTCAACGTCCTCAAAGCGACCTCCAAGAGCGGAGATGCATGCGAGCGCGATGCAGTTTCCGGCTGCTTCTCGGCGCTTGTCCTGGGCGTCTAACACAGGGTTGTCCTCCCAGAGGTGCGCGAAGTTGGTCGCACCGAGAGACTTGAGCAGTTGGTGACGCACCGCCGAAGTATCGTTTGCGTCTATAAAAGTCCGATGTTCTTGAAGGCACCGCTGGAAAAGCTGGTAGCAAAAATTGTGGATATAGAACGGATTGCCCGCTGTGTAGTCGACGATGAAATCAACAGCTGTAGCGTCGAACTCAAGGGCACCTTCGACAGGCTTTCGAATCAATGACTGGCAGTCCGCTCGGTTGTCGATCCTGTCGAGTCGCACATTCGTCCATTTGTTCAGGTCAGCCTGATGCCGCTCAAAGATTGCATCCATCCGTTCGCTACCCACGAAGAAGAACGTCAGCCCTGCCTCCGACGCGGACCGCAGTCCCTTCATGAACTGGCGCCCACGCTCGCCGGTATAGAACGTAGGGTCGAGATCGTCGAACTCGTCGATGATGACGACAAACTTGTGCCGCTCCATCTTTTCGGAAAGCCGTTCGACGAATGGAACCAGCAGACTGATGCCGGCACCGAAATCTGCCTCCTGAGGTATTTCGATTTTGGAATCGACCTTGTCTACCAGCCGATGCGCGATGCGGTGAGCGAGTTGCCCCTCGTGAAGCGACGCCAACTCTCCCATGCGTAGCAGGATGCAGGTGGTATCCCGTCTCATGGCCAGGTTTCCCGCGAACACCTGCAGGAGCGACGTCTTTCCAATGCGTTTTTGGCCCCATACGAAGGTCGACGTGCCCGCCATGGCGTTCAGAAGCAAGTTCTGAAGTATCGAGCCGCGGCCGTAGAGCCTGTCGGCGCGCTTGATCGGGTTCAATGTGTAAGGGGGATCCGAGAGGAGCGCTTCCCAGTTCGGCTCGGTTACTTGCTGAGCAATTTCCAACTCGTCCTTCGCGACAACCTGACGACCAGAGCTGGCGACGCAACTCCACTGCACTGGAATTCGTAACTCGGCACACGGCTCGGCAAGTCTAAGGCGCAGTTGCACAAGCTGCTCCCCTCCCGGCGGAATCGCAAACGGCCCTGTTGGCTCACACACAACCAGGTCATAGGCCGTCTCCTGCGCCTCATCGGTGCTGCGTTGTAGCGAGACGTCACGGGCGTACCCTTTGCCTTGATTGAGCAACGAGAAGGACAAGAAGGCGTCTGTCCCACTGGCACGCAGATCGGCCTTGGTTCGAGGATTCCTCAGCGCCAAGGAGGGCGCTAGGGCAATCTCGCCGCGCGAAGTGGCATCCTCGACCAACGTCACGAGATGGTCGAGCACCGGCTGCACCAGGCTCAGCCAGACTTGGCTCTGCAACCTGGGATCGGGTGCCACTGGTCGATGCCCTGCGATGTTCTCCAGATATTCGGGGGCGCGGCGGATCACCTCAACGTCCTCGTTCTTCTCGTAGGCTTCGAAGAGCTTACGGAAGGCCGGTCCGATCAGAATATCGAGGTCGCCCAAGAACTCTTGCTCCGCAGCCACCAGCAATGGCTGCAGCCGATGAGCGAGGGGCAGTAGGTCACTCGAAGCGATTCGAGCTGTTGCGGGCGTCGCTCGTAGGAATCGGGTGACGATCGACGCCCCTCTTGCCATCAATTCTTCAAGCTTCGCCAACGAAGCCCGGCATACTTCCACAGGCGAACGGGCTTCTACTCCATAAGCAGCAGCAATGTCGTCCCTGAGCTTGAAGGCAAAGTCCCGCTCAGCAGCACTTAACCCTGGATCCACCGCGTCAACGCGATGAATCGCGTTGACGAACGCCGTCGCGAGGTTTTTTCGCGAATAGGAGTCGAGCCTTTCTGACACATCAGACAGTGAAGCCGGTTCCGCAGGCATCGCGCGCGGTGACGCCCAAGCATTGACGATCCTGGCAATGAACTGCTCGGATTCATCCTCCGACGCCGCTTGCAGTTTTTGCGACAGGAGTTCACCGACCGTAAAGCCGTCTCCCCTATCCTTCGCCGCCATGAGCAACTCGCCCCACAGGTCGGCAGCCTGCTCGGGCTCCACGGTGGCGGCGGGAGCTCCAGCGATACTGGAGGCTTTGGGATTCAATTGACCAAAGAATTCCTGCAGACGCTGGCGGACACGTAGTGACAACTCGCGATTCCAAGGCTGCCGCAATCGGGCGGGTAGGTATACCGTCGCAAGGCCTTGCTCTTGCCAGCGCTGTGCGCTCGCCAGGTCACTTCCCCCGAGTCCGGACCTGTGTTCACTCACGAAGGTTCGGCGCCACTCTCCTAGTTCTACCGGTGTCACAGTCGGCATTACCGGCAGGGTCTCTTCGCCACGCGTTGGCCTGGCTTCGCCCAGGCGCTCGTCCCAGACGTACGTTGCTCCGCTCGCATAGTCCATGACGGCAGCCCACAGATCGGGTCTGGTCCGCCCATCGTGTTTCAGGAGATCCTGGGACATGTCCCCCGGGGCAGCCGGCTGTGGCGAAATCTCGGCCATCGACCGTCCACCGGCTGGAGCCTGCGCGATGCGAACGGACTCCGGAGCTACCTTCAGCGTCGCTTCGCCATGTGTGGTCTTGTTGGTGATTTGGACCTGTGGCGCAAGCATTGCCAGGAACGCGCGCATATCGGTAACGCCGAAATCCCTTGGATCAAACCGTCGATCGGTGATCTGAAGCAGCCGGTTCTTCAGGACGCCGATCGTCATCGTCGTTGCCTCCGTTCCAAGTTTCCGTTGCGCATGCAAGAACGCAGCGCTCACCAGCTCCAGGGCCTCTTGCTTGGTTTTCATAGGCTTCTCGCTCCTCTCGCCAGCGGCAGAACTCTGTATTTCAAGGGTTATAGCGCGTGTGCCGTTTCTCGCAAGAGCACACCTTCTTGCCGACGGGAGCCTTGGGCCGTGCGTTGCGCCCTGTGTAGGTGGCACCCGGGTCATACGGAGGGGCCAGTGGAGACCGGCATGGCCTTATCGACCCCGCGCACGCTGGTTGCCCGTAGTGAGCAAATGCCTGCCGACGGGCCCGACAGCCGCTGCGGCGAAGCAGGCCACCCGCGACTTTCAAACGAATGACAATGCATGAGCGCGTACAGCCGTAGCTGGAAAGGTGCGCGGTCTTGGCTCGGGCCGAATCCCTGCAGCCGAGTTTCGCGATAATTTTGAAAACGGGCGGCTGAGCGCGCTGCTATTTGCCCGTGCTGATCTATAGGCGGTGCGGTGTACCCCAGGGTGTACCCGCAAAATGGGAGCGGAGAGCGGAGCAAGTGCTGGCGCGGGGTGCGAAGGACTTTTCAGTTGAGCCCCAGCTAGATCGCTGCCTGCGCCGAAAGCCATGCCGCCAATCCTGCCCCCTCCGGTCTCCTGGAACAATCTTTGCGTAAGGAAGTTGCCGTACATTTGCGGCACAAAAGGGTTTTCGCAAAGTGACTATGAGTCGACTGAAGGATGAGACCGTGTCTATCCGCACGTCCGCGGACATCAAGCAACTGCTGAAGCTGGCGGCAGCGAGAGAACACCGCTCCGTGGCTTCCACCATCGAAATGCTCGTGCGGGCCTATGCGCAGGAGCATCAGCTTGTGGCTCGATCCGGCGGGATGGGCAATACAGGTGATCAGGCGCCGGGTGCTAGCGCGGATCGATGAACGTCGGCTCCGCTGGTCGACAAGCTAAGAGTCCACACGCTGGCTGGCGGTTGAGGCCGTTCGACGGCTGGTGATCTGCTTGGTGCGGGCTCCGGTCGCGCTCGCGCAATCCACTCAATGATCTGCTTCCTGCAGGCGTCTCAGCGCATGCTTGAAGTCCTGATCAATTGCGCTCGGGATTCAGGCGCGAGAGCGCCGTCAACCACGCCGTGGTGATCTCTTGAGCACGCGAGCCCGGGGTCGTTCCGCCGCAGTCATCGATCACCAGGACGCGCAGGAGTCGTCCCGAATACAGGATGGTGCTGACGGCGTTGACTTCGCACAGCGGAGTGCTTGCGCCCGCTTCCGAGACCTTGGCCGATCGGTTCACGAGGAACGAAAAGCTCTTGAGTCTCGTTGGTACATCGAAGAATCCGGACAACTGCTGCCGGTAGTTCTCGCGCCGGAGGTCGCCGCCGCGTGCGGCGATGTTCGCGTCCTGGGCCTGCAACTCCTTTTGCGCCTCGCCGGATTTCGCCCTGAGGTCACCCAGCCTAGCGTGGGTCGCCCCGCGCAGTTGCTCGAACTCCTGCACCGTGAACGGGCCGCTCGGATGGGGCGGATCGACGCTCACCGTGATGTACGGGTAAAGGTCGGCAACCTGGCCCTGCCGAATCAGGACCAGCTTGTCCGCCGGCACGAAGCAGGTGATGAAGTTCGTGCTCTTGGGGGCCAGGGAGGCCGCGCGCTCGGCGAGCGGCCGAATTTCTTCGCAAGCCGCAGGGAACGTTGCAAGCACGGGCAGCCGCACGGTCTGCACCCCCAATGACTTCTCGATAAAGGTTGGATCCGCTGCAACTGCGGTGTTGATCGAAGCTGCAAGCGCAGCGCTCAAGATGAATTTGAGCACTGAGGGGTGGAGAAGGCTGGGCAGGTGCATGACGAAATATAGAAGGCGTGGATCGGTTCGCCACGGTGATGGCCCTGACGGAGGCATTTCCCACGATCCAGACAGTGGGGCGTCACTATTCAATGTCCAGTGCCGCTGCGCTCTTTGCGCAGGAACAGGCGCGAGATCGTCTGCGCCGTCTGCTCGCGCGAGG